>CAYRMO010000110.1:0-8857 GCA_964425355.1 uncultured Algimonas sp. | reverse complement strand
ATGTGTTACCTATGTCTCAGGAATAAACTGTAACCCATGTGGTCGGTATGGACCTCCAAGAGATGGTCGGAGTAGCAGGATTCGAACCTGCGACCCCACGCCCCCCAGGCGTGTGCGCTACCGGACTGCGCCATACTCCGTCCTATCTCTTGGATGTGCGGCTATAAAAGCCTGAACCATAAATCGCAAGCGACCATGTGACAGTAATTAGCTGTCTTTCGGAGGGTCTCTAAACTCACCCCATTTGGCTTTAAGAGCCTCTAAACGAGACAAAGCCTCACGTAGCGCCTCCATGTCAACTTCGGGGACTGGCCAATATGTCGAGTTAGGTGTCGTGGCTTGAGCAGGTGGCGTCTCTTCAATAGGCGCAGGTGCAACGGCTTGCTCGTGCGCGGGCTCCACGACCTCTGGTGCTATTGTCTCAATCGGAGCAACTGTTTCGGCAGGTGCAATTTTAGGTTTCTTTTTAGATTTTTTGGATTTCGTTTTCGTAACGCCCTCACCTGGAACGATACGCTCAGGTAAAAGATCTGTATCTGTCACCTTTTTTTCCATGGCCGCTTTTTCAACTGATCGACCTAGATCGGTTATCCGCGTAGCACCTTTTTTCTGAATGAGTTTTTGAACATCTTTGATCGAGTGTTTTTCATCGTGGAGTAGGATTTTTATACCGCGTAGAAATTCTATATCATCGGGTCTGTAAAACCGACGTCCACCACCGCGTTTAATGGGTTTGATTTGTGGAAACTTGGATTCCCAAAAGCGCAAAACATGAGGTTGAAGGTCAAGCTCCTCGCCCGCTTCGCTAATTGTCCGAAACGCACGGGTCGTTTTTGATGCTGTCCTGCTCTGACTCATATTAGCCTAAAACGTTCTAACCCATCAAAGTTATTTTTACGAAACGAAATCACGAGGTCTTTGATAAAGCGGAGTCGACCCGCTCCCGAAGGACTTGTGAGGGTTTAAAGACGAGAACCCGGCGCGGTGTAATCGGAACCTCTTCCCCGGTTTTTGGATTTCGCCCAATACGTTCGCTTTTGTCACGGAGTGAGAAAGTGCCAAAACCAGCAAGCTTCACATGCTCACCTTTTTCCAGTGCGTTCCCAATATGGTCAATCACAGATTCAACCAAAGCGGAGCTTTCTGTTCTGGACAGGCCAATTTCTCGATAGACGGCTTCGGCAAGATCTTGCCGCGTGACCGTTTGCGTATTCTCAGATGACCCACTCATTATATTCCCCTTAAGCAAGAAATATCAAATCATTTCAAGGGTTGAAAGAATAAAAATGAAAATTCTCAATGAATCTGTGCTAATATCGCAACAATGTTGCGCCCCACGTAAAGCCACCACCAAAGGCTTCGAGCATAACGAGGTCGCCTCGCTTGATGCGTCCGTCTTTTACGGCCCGATCCATTGCAAGCGGCACGGATGCCGCTGATGTATTTGCATGATCGGCAACCGTCGACACGACCTGTTCCGGTCGTAGCTTTAATTTACGGGCGACAGCATTCAAAATACGTTGATTGGCTTGGTGAGGCACAAACCAATCAATATCTGAAATCGGTACGCCGGCTTGTTCTGCGCAATCACGCATAACTTGGGCAATATCTGTGACCGCATGTTTAAAGACTTGATTGCCCAACATGCGCAAATGCCCAACCGTTTGCGTACGAGACGGCCCACCATCGACAAATAGCATCTCGCGGTGACGCCCATCAGAGCGAACATAGCTATGAAGTATGCCAGCCTCATTTTCAGGGTTTTCCTCTGCCTGTAAAACCATCGCACCTGCACCGTCGCCAAATAGCACACAGGTTCCGCGGTCTTCCCAATCCAGAATACGAGAGAAAGTCTCCGCCCCGATCAAAAGCGCCGATTTCGCGGCGCCCGATTTGAGCATAGAATTGACGACATGGCTGCCATAAATAAAGCCCGAACAGACGGCCTGAACATCAAAGGCTGCGCCGTGATGCATGCCGAGCTTTTCTTGAATAATTGTAGCCGTAGATGGAAAGGTAAAATCAGGTGTCGATGTCGAAACAACAACGAGATCCAAATCATCAGAGGTTAAGCCCGCATGATCAAGCGCTGCGCGAGCGGCCTTAAATCCAAGGTCTGAGGTATATTCCCCGTCTGCTGCAATATGCCTTTGCTGAATACCCGTTCTCTCACGGATCCATTCATCAGATGTGTCGACCAGTTTCGACATTTCTGAATTGTGCATGATGCGATCTGGAAGATAACTCCCAATCCCCCGAATGACAGCTTTCATGAGATAAACCCGATATTATCATCTTCGTCATGGAGCGCATCGAGACGCGCATCCAAGGCTTTTTGAAAATCGCTTTCGGCCAAACCAATGGCGATATTCAAAGCATTTGAAAAACCAATGCGATCTGTTCCCCCGTGACTTTTAACGGCAATTCCATTTAAGCCCAAAAAAACAGCCCCATTAATACGACGCGGGTCCAATTTTTTCCTGAGCTGCCTGAGCGACCAGGCATTTAAACCCGATGTAAATTTAGACCATAAATTCCCGAGCAGAGCTTTCTTCACGAAACTATCAACCAGTCTGGCCGTACCTTCGGCTGTTTTGAGGGCAACATTTCCGGTGAAGCCATCCGTTACGACGACATCGACACTGCCTTTGGAAATATCATAACCTTCCACAAATCCGATATAGTCAATCCCCAATTGAGATTGGGATAGACGTTCATGCGCAACCTTCACGACTGCATTACCTTTGCCGTCTTCTGTGCCAACATTTAAAAGCCCAACCGTCGGGCATTTCTTGCCATAAATGGCTCGGTAATAAGCCTCACCCAAAATTGCGAATTCTGTAAGCTGTGAGGCATCACATTCTACATTGGCCCCAACATCCAGGACCACAGACATGCCACCCGTCATATTTGGCCAGCTCGCGGCTAGCGCGGGACGTTGCACCCCTTGTTTGGGCCGAAGTTGCAATTTCGACATCGCCATAAAGGCTCCAGTATTCCCCGCAGACACAACAACCCCGGCTTGGCCACCTTTAACCGAGGCCACGGCATTCCACATGCTGGACCCCTTGCCCTGGCGCAAAGCCTGAGAGGGCTTGTCTTCCATGGCCACAGTCTTTTCTGTATGTACAACTTCCGATCGCTCACGTGTGCGAGGCGCATTTGCTATTAATGGCGCCAAAGCCGCCTCGTCTCCATGCAATAGAAAACGCGCGCGGCGTCCCTCTCCTTGATGGGATAGGAAATATTCGATCCCTTTGATTACGATTTCGGGGGCTTCGTCACCGCCCATCGCATCTATTGATATGATCAATCCATCTAGCATGCATCGCTTTCCGTTTCGGCGCTGTTTAGCTTGCGAAAACACGCATGCCCAGTCTTAATCTAAGCTATTGTCAGATAACCGGAAAGCTGAAATCTGTCAGGGCAATTTGTCCCAAAGTCAATTTGGCTAAATCAGACTGAAATTCCAACACATACTGGCTCAATGCCGTCAAAAATTCAGGGTCTGCTTCTGGCAATGATTCGTTTAAAGTAACTTGCATCTCTGTGTCTTCGCCGCCCTCATGCAAAATTCGGCCATAAGACCTCACACGATCGTAAAACAATGAAATCATCGGTGTAATGCGTTTTTTAACGCCAGCATCTGACAAAGCTTCCTCGCGCAGCGCGACTTCAAAGTCATCTTTCATTTCATCAAACAGAGCCTGACCCAATTTTTCGCCGTCAACGCCATGTGTGTTTAAAACCGTTAGCACCGGCGCAATATGGAGGGTTAAAGCATCAACCCGTCCATCATATGAATCAGGAAATCGACCATCTCCAAAGAAAGGCGTTTGACGCGATTGCGCCATTAATTTGCTATAAAGACGTCGGCCATCCGTCTTAAGCGGATCGTCTTTTCTAAGTATTTTAGAGAAAAACCCCATGACATGCCTTATGATTGATCAATTCTGACCAAATCTTCATTCAGTTATGGTCTTGCTCTTCATATGACGGAGGGCTAGGTCCATCTCAATCAATAACTTCATGTGTGACCCTCATGACTCGAATTCATAAGTCCATGACGACAAAATGTGTCTGTCTCATTTTTGCAGCCTCCCTTGCAACGGCCTGTAACCCTGTGCTTCGCAATCATGGTTATATTCCAACCGCTGAAAAGCCGCAGGCCGTTAACCCGGATACGGATACAAAGTCCTCTGTCCTGGCGCGCCTTGGGAATCCCTCGATCAAAACAACATTTGACGAGGATCTGGAAGAAGACACATGGTATTATATCAATTCCGTTCGGCAACGTTACGCTTATCTTCGCCCTCAAATCGAAGACCGCACTGTCACGGCGATTGAATTCAATTCTGATGGCCAGGTCACCAAAGTTGCGGAATATGGTCTCGAAGACGGTGTGCCTGTCAATTATGTTGATCGTAAAACACCCACACGTGGGCGCGAACTTTCTGTTCTAGAGCAAATTTTCGGGACAATCGGACGTCTTCCAACAGACCGGCTTGCTGGCGGAAATAATCCAGGCAATTCGGGCGGCGGCGGTGGCGGCCCAACTTAGGCGCTAGTTTCAAGCCTTTCAAAAATGGCTAAACCCTGTTGCGTCCCATATCATAGGGCGTCCATTGACATCTAAACACGCAACACCTTCACCTTGGGTAACATTCCCAATCAATGACAATTTGATACGACGGTCGCGAGCCAGATCAAACCAACTCTGCCGATGGCCCGGATCAGACGTAAAGAGAATTTGATAATCATCTCCGAAACTAAACAGGGCTTGCCGGGCAAGGACCGGATCAGCCTGTTGCTCCGCCCATTTCTCAGTCCCATTCGTTAACGGCAAGGCATCAAAATTTAAGGTGACACCGAGTTGACTGGCGCGGTAAATATGCCCCGCATCCCGAATAATGCCGTCTGACACATCAAGTGCCGATGTTGCTTTTTCGCGTAGGACCTGTCTCAGTGTCAGGTGAATTTCTGGTCGCCAATAGGCCTCTTCAAAATGCCACAGATCATCCCCTGCCGGCTTGGGGTTGATTGTTTTGCCAAGCGCCAAATCGCACCCTAATTTGGCTTGACCCAGATTGCCTGTGACCCAAATATCATCCCCGATCTGCGCGCCGCCGCGTTGAACCATTTGCCCGGTAGGCACCTGACCAAAAATCGTAACCGATGCAATAAGCGGCCCTTCAAGCCTGACCGTATCCCCGCCTAACAAATGGAAATCAAATTGGTCTTGGACATCTTTAAGGCCCGCAACAAAGCCCTTTAGCCATTTAATCTCTATCCCTTTAGGCCAAGCCAAATTGAGCGTATATCCTATCGGCCTTGCGCCCTTTGCCGCTAAATCCGAGAGGTTGGTTCGCAACAGCCGCTCTGCGACATTGCCGCCATATTGGCCTTTTGGAAAATGTACACCTTCGACAAAACTATCTGTCGATATAATTAAATCATGTTTCGGAGACGGCTCAATGATGGCCGCGTCATCTAAGAGTCCGAGCCCGCCTGCCCCGGCTAGCGGCGCAAAATAAGTCCGGATGAGGTCATGCTCATCCATCGGTCTCGGCTTTTGGTGTGACGTGGCTTGCGGTCAAACCAAATTCGGCCGCTCTAACATTTTTGGCGATTTTATCGAGGACCCCATTTACAATACCAGGCTCTTTGCCAGAGAAAAACTCCGTCGAGATCGCCATATATTCATTGATGATGACCAGAGCCGGTACATCTGGACGTCTCATAATTTCATAAGTTGCGGAGCGTAACAGGGCGCGTAAGGTGGCATCTAAGCGCCTAAGTGGCCATTTATCAGAGAGCTGGGTCTCAACGGCGCCATCAATATCAGCTTGATGGGTTACAACCCCGTCCATAATATCTTCAAAAAATGGCTCATCCGCATGAACCATGCCAGGTTCATCCTTATGGCCAAACCGGTGATCGAGAAATTCCTTGATCACGACCTTATGCGGTGTGCCCGATACATCCATTTGATAGAGGGCTTGCACGGCGCTGAGCCGCGATACACGCCTTAATTTAGGATTGGCGCCACTCATTTTTTATTCAAATCATCTCTGATTTGGATCATGCGCAAACAAGCAGAGGCGGCAAAGCCACCTTTATCCTTTTGATCTGGCTTGGAGCGCGCAATGGCTTGGGCTTCATTTTCGACCGTGATGATGCCATTTCCAATGGCGAGCTGTTGATTAACCGCCAAATCCATAAGAGCGCGCGCCGACTCTTGGCAAACATAGTCATAATGAGTTGTCTCACCGCGGATCACACATCCCAAAGCGACATATCCGTCATATCCTGCGTCGGCTTTTTCAGCATAAGAAATCACATGTGGGATTTCGAGCGCACCCGGCACATTGACTTTGACAAGCTCGGCTCCTGCGGCTTGCAATTGAGCCAGCGCACCCTTGAGCAAGTCTTCAGAAATGGCGTCGTAATAGCGCGCTTCAATAACTAGAATTTTCACGTCTAAGCCCTTGTATTCTTTAGAGGTGTAATACCGACCAGATCGAGATCATAGGCTTCGAGACCGATAATCTTTGGCATGACATTCGTAATCAAGCGCATTTTCCGCACGCCTTGATGTGACAGAATTTGCGCACCGACACCATATTCCCGAATGGTCTGGGTCTTACGATCAATTTTTGATTTATGTGCCCCTAATCTTTCTAGAAGCGAGTCAATCGAGCCTTCGCGGATCAAGACCAAAACACTATGGCCGTCATGATTTGCCAATTGCTTCATGGCATCCCAAATCAACCCGGAGCGCGGACTATCCTCAGATAATATATCACCGGCAAAATCAATCTTATGGACACGGACGAGGCTTTCCTGGCTTGGATCGGCTTCACCTTTTGAGAGCGCCACATGTTCTTTCCCATCTAGGAAGTTGCGATAAACATGGATTTTGAACGCATCTCCATTTTGCGAGCGGAAATCACTGCTGGCAATATATTTGACGAAATGGTCTTTTTGCATGCGATACGCGACCAGATCTTCAATCGTGCCGATTTTCATGCCGTGAAATTGCGCAAAGGCGACCAGATCCGGAAGACGCGCCATGGTCCCGTCATCATTCATGATCTCACAAATAACGGCCGATGGGTTTAGGCCCGCCATCCGAGAAATATCAACGGAGGCTTCTGTGTGGCCTGTGCGTACCAATACCCCGCCATCTTTGGCGATTAGTGGAAACATGTGGCCGGGGGTTACAATGTCGTCTGAGCGGCTTTCGGGGTCAATGGCGACCTGGATGGTCAAAGCCCGGTCAGCCGCACTAATCCCGGTTGTTACGCCTTCGCGAGCTTCGATAGATTGCGTAAAGGCGGTTTCAAAACGCGAGCCATTATTCTTATTTTGTGGCTCTAGCCCCAATATATCGGCCTTTTGCTCTTCCATTGCCAGACAAATCAAGCCTCGGCCAAATTTCGCCATAAAATTGATCGCGTCAGGCGTTGCAAATTGCGCCGGGATAATCAGATCGCCTTCATTTTCGCGGTCCTCGGCATCGACCAGAATATACATGCGACCATTACGGGCGTCCTCGATGATCTCCTCGGGGGTGGCGAGGTTATAGACATCGTCAAATGTCGCAGTATTCAGGTCTGTCATGATTTATCTTTCATGTTTTCTCATTCTGGGCTGAGAGGTAGCGCGCCACATAGCGGGCGATGAGGTCAATTTCCAGATTTACTTTATCACCTATCTGTAATTGCCCTAATGTGGTTTCAACGGCCGTATGGGGGATGATATTGACGGAAAACCGATTATCCGAGGCCGTATTCACCGTTAGCGAGACTCCGTCCACCGTAATCGACCCTTTGGGCGCTATTCCGAATGCAATATGGTCTGGTGCTTCAAAATCCAGTTTCAATGATCCAGCAATCTCTTTGCGGCCTGTGACGGTGCCGACGCCGTCAACGTGACCCGTCACCAAATGCCCGCCAAGTTCATCAGCGCCTGTCAAAGCACGCTCCAAATTGATTTTATGACCGACTTGCCAATCTCCCATTGTTGTCTTGGATAGGCTTTCGTCTGAGACCTCAAACGCATACCAATTCGGGCCTTTTTCAATCACGGTCATACAGGCCCCCGCATGTGAAATAGAGGCCCCAATATCAATGGTCGACGTATCATAGGCACAGGCGACATCCATACGCGTATCGCCCCATTCCCCGCCCGTGTCGCGCGTGACAGATTTCAATCGACCTATATCTGTGATGATACCTGTGAACATATTAGACCCGTTTATAATCCCGTTGACCCGAAGAATAGCTGACCAGTATCACAGCCGCCTCAGATCCTATATTGATCGTATGATGCGCCGTATCTTGTGGAATAAAACAGGTCTCGCCCGGCCCCATTTTTAACGATGTGTCACCAATATATTGTTCAACCTGACCCGAGAGCACATGTAGCGTTTCCGTGCAGCTCTCATGTTTATGACGTTCCGAGGTCACACCTTTTGGCACCGTCATACGCGCCAGGCTCATATTCGCCTCTGGCAAAACAGAGCTATCCATCAGCCAGTCCATTTTGACTTCACCCGACATTATGTCACCCGCTCAAACACATCATGCGTGTCGTCACCCATGATCTCGGACTTGATAGGTTTCAGGCGTAAAACTGATTGCATCTCTGTCAGGCCCAAATCCCCGATGGCGTTTCGGCCGTCCCCGCCCAGAATGACGGGCGCGCGGTACCAATGGAGCGTGTCATAAAGACCCGCACGCATAAAACTCGCAATCAGCGTTCCGCCGCCCTCAACCAGTAATCGCTCTATGCCGTTTTTGGACATGATGGATAGGGCCGCCCCTAGATCAAGCCCCGCAGCATCCCGGGGGAC
>CAYRMO010000109.1:0-9020 GCA_964425355.1 uncultured Algimonas sp. | reverse complement strand
AGTCCGGGGTTGTTTGATTTGATTTGTGTATATTGTGTTTGTCTGGCCGTAGGTTGGGCGGAGGCGGGCAACCGTTCCGGGGTGGGTCTTTACGACCGTTGTCATCGAGGTCTCCCGTCTCCTTTTGCAAATACGCTTGAAGAGTTGAAAGGGTCTATGGGTAACGTCCACGCCCGCAAACAATCCCAAGCCTTGAAAGAGTAACATATGAAGTCCTGTAATCCCACTGTTTTTAATCGCTTCATCGGTATTGATGTCGGCAAGCCGAGCCTAGTCATTTATGATGAGCAGTCACAAGAAGTTCTGACCTTGCCCAATACACAAAGCGCTATTACGGCTTGGCTCAAAATTGTACCTTCCGATAGCCTTCTGATCTGTGAGGCTTCCGGCGGCTATGAAGCCCGGTTGCTATCTTTGTGCGCTAGACATCATAAGGCTATACACCGAGCCGATGCGCTGAAGGTCAAACGCTTCATCGCCTCGCTGCGCCATCACGGCAAGACCGACCCTTTGGATGCCAAAGCCCTAGCCCGCTATGGCCGGGAGCGGGTGTCGGAACTCCCCTTATGGAAAGCCCAGAGTAAAAAACAACAAGCCTTGCAACAACTTATGCACCGTCGCGAGGATATTGTGGCCTTTCGCGCTGCCGAGAAAACGCGCCTGAAAGCCCCTGGCATTGACAGGTTTATCCAAAACTCCTGCCAGGCCATTATTAAAACACTGGATCGGCAAATCCATAAAATCGACCGCCACATCAAAACCCTCATCGTCTCAAGCCAATCACTATCGTCCCGATACGACCTGATGATCGCCCAGCCCGGCATCGGTCCGATCACAGCTCAAAAGCTCATCGCCTTTATGCCAGAACTCGGACAACTGACCCGGCGACAAGCGGCCAGTCTGGCCGGTGTAGCACCTCATCCTAATGATAGTGGACAGCGAAAAGGCTATCGATCCGTCCGAGGCGGGCGACCTCATATCCGGCGAGCCTTGTTCATGGCTGCTATGGGCGCCGCACGATCTAAAAAATCAGACCTCTCACAGAAATATCAAAACCTGCTCGATAAAGGTAAAAAACCCATGGTCGCACTGACCGCAATCATGCGCAAAATCATTATCCGCATAAACGCCAAAATCAGAGATCTAAACAATATTCAAAATCAGAGTTGATGACAGTGATATTAAATGCGTCAATTTATTCCGGCGCTTCGCCCGCAATCAATATCGTCTTCTTATCTTCATCGGCTAGCCCCGAGAGGAGCACACGACCATCAACCATAAGTCTGAACTCACCATATTCGGCGTCGCGGAAGCGTTCCGCCGTGCCGGATTGGAAATAATAGCGTGTGCCACCATAAATATAGCGCCAACGCGCCTTGCTATAGCGGATCAGGCGTTCATCATCTGCAAGTGTCTCATTCTCAGTTGCAAATCTGACAAACCGTACAACGCTGTCATCAAGTCGAATAACGGCCAGCCCTTTTCGAGGTATGATTTTATCGCGGTCTACGGGGTTTGAAAACCGTGCGTCTGGGTCACTTGGCAGAGCTTCTCTATTATAATTCAACCGCATATAATCTCCCAGGAGGAGCGAGCGCGGATCAGCAGGTCGGAGGTCGATCAAGACCCGTTCGCCATTTTGTCGAATGTCTTCCGCCGATAGGGTCGCCGAGACAAATTTATAGCAACAAAGGACAAGACCTAGCCCGATCAATCCATAGGATAAGGCATTCTTTTTTTGAGATGTTTCAGATAGGCTCATGACGTGATCTCCTGCGAGACTTTACGATCTCCCAATTTTCGACGCGAGATATACCACATGCCCAAAAAGATGATCCCGGACAGCGCAAGGACGCCAGAAAGTTCCATCAAGGTCAGGCGGAGATCATAATAGGCCGCAAAGAGAAAATAGAGCGATGCCACGCTTCCGACCACAAAATAGCTTCGCAATCCGGCCGCATATCCAATTAATAAGATGAGGGCCGCGCCCGCAGCTCCTCCGGGTAAAATTGCGACAATGACTGTAATAGCGATCAAAATCGGCAGGGATGGAAGCGTAGATCTTAGCCTCGAAAACCATATGCCTAACACGGCACAGGTAAACAGAAGGCCACGGGACAAAATTGGCCAAAGCGAGTCTAATCCGCCCTGTAAGAGGCCCTGTGTTTCAAACAGGAAATCTGGATTGATGAGCCCCGCGCAAATTGCGGCGAGTAAAAATATAAGCGCTGCGGCATTCCGCCAATATCCTTTAAAACGGATGAAAAAGCAAAGCGCTGCAAAGCCAATCAGCGACACAAAGAGAATGGGTTCAGCCCATTTATAACCGAAAGTAAAATCCCAATATATTGCCACGAAAATCGAGCCAGAGATTATGAGGGCCTGAATGACTTCCATCACGCGGCGTCTTATTACCAGTAAAATTGGGGTCGCCAAAAGAATGGAAAAACTGCCTAGCCATTGAGAGCTTGAAAAACTGTCGGTGACCAACGCAAATCCAATTAAGGCCGTAATTTGTCCAACGAGGAGAAGGGTCCCAAAGAGATAATTCAAATAAATGCGATCTTTGTCAGATGATGATTGCCGAAAGTAGAGTGTAAAAAAGATGCCATAAAGTGCTAATCCAATGATCAACATTCCCAGTTCTTGCGACCGGGTAACAGCGAGTAAAACGCCTAGGAGTGAACCGATAAAAGCTGTTGCAAAAATGGCTGTCAAAATACCGCCAATGGCAATCAAAACATCCATATACCAAGGTGATGCATTCTCGGCTTCTGCAGTCAAATTGGCGCCTTGTGCCGCTTCAATATGAACGTTTGATTTATCGTCAAAATGAGTTCGATATTGTTTGAATAGGCGTATCATCGCAAAAGTTGCCGCGCCAAAGACTATGGCGGTCAATAAGAAATTTATATACCCCCAACCACTATCAATTTCTGATATCAATCTAATTAATAGCGAAACGGGCAGGGATAGAACGACCAAGGTAAAGATGCACAAGGCGCCGAGAGCTTTCTTTTGTTTGTATAAAAAATAAGCAAATCCAATGGCTATAAGGCCCGCGACTATAAAGAACCAAAAATATTTAAGAGAGTCGACGCCGACAAATATTGACGGGATAAGAAAGCCCGAGGCGATAAGGGAGAGGGACGTCATCAACCATATCGGTGCTTTTCGCCATAAGGTCAGCGCTGTTAAACCCGAAAAGATTATCGCCCAAATCAAAATTTTATATTTCTGGTTCATAAAGCCCAGATATTCATAAAAATATGTCCCGTTTTTTGTAACAGATATGCCGAAAACCAAAGCAAGCCACATCGCCCAATGTGAGGCATGGCGGGACGCCAGCGCAAATGGCAAGCCCAATACCAACCAGACAATCAACAAGTCCTGCAATCCACCTGGCGCTTGATAAAGCTGACCTGCCGCAGCTAACCAAACCCCGATCAAAAGTTGCGCCGTCATGCCCGATGCGACGGCCCCGAGTGTCTTATTAATCCCCAAACGGATCCATGCGGCAACAGCCACCAGCAAAAACACACCAATTCCGCCCAGTTTTCCGACAGTCGAAAGATAGGTCAGATTATGCGCGACGAATGTCACAATTGCTGTCATAAGACAGGCGACACCAAAAATAAAAAACAACCTCAATCCACGAGGCAGCCATATCGAATGATCTCGATTTGAAAGGTTTTGCGCTAAGCTGGTACCCATATGCCGAGCGTACAGGCAAGTTCGGGGCAAATGCAAGTTTCTAATAATGAGTACGGAGAATGCAGTTATTAAAGAATGGCTGACGCAAGACTTAAGGTTAACCTCACTCTTATAAAAGTCTCTTGGCAGCCGACTACAAAGATCAAAGAACCCATGATGAAATTAGGAATTATGAATTAATCCTTCAAGATTATTAGTGGTGTGTGCATTGCCTGAAAATATTCCAGACAGGGCGAAATAATGATGACACAAACACGGTTAGATCAATCGCAGCTTGACTTATTGAAGATAATCAACGCCATACCCCTTGGAAGGTGAAGCTGGCTTGTCCTTCACCTGGAACGTCGAGGGAGAAAATTTTACTATCTTTTGGCACGGATTTCCGGCGTCCATTATGGGTAACTTTTAGGTCTTCGAAAAAATCCAGATCGAATTCAGCCATGACAGTCTCTGAATTTGCGTTCTGAATGGTGACTTTGACTTCAACATCGTCTCGATTTTCCGAAACTAAGGTGAATTGGGCTGTTACAAGGAAAGCCTCACCAATTTCTATTTCAACAGGATTTCCGATGGCGGAGTTCGGGATTGAGTCCTCGCCTAAGAAAATATTTTGACCAGTCGGGGCTTGGGACATGGCGCGCACTGTTCCGGCTGGAAGGGGCACAGCAAGGTTGCCGTCCTTATCATTCTCCAGCGCATAAATGATACGACCAGGCACGGCCCCATAGCCTTCCAGATTTTGATCGATAAGATCAGCTACATCCCAGCGATATTTTGTACCACCCATTATTTCGACATTCCATTTGGACAAAAACGCGATTTGTTTGGATTGATGCGCGGCGACTGTCACGGATTGGGGGGCGCGATATAATTTGTAATCTCCCAATTCTTCTTGTGTGGCTTCGACGACTTCGGCACGCTTTCTGGCTGTGACGACAACTACATCTTCGGCAAATCCATAAGATGCTACTGGAGCCGGAGCCGGTGAATCATAATCAACAACAACATCTTGATCCTTGACATATTTACTAAATGTGCAGGTCACGATTGGGTCCCACCCATTGGCGCGTTCAGAGCGGGTTTCATTTTTGACGCGGTTTAGTTCCCCCGCAACGACACTTAGCTCTGTGTCCTTAAAGCTCTTGGATGTATCATTGTTCAAGGTCAGCCAGCCCAAAAGCCCAACTTCATCTTTATTATTTTGATCTATATCCATGCGGTAATCGGCGGACCATCCTAATCCGCGTGAGAGATAGGTGAGCGTGATCGTTTTTAGACCTGCCTCGCGGACACTTACACGGGTTGATAATACCGGGACCGAATTCAAGCCTTCCGGTAAGCTATTCAAGATCAGAGCCTCAGCAAGACCGGAACACTGATAAGCTTCTATTCCGTCCGCGGTCGAAAAAACGGCAGTGATGTCATGTTCATCGGCGACGGCAGAGACTAATTTTCCGCGAACCAGATCCGTTGATCCAGTGACCGGATTTAAGCGCCGAATGGCGAGTGTTTGTCCGACGGACCGCTCAAGCAGTTTTGTCGGGTTAATTATATCCGAGTCAAAGTTTCCTTCTATCCGAAGACCTTCAAATTCTTCGAGGACGGCCGATTGTGGAATAATCCGATCGCTCACGCCAAAAAACTGAATGTCGACTAGTCCAGCTGGCAGGTCGATAATGCGTGTCTCGCGAATAAAGGCAAGATCATCAGGATAGATCGTCAATCCCGTTGCGCTTACATCTTCGGATTTGACGATATTTACATCATTGCCAAGGCCTTGCGCAAAAGCCGAAGATATGGCGAAACAATATAATAATACGAACAGGCAAAGGGATCGCATGACTAGTTCCGGTCTTCGCGAACCTTATAGGTAAGTTTGGCGGAGCCTTCGGCCGGAATTTTCATATCCCAATATCGGCGGCCATCATTTTGCATCACGCCAGCCTGACTTTCACTGAGGAAGTCATAGTCAAGGCGGTAGCCGCGGAGGTCTTGAAATAGCCTGACCTCGACATCATCCTCGGTCGCATTTCTAAGATCAAATTGCATCTCCATGTCCGTCACATATTTTGAGATATTCTTTGACGAGATCAGGGTTGGTTGGACCGATATGTCAAAGGCTTCGCCAATTTTTAGAGACATGTCAGATCCGCCGGAAATATGCCCAATGGCCTCTTCCCCGATAAATTGCGATTTTCCAGTCTGATCTTTGGTGTAAACGCGAATTGTTCCGGCAGGGAGAGCTTCGCCGAGACCGGTTGCGCGACTATTCGAAAAGACAATACGGCTATCAACGCCTTGAGGCTCATTCAGGCTTGTGAAATTCAAATTATAATATTCATAGGCTTTTCTGGCGTCGACATCTTGCGCCTCAATAAGCGTGATTTGCTTTTTCTGTTTCGCCGCCAAAGTTGTTTTTTGGGGGAGGCGATAAATCAAATTATCACCAACACGCTCTTGAGGGCTCGCCTCAGTCCCGCCCCGCCTTTGTGTGTTTCTTTGATTGCGCGTGATTTGGAAGATGTAATTTCGGCGTTGAAAATAAAAATTATAATAGTCGCCGCGTCGGTTATTGTAATTATTGCCATCAAGCGTACCCACATAGCCCGCAATCACAGAAATATCGGCTTCTTTAAATGTTGTTTGCGTAAGGTTCTCAAGGGTGGCCCAGCCTTGTAGGTCCATTTTACCGGTCGCCTCATCAAAGCTCATCACATAATCTGCATCCCAATTTATACCACTGCTGAGATATGACAGGCCAAGTTCTCTTGTGCCTGGACGATCTGTGTCGAGCCTCAGAGATAATGTGGGTTCTGCGCGTAGGTTTTCTGGTACTTTGGGGAAGATAACGCGGGTGGGGACATCGTCAGCGCGTAGCACTTCGATTTTTCCGTCAACTTGGATAACCGTTCCATTATTGACTGATAAGACCTTGGCACGTCTGCGCTCTTCTGCGCCCGTAGCGGGATTAATTCGAACAAGTTCAACCTGTTGTCCGACCGCTTTTTCCATCAATTTCTTAGGTGTTAGGAGGTCGAAATCAAAATTTTGTTCAAGGATTGCAATATCATCAGATCTAATTGTCACACTTTGCGGTAGGATAGCTGATGACACACCAGGGAGGTCAATAGATTGAACACCATCGCTATAACTCACTTGTCTGACGTCATCGACCAGGGTTCGTCCGTCGCCATAAATCGTTAGTTCTAATTCACTATTTTGAGAATAGGCGGGTGAAGCGAGGCAGAACGCAATCGTTCCAGCAGATAAGATCAAAGCGCGATTCATCATAAATTCCCCTGATTAAATGTGTTGAAATATAAGGTATATTAAACAGAGGGTACGCGCCAGTTAATAATAAATAAGGTGTCAAAAGACGAGGTGATTGCAACGCTCAACTTTCCGACTTTGAAGCGACCGGGTTAAAAGCAGCTAGTCCGAGAGAGTGCAATACCAGTTGCGGCTAAAAACCGATTTCGTATGATTAGCTCTCCGCAACTATAGGCATTCTGAGTTTTTATATTAGTCATGCATACTCAAAAGTTAGAATTCAGACGTTCAACCGCGTTGGCGAATTCTTCTTTGAATTGTTGTACGACCTGAGCACTGGACATTGTTTGGTTCATCAACCCGACGGCTTGACCGACCCAATATGTTGCCAGCTTTTTTGCGCCTTCATGCCCGCCCTCGCTTAATTTATCGAGATAACGGAGGGGGGGTTCAGATACCAAGGTTTGTAAAGGCATGGGTAAGGGGGTAGGGGCTTTCTGGCTTTCCCAGGCATCTGTCCAGGGTGTGCGCAATTGCCGGGAAGGTTTGCCCGTTCGCGATCTTGATCGGATCGTATCGCGCGAGGAGGCCGAAATCATTTTTTCTTTAACGACCGGGGTCGTCTCGGCTTCTGATGTCGTCAGCCAGACCGAACCGCACCACGCGCCAGAAGCCCCCATAGCCATGGCAGCGGCCATTTGCTCGCCGGTTGCAATGCCGCCTGCCGCCAAAACGGGCGTATTAGACCCGATCTTATTCACGGCTCTGACAACTTCCGGGATAAGGACGATGGTTGAGACATCTCCGCAATGTCCCCCGGCTTCACCGCCCGCTGCAATCAAAATATCAACACCGGCTTCAATCTGGCGAATGGCGTGTTGCGCGGCTCCAACCAATGCGCCGGTATAAACGCCATGTTTTTTGGCCATGTCCAACATGATTTGGGGCGGAACGCCCAAAGCATTGACGATTAGTTTGATAGGATATTGAAAGGCGACATCCATCGATGTTATGGCACCTTCGCCAAAGAGATTGATCGAGTTTCGCGCAGCTTCTTGACGCGTTTCTTTAAACTCTGCTTTTTCAACTCCATATTCATCCAACAGCTCTGCCACAAAGTCTGTGTGGCTATCTGGAATAGCCGAAACAAGCCTATCGGCATCAAAGGTTGCCGAGCCCCCTTCCATTTTTCCCGGAACGATCAGGTCCAGTCCAAAGGGTTTGCCGTCTATGTGTTCAGTAATCCAATCCAGCTCCTCTTTCAGGCGATCAGGCGGGAGGTTGACGGCCCCAAAAACACCCATTCCGCCCGCTTTTGAGACGGCGACCACCACATCCCGACAATGGGAAAAGGCTAGGAGCGGGAACTCGATTCCTAGCATTTGACATATTTCATTATTGATCATTTTTTATCCCATCTGCCGCGCGGCTAAGTCGAGCATGATTTCCTCAGAACCGCCGCCAATCGCCATAACGCGGACTTCCCGATAGATCCGTTCTATTCGATGTCCGCGTATAAAGCCGGCGCCGCCCAGAATTTGCATCGCTTCTCTGGCACAATATTCCATGCAGCGCGTTGCTTCAACTTTCAGGAGGCTAAGTTCAGCAATTGGGGTTTCACCTCTTTTGACGCGCCACGCGCAATTATCAAGCAGGGCTTGTCCGGCTATGACGCGCCGATACATCTCAGCAAATTTATGCCTGATGACCTGGTGCCTCATTAATGCTTTGCCAAATGTTTTGCGCTCAACGGCCCACGCCGCAGCGTCTTCAATACAAACTCTTGCAAATGCAAGAGATTGCGCAGCCATGCCAATTCTCTCGGAATTAAAGTTGGACATGATTCCGATGAAACCCGCATTTTCATGACCGATCAGATTTTCTACTGGAACGCGAACATCATCAAAATGTATTGAGGCTGTATCGGACATCCACCATCCCATCTTCTTTAGGGGCGTACGGGTTATACCGGGTGTGTGCGCGTCGATCAGCAATAAAGATATCCCGGCCGCGCCATCACCGCCCGTCCGAACGGC
>CAYRMO010000108.1:0-9226 GCA_964425355.1 uncultured Algimonas sp. | reverse complement strand
ACATGCCCGTCTTACCTTGGCGGACATGGAGTTTTTTGAGGGTGAGTTCACGGGCGAGCGCGTCTTGGATTGTGTCGCCCATATGGAAATGGCGATAGAGCACGCCCATAAAGCCGGTTCGGTCCGCGCCGGATTTACAATGCATGAGCGCGGGGTATGTAATTGTCTCGAACAGCTCTTTGGCGGCGCGTATCTTTTCGGGCGTGTGGACATCCCGGGAATAAACACGAAAATCTATCAACTCGATCCCGTGCTCGGCGCAGGCTTCTTTCTCAAGGAGGTAAAAGCCTTTGGGGGATGGGCCGCGAAGATTGATGATTGTCTTGATCCCCTCTTGCGCGAGCCGTGCGATCCGCTTGGGAGAGGGTTGATTTTCACGAAACATGTCCCCGCCCAGATCATGGCGATTGGGGAAACGCAGGCGTAAAAAGCCGTGATCCCCCCAGATCAGGTCACGATATGCCTGTTTCCGGTCTTTTGGGTTGTTGAGGTCTAACCCCGTATCGCCTAGGTCGGTCATAATATTGGCTGGCTAACAGGGAGGCCGCGCGTGTTCAAACGCTTCTTGCGGCAAACTGCAACTCAGCGCCTATTGGGCTGGTCTGTTGCCCAATATATGCGCCTGATAAAAGCAACGACGCGGTGGGAGTTTCGCCATGCCGAACGCGTGGAAGATATTATCCAAGGCAAAGTGGGTGTCATCGCGCTGACATGGCATTCGCGTTTCCTGATGTTGACAGCGGCCTGGGAGCGGGATTTCCAATTACCTTATGTCATGATTTCGCGCTCGCGCGACGGCGCGATTGTCGCCGCAACCTGTAAATCGCTTGGCCTGCAAACCATTCGCGGCAGCTCCAAGCGCAAAGGCAAAAATAAGGGCGGCGAAGACGCGGCGGCCGGCGCGGTCACAGCCGTTAAAAATGGCGGCTGTGTCGTGATCACACCGGACGGCCCCAGAGGCCCAAGACAAAGGCTGGGTGACGGTCCCTTAAGGCTTGCCCGCGCAAGCGGTGCGCCGCTTATGCCCTGCACATTTGCGGTTAAAAGACGCAAGGTCTTTGACAGTTGGGACCGTTTCGTCTTGCCAAAGCTTTTTGGCAAAGGTCTGATCATTTGGGGCACACCCGTCTGGATCGATAAAGACACAGCTGATGATGATCTTGAAGCTATTCGCCTGGCCATTGAGACGGAAATGAACGTGCTCCTCGCCCAAGCCGATAGCGCCTTAGGTCATACCCCAATAGAGCCGGCACCGGTTGGGTCATGAGTTGGGCCTTTATATATCGAATATTTAGCCGCGCGGCTGGACCTTTCATTGATTTGATTTTGAAAAAAAGAATGCGTGCAGGCAAAGAAGACCCGGCCCGAATTTTAGAGCGCAAAGGTGAGGCCTCAGGCCCTCGTCCCGACGGGACACTGGTCTGGATGCACGGGGCCAGTGTCGGGGAAACCTCCATGCTCTTACCTTTGATCACACGCATGCTCAAAGATGATCCGGAGCTCCATATACTCGTCACAAGCGGAACTGTGACCTCGGCCGAAATTATGGCCAAGCGCCTGCCTGATCGCGCCTTTCATCAATATGTGCCGATTGATGTTCCGTCCTATGTCGAGCGCTTCATCAGCTTTTGGCAACCCGATCTCGCAATTTGGGCCGAGAGCGAAATCTGGCCAAATCTCATTTTACAGACCCAAGCCTCGGGTGCGAAAATGGCCTTGATCAATGCACGGCTAAGTGAAAAATCACTAGGTCGTTGGCGCGGTAAACCAAAATTTGCCACCCAAATTTTTGGAAGTTTCGATGTGATCATTTCCGCTGAAAGCTGGACCCACAATACGCTGAAGCGGTTTTCCAATAATGTCGTCGAACAGATCGGGAATTTGAAAAGCGCGGCCCCTGCCCCCGAATATGACAAGGCTGAATCCATTAAACTTATCACCGCCATTGGCGATCGCCCGGTCTGGCTCGCGGCCAGTAGCCATGCCGAGGAAGAAGATCATATTTTGGCGGCCCAAGACATCGTGCGGGAAAAACATAAAGACGCGCTGCTGGTCTGGGTGCCGCGTCACCCCGAACGCGGCGAATTGATTTCTGATCTGTGCCAGGCCCATAACACGGCGAGACGTTCAATCGGCGCAGCTCCGAACGCACAGACCAGTATCTATATTATGGACACATTAGGCGAAATGGGTCTGGCGCTTGCGCTCGCCGATATTGCCTTTGTCGGCGGATCCTTAGATCCAAAATTAATGGGACATAATCCGCTTGAACCCGCAAGAGCCGGTGTCCCGATCTTGACAGGACCCTATGTGGCCAGCTTTACAGATATTTATGATCGATTGTTCAAAGCCAAAGCCGCTATGCGCGTAAAATCTGCCAAACATCTCGGCAAGCAGGTGACGTCTATGCTGACGCAAAAACCGACTTCTGCGAAAATGGCCGCGCGGGCGCATGTGCTGGCGGGCGAGAGCGATGGCATTTTAGACTTTACCGCGAAGACGCTACAGGATTTGTTGTGAAAGCGCCCGATTTCTGGAACCATATCTCTGGGCCCGAGGCCAAACGGGCCTTACGCACTGTGCTGCGCCCCATTGGCTGGCTCTATGCCAAGGCGACGGCGCGCCGTATTCAAACAACCCAGCCCTATAAGTCTGGCGTACCCGTCATTTGTGTTGGCAATGCCACATTGGGCGGGACGGGGAAAACACCTATTGTCTCTTATCTTTTGACCTCGCTGCGGCGCATGGGCGTCAATGCACATGGATTATCGCGGGGCTATGGCGGACGCGAAAAAGGCCCTGTCACCGTTGATCCCGATCATTCCGCGGCCCAAGTCGGGGATGAGCCGCTCTTGCTCTCGCGTCACGGTCCGGTCTGGATTGCTGCTGGCAAGGATGATGGGGCGCGCGCTGCCGTCGTCAATGGTGCGAAACTTATTATTATGGATGACGGTCATCAAAACCCGACCCTAGAGAAAACGCTTTCGCTTTTGGTTGTCGATGCGGAAGTCGGCTTTGGCAATGGCTGTGTCTTTCCGGCGGGGCCCTTGCGTGAAAATTTAGATGATGCGCTGGATCGAACCGATGCCGTCATCCTGATGAAACCCGCGCCGGATTATAAAATATCAAACCGCCTGCGCGAACAACTCAGAGGGACGGTTACAATCCCGGCCTATCTTGCCCCGCAAAAAGAGGCGCCCAAAGGTCTGCTTTATGCCTTTGCCGGTATTGGTCGCCCTGAAAAATTCTTTGATAGTCTGCGGCGTGCAGGGGCCAATGTGGTCGAGACCGAAGATTATGCCGATCATTATAAATATAAGGATGAGGACCTTGAGAGCCTGTTCTTACTGGCCAGTGAAATGAATGCGGGGCTCATCACAACGGAAAAAGACTATGTTCGCCTGCCCAAAGGCTATCGCCGCGGCGTTCAGACGTGGCCCGTCTCGGTTGTGTTCGAAGACGAACTTACCCTCAGACGCCTCCTCCATCCCATTATAGAAGCGGCAAAATGAGATTTCGTCTCGAGGCCTTTGCCTATGATGTGATCCGGTTTTTCCTACGCCTCTTTCCCTTTGCCTGGATCTCCGTGACAGGGGCTGCCCTCGTTAAATTAATTGGGCCACTCACCTCAAAACAGCATATCGCAAAGACAGGATTAAAGATCGCCTTCCCTGACGCGGATGACGCCAGGATCAATACCTTACTCAAGGCGCAGTGGGATAATGTGGGACGCACCTTTGCGGAATTCCCTCTTACCCATCGCCTAAAACCTTTTGCAAAAAATAGCCGGATCGAGATTATCGGTCTGGAGATTTTCAAAGCCCATGCCCCAGCCGTAATCGTAACAGGCCATTTCGCCAATTGGGAAGTTATGGCGACCGTGCTGACCCAGAGCGCGCTTCCGGTCCATATTACCTATCGCAAAATCAATAATCCCCATATTGACGCCCGCGTTCGTCAGCAACGTCAGAAATATGGAACCAAGTCCCTCGTCCAGAAATCAACCCATCGCGGCGGACGAGAACTCCTTGAGGCTCTCAAAGGAGGCGAGAGCGTTGCCCTGCTCAATGATCAAAAATTTAATACGGGGCTTAGTCTTCCCTTTTTCGGCGAACCCGCCATGACGGCCCAAGGTGCGGTTCGGCTTTCCTTGAAAACCGGACGCCCGCTTTTGCCTATGGCCGTCACCCGAAATAAATCACGTTTTACGGTGAGGTTTTATGAGCCCATAGAACTAGTCCCGACAGGTGAGCGCGAGGCGGATGTTCTAGCGGGTGTCACCCATGTCAATCAATTCATCGAAACCCGTATCCGCGAAAACCCGGGACAATGGTTCTGGGTTCATCGCCGCTGGCCAAAAGCGCTTTATAAAAAAGGTTGAGGATATGAAACGGCTCACTTCTTTTGTTATCGCTTGTCATGTCCTTACGGCTTGTCAACAAACTGCAACCCCACATCCCGTGATTGCCGCCCATGTCGACGCTTTTAATGCCAAAGACATTAGCGCCATGGCCAAAGTTGAACATCCCGATATTGAATGGTTCAGTGTTAGCGGAGGCGACATCAGTCTGGAAGTCGCGGGACGTGATGAACTTAGTCAAATGATGGAAGGCTATCTAAAAGCCAATCCAAATGTGACAGGCACGCTCAGAGATTGGAGCCTAAATGGGAATTTCATTGCCGTGACGGAGACGGTCTCTTGGACCACAGCAACAGGGGAACATAAATCCCAAAGCGCGCTGACGGTTTATGAGTTGGAAGACGAGTTGATCCGCCGCGTGTGGTATTATCCGGCTGTAGTGGAATGAATTATATCCTCAAAACTTCCGCGCCGCGCGAACCCCCAAAATATTCACACCGTCATTGCGTCGCTCAGAAAAAAGATTGGCATTGGACAAGTGCTCGACATAGACTTCGCCCGCCCAATCCTCGTTAAAATTATATCCAACCGCGCCTTGCAAACGAAATAAAACTCTGGACCCAAATTCGATCTCATTCTGCAAGCGTTCTATTCTCCGGCCGTTCTCCAAATTTATGGCTTCAATTAAATCATCCGGAATATCGGCAAATGTTTCAAATTGCTCAGCTTGATCAAACAAAGCGAGCAATTCATCTGAAGGCTCAATGATTGTCGTTCCTGTATGCGCCACCAATCCCAAGGCGAAGTCACCATAGAATTTTGGTCCAACGGTTTGACGCC
Source organism: uncultured Algimonas sp. (assembly GCA_964425355.1). Lineage (GTDB taxonomy): Bacteria > Pseudomonadota > Alphaproteobacteria > Caulobacterales > Maricaulaceae > Litorimonas. The sequence goes on along the minus strand of CAYRMO010000108.1, from coordinate 4,026 downwards.
ATAATAATCCTGCGCCAGCAAAGGATGTATTGCCTTCCAAATTTAATGTCCCACCAATATAAGGCTGCGGAGACAGCCCCCATTTCAAAAACTCTGGCTCCTCAAATAAGATTTCACCACTAATGGCGACACTATTTTCATCGCCGGCAAAGTCATTCACCAATGGCAGCTCGAGCGTGTTTTCATCAAATTCGGCGATCCCGAGCCTGAGTTCTGAAATTTGAGCCTTGGCTGATATAGGCGCAGCAATGGACAGTACCAGGCATACGGCCAGCACGATAGGTTGATTGATTTTCATGTGATCCCTTTTCTCTCTTGGGAAATGATCTACGGGTCATGAAATTACGTGAAAATGTCGAATACATGAAATCGGGTTCATATTGCATTTTTTGGTTCTTCAAGGTCCTATTTGCGACTTACAAACCTATCCTTAGATTAATTTGTTTCGTCCCAAACCCTCATATATGTATCCTCCATCAGTTTAATTAAGTGATTTAAACTGGGCTATTTAGGGGGCCGACAATATGAATAAATTCTGGCTAATTTCATCGCTTTGTTTGTTGGCTTGTCAACCCGCACTAAATGCGCCGCAATCCTTTGATGACCTGCTTCATATAACAGATGAAACCGATAGTCGTATCTGTGACTTACCCTTGGATCAGCTCAGAGAGACAGTCGACACAAAGTCGATAGATGATTTCAAATCCAACACATTTGATTATGAACACGTTGCAAAAGCCCACCCAAATGATCCGGCGACACAAATTCGTATTATATTTAGGCGCGCCGCCCTCAAAAGACGTATGAATGTCCCAAGCGATGAGACGGACATGGCGCAGGCGTTTTATCAATCCTTAGGGCCAGACGAACACGCACCAACAAGCCTTGAGAGCTACCATGATAGTTATCATTATTGGACAGACGAAATTGATAAACAGGGTCAATATGGCGAACCCGATTCGGTGGCATATAATATCCGGTTTTGCGTCATAAATGAAAAACGCGCAGGGCTCCATGAAGCCTCTCGGAAAGATATAATAAACCGCGTAGATCGCGGCACGACATTACCTGCACCAGACCTCATCGAGAATATCAGTCATGAGACTATTTTTGACTATGGGTTTGAAGCCAAAATGCTTGAAAGCGTTTTCGCGAGCGCCGATATATCCAAGCTATCGGCATTTGAACTTGCGGAAATACGGGGTCGCAAAGCCATTCTACCTTTTGATCCAAAGACCGCGACCGCCTTTTGGGACAGCCGAGATGAAGAAATCGATAGCTATCTCACACATATAGAATCCACTGAATTTTCGTCGCCAGCAGATAAGCTAAGACTGATGACGGATATTGATCAGTCTCTCAGAGGATTATTCGCAAGCTCTGCAGCGCAAGATCATTTTCAAAGTCCGGATGAATATGACAGCTTTAAAGAGGGGCTGTTTACACGTCTATTCAAGGTGGACGAATTTAATACGGCCCAACTTGAGTTAATGCTTGAGGGACGTGGATGGTTTCGAGATGATAAAGACGGCGACGGCGCTGGGAATTTGGCATGGTTGATTGCGCAACATGCCGACCAAAAACCTGAGTTTCAAGAGAAAGCTTTGAAACTCATTGAAGCGGAATTGGGGGCGCCCGGCGTGTCCAAATCCAACTACGCCTATCTTTATGATCGCGTTCAAGTTCGTTTCATTGACGGTGACGAAAACTCAGACCGTCTTCAACGTTACGGCACGCAAGGTCGCTGTATAGGCCCTGGCGTTTGGGAGCCACATCCACTCGAAGATCCAGACCGAATTGACGACCTCCGAGCAGAAGTCGACCTCGGACCTCTAGAAGACTATAAAGCGCGATTTAAAGATATTTGTCAGGATGATGAACGCTGACACATCTCAAGACAGGTTTAAAAGATTGTTGAAAACCTGACCCCGTGATAGGCTCAAGCCATGCTGGTTTTGCGTCAAAAATATAGAAGAAAACTCACCGCCTCTCTGTCCCTGTGTCTCTCAGCGATGTCGTTAATCTCTTGCACCCCTCAAAGTGCAGGTGAATATAATATTCCTTTTACTCAGGAGGCCTGTGACACTGGAGATAAGACAGCTTGTCTATTATTGGGAAATTTGAGCTATGAGGGAGATCAGATAAAACAAGATTTCAAACATGCCCGCCATTTTTACAAAATGGCCTGTGACCCCGAACACCTCGTTGCGTGTCATAATTATGCGGATTTGTTGGTCAAAGGACAAGGTGGCGCGAAGAACGGCATTGAAGCCGAACCCTATTTTAAACTGTCCTGTGAGGCAGGTTTCGTGATCAGCTGTAGCGATCTCGCCACCTATTATTCAGGATATTACGGCCAAACCCCCAATATAGAACAGGCAATAAAATATTACAAAAAAGGCTGTGACTTAAAAGACGGGGTCGCTTGCTATAATTTGGCGCATATCTTCTTGAGCGGAGAAGGCGTCGAAGAAGACGGCGCTGCCGCGTCAAAATATTTTCAGGATGCCTGTCGCTATAAGGATAGTGATGGATGTATAATGTTTAAGCGACTGACAGGCCTGGACGCAGATTTTATATCAGATGTAGAAACCGAGGATCGGTAGTCCCCACCCGCTGCAGAATGCGGCGAGATTTCGTCCTCCTATTCACAGGCCCGCACCACCTCCACCATCCAATCGGTTAGGCCCACGCCATGGGCATCAATTGTTTTTTGAAAGCGCGTATCCGCCAGCCACATCTCAGACAATCTCTTATGCATGTCAGGGGAGCAATCATAAAACCAGCGCGAAATATGCTCGCGGTGACGATGGGCGAGATCGCGCGCCGTCGCGCCCATTGGATCGGCTCCTGACGTCATGGCCTTGGCCGCATCTTGCCAGATCGCGATTTCTTCGGATTTCATTTCCGCCCAGTCTTTATCCGAATAATTTTTCGTGCGTTTGCGACTTTGTGCATAGGCCGGCATGTCGCCCCAACGGCTTTTGACCTCTTCTTCATAAGCATTTGGGTCAAAGCCCTTAAATAGCACCTTATAGTTCATTTTCGTCTCCTTAATCTCAATCTGTGAAATGGCCGCTTCAATGGAGTCGAGTTGCGCCTGATGGGTCTGGATCATCTGGCTCAAATGTCGTTTCTGATCTTGAAGCTGTGACAGATAATCAAAATCCGGGGCGTCCAATCCCGCCCGAATCGTCTCTAAGGGAAAGCCCATAGATTTCTGGATCAGGATTTGTTGAAGGCGCAAAAGGTCATTCGGACCATAGACGCGATATCCATTGGAGCGGCGCTCTGGCACGAGCAGTCCAATTTCTTCATAATAATGCAAGGTCCGGATTGAGACCCCGGATTGCCGGGCGCAGTCTCCGATCGATATGTAGTGTTTATCTGTCATAAATCCCTTATGCAATATCACGCAGCGTAAGGGTCAAGAGGGATTTGCGCAAAAATTAAAAATCGCTCCGCTCGAAATCCCCGCGATAAGCAATATGGATTTTATTGCCGTCGGGATCCTTCAAGTAAGCCCCGTAATAGCCCTGAGCGTAATGATCACGCGGCCCTGGCTTGCCTGCGCAAATTCCGCCCGCTTCAAGGCCAGCGTCATAGGCTGCATCAACAGCCTTTGGAGACGGTGCCAAAAAGGCGACCATCGAGCCATTTCCGGCCTGAGCGTCAGACCGATCATAAGGACTATAGACGAAAAAGCGGGGCAATTTATTTTCATCTTTCACCCAACACCGCGCCTCTGGCCCACCATCTGGAATGACTTGGCGTCGCTTTAGGCCTATTGGTCCCAGGAGAGCATCATAAAAGATCTCTGATTTTTCCAGATCATTACTACCAACGGTTATGTGGCTAAACATAGATTTATCTCAAATAGAGGCGAGTATCAGATCAGCATATAGCGTGTTTCAAAAGTGAGAATCTATGAATTTGTTCTAAAGAATATAATCAATTGAATTCTTTTTAAAACTATCAGGGCAAAAGCGGACGTCATTAAATCTAGTGCCTATTCAAACCATGATA
>CAYRMO010000107.1:0-9286 GCA_964425355.1 uncultured Algimonas sp. | reverse complement strand
ATAGTAGAATCAATACCATGCGCTTTGTCTATATTTTTTAACCGGACAGTAGTGGCCAAAACCCTACATTCGAAATCGAGAAGGTCGCATGGATCGATGAACTAGAAAGAGCTTTGAAATGATCTGGGCTTAGGAGAAGGAATCCCAAACATAAGGTGGTCAAGATAACTGTAAAGAGGGCAGGTAAAAGACGGCGGGCACGTTTAAATAAAATTGCTTAAAGGAAAATGTCTTTTCTATATTATCTTTGACCGTAATGGCCGTAATCAAATAACCGTTTAAAACAAAAAAGACGTCCACGCCTGAAAATCCACCTGCAAAGGAAAGAAAACCCAAATGGAATAGAACCACGCCAATAATGGCGATTGCCCGCAGGCCATCTAACTCACTTTCATACTGCATTGGAGCGCTTTTCCATAATAGAAGGGGGAAGTAAATCTAACGTACGAAATCTCATTCTTTGAAGTTTGGGGCCTTTTCCATTTCTCATCTCCGCGATGATGGTCTACACGTCACAAAGTCATGAAAGATTTCATCAAAAATTTCTTGGGCGGAAATACGCACAAAAGTCGCTCTCAGGCCAAAAAGCCGGTCTTGTCTTGCGTCGTAGATACACATCCAAAGTTTTTGATGCAGAGCTGGATTTGGTTGGTATCTGCGCATCTGGCTGGCGCCTTTAAGGATTGTGATGTTGTGATCCATCATGTGGGTGAACCGCCGCAGGTCCTGAAGGATGCCACGGCTCGGTTTGGGGCGAGGCTTGTTATTATTGAGCCCTTTGGTGATGGGGCGGCGCGCTATTGTAATAAATTACAGAGTCATAACCCGATCCTAGAAACATCCGCACCGGGTGCGATTTTGACCGATGTTGATTTGTTTTTCTTTGCGTCGCCAGCGGGCTGTTTTGACCCAGACCATGTTTCAGCCAAGATTGTTGATCACCCTAATCCGCCTGAGGACTTATTTATTAAACTATCAGAGGCATTGGGCCTATCGGGTCTGGAATTTGACGGCAATCCGACATTTCGCCCGGAAACGCGAACACATAGGTTGAATTGTAATGGGGGGCTATATGTTTGCCCAATGGAGAATTTGCGCGCGATTGCTTCGATATGGCGAGATTATTCAACCAAATGTCTCGCGCGCAAAGATATACTTGGAAACTGGTTGCATCACTCGGACCAAATCGGCTTTATGATGTCTATGTTTGAAACCAAGCAACCCTTTGAACCTCTGGGGATAGAGTGGAATTTTCCGACCCATTTCGAAGCTGAGGCCTATGCGTCAATCGACATAGAAGACGTCAATATTCTTCATTATCATAATCGTTTGTCGGAAGACGGGACTTTAATTCCGGTTGGCACGTCGAAAATTGATCGCTTTATATACCGCGCCAATGAGAGCTTGGCTGAGTTTTCGGATTTGCCGGAGTTTAAAATTATTCAAAAGCAATATGCGCAGAGCTTGTCATGACGCGCCGGACGCTTTGGCTTCATGTAGGCATCCCGAAAACCTCAACGACATCCTATCAGTCTTGGATGCACTCACAGGCGAATGCGTTAGAAACTGCAGGCCTGCTCTATCCGGATCAATTCGGTGCGGGGAATGACAAACATAATTTTCTGGTTGGAAATTTACGACATAGGCCTGACCTGCCGATATTAGAGCGTGTTTTATCAGCGTGTCATACGCCGCAAATGCTCTTATCCGATGAAGGCTTAACCAACCATTTGGATGATTTTAATTCCGACGCCCTTGGGCGATTTCGAGACCTGACACGCGACTGGGTCGTACATATCATTCTCGTCACACGCGAGGCTGAGAGTTGGACAAGGTCTTATCATAAACAATGTGTACTGAACCCAAATAATGGGGCGAGCCCGCTCTGGGGAACAAAGCTGACATGCGAAGAGATCAAGGCTCACCCGCGTATCAGGCGCCTTGTGGATCAGGATGGCTTAGCCCGAGATCTCAAAACGGGTTTTGGGGCAGAACGCGTGCATCAATTCAAATTTGAAGACCCAACATGGTTTAACGCCAGCTTAGATCTATTGGGTCTGGGTCTTGAAAAAGACGTCACCTTACCGAACTCAAATCAATCATTACCCGACTGGTCAATAGAGCTGTTGAGGCGTGTGAATAGCTATACGGATGACACGGATATCCGGAATCAATGGAAAATGGCCTTGCAAAACTATTTGGGCACAAACCATACGATTTTGACAAATCTATCGGGGGCTAAGGCTGAGCTGGATATGAATGTTTATCAGAACCTCATCTCAAATCAGGACAGCTTTCCATCGAGCGAAAAATCGAACGCGGATCAATTCCTAGACTTCATCAATCAATAAAAACCCGAAGCTGTAACAGCTCCGGGTCCGAGGTTGAATATGCGGGGGATGCGCTTATTTTTGCGCAGCCTCCAATTTTTCAAGTCTGGCTTGTAGATCCTTATTTTGCTCATTGAGTTGAGCAATATAAATATGGGCTTTCTCAAGTTCATTGAGGACATTGCCCATATGTTCAGTGAGGTTGATATCCTCATCAGGACTTGTCGGGCCCACGGCCGGCAAGTGACGATCGGCAAACATGGCTTCTGCATGATCTTCAATTGATGGTAGGTCATAGTCTTCATTAAAGACAGCATCACAGCCCGAGCTACATGTCGGGCCCCCAGATGTGATCGTCCCAAGAATGCGAAGATCGCCCGAATTGCTGAGTATGAAATCGCCACCTGCAGATGAGTTCGTGTTTATCCCAAAACCATCATCACCACGGTGTACGAATTCCCATGGCGTATTGGCGCCATTATCTGCGGTTCTGAAGATGAAATCGCCGCCAGTTGTACTCATATCGTTAATTGCAAACTCACCATCCGAGTTCCGAACAGTAAAGTCCCAGGCAGACCCAGCAGGGCTTGAAGACGTACCTCCATCTAGAAGAATATTTGCTCGACCGCCTTGGGCTTCGATGTGTAGCGCCGCTTGAGGACTAGCATTGCCTAAGCCGATTTGCCCGTCACTCGCGATATAGAATGAATTTGCTGGCGCACCAGGTTGGGCTCGGAAAAAGAGGCTTGATGCATTTGTGACGTCGCGGATAAAGAAATTCGCTTCATTGGCCGCAATGTCATAGACTTGCGGGTTAAAACCTGAAGATCCATCTTGTTCCAATCTGAGTGTCGGCGAATCGCCATCGACGATATGCGTTTCGACGACAGGTGTGAGTGTTCCTATACCAACATTTCCGTTACTGGTGACTGTTAGAGCGTTCGCGGGTGCCTCTGCCTCGACGCGAAAAGGTATCGTGCCAGCAGTCGCATCTTGAACCGCAAAATAATTTGCACCGCCATTAGTCGAATCATTGATGATAATCCGCCAGTCATTTCCGGGAAATGAGGCCGAAGCACTCGTGTCGTCGAAGTGCAGTCTTAGGTTATTTTCGTCAAGACGTAACGTATCGAACCCAAAATCTTCGCCAATAATACAATCGATTCCGATACATGCGCTGGCTTGAATGATGACGTCTTCTGTAAAGTTTTGAGCGTGCGCCGCAGGCGATGTTAATAACAAAAAGCTCGCAGATGTGAGGGCAAGTTTTACTGATTTATGCTTTAACATTACTTTGCTCCCCCATCCTGATCATTTTCAACCTGATCACCGGGCATATGCGGTACACCACCAATGATACGGAACGATCCGGATTCGATATATGACTTATTAATGAACTCTGGCCCCAACTCAGCGCGGCCATTATCAAAGCCCGCTTTTGGATTTCTTACACTACGCGTGGTCACGCCTGATAATTGCCAATTATAGACACCATCAGCCAATCCATCATAATCACTGAGTGAAACAGAAGGTGACCCAAAAATAGTTGTCTCTGATGCAGAAAATCCATCTGGACCCGATACGGTTAGCGTCACATTTGACAGACTAGATTGTTGGGATTGAACGGATAGTTTTCCGGCTGAAACGGCAGCAGTTCCGGCAATTGCCGGTGTGGCTATAAGGCATAGCCCAGCCCCTGCTAATAGCAGTGGTTTAATACGGATTTTCATAATGATACCCCTCAGCGAGCTCAAAAAAGCTTAAATGTTCGAAATGAGGAAGCGCCCGCTTGAACTTGCCCCGAACATCACATTTGCGTGAGCTTTTACCGGAAATTGACAGAAAGTAAAGAGGCTTTAGGATGTAAATTAAAGTTTTGACTCTGTGTCTCACTCAATCGATATTGTAGCTTAGCGGGATAGGGGCATGTCATGTCGCGTTTTTATAAACGTCATTATCAATATAGATTACTACTTACGCTTTTTCTCTTGAGCGTCGTCGTATATTTTTTCTGGACATCATCCAGATATCCCTCACTCGGAGATAAAGCCCTCATGGGTGGGGCGATCCACCTCGAAGACCCGATGAGTTTTGAAGCGCTTTTTAAAATTGAGCCTGAATACCCAATTTGGAAAAAAATCGGTTTAACAACGATAAATTGGCTCGATACGAACCGCAAAGGTATGACCTTTGGTGTTTTGTTGGGTACAGTTTTTCTGACTTTATTTCGGTATATCGAAAGACCAAATTTCAAGAATGGGTTCGCCAATAGTGCGGTTGGGTTATTGCTGGGTACACCGCTGGGCGTATGCGTAAATTGCGCCGCGCCGATCGCGAAAGGTCTTTATGATGGCGGAGCGCGGGCTGAAACAACACTCGCGACAATGATCGCGTCTCCCACGCTCAATATCGTTGTCTTATCCATGCTATTTGCCTTGCTGCCAGCCTATATGGCCTTTGCAAAAGTCGGGCTCTGTATATTTGTTATTTTGATCATGGTGCCTGTGATTTGTCGTTTACTTCCAAAAGCTCAGCTCAAATTACCAGACGACCAGCAGCGTGCTTGCCCGTGGTCACCAGAACTCGCGGTACAGGGGGCGGAGCCTGTCAAAAATGCGCTATTAGGTTGGGTAAAAAATTTAGGTTCCGACTTTTGGTATATTTTCAAACTGACCGTTCCCTTGATGGTTCTCGCTGGTTTTCTAGGGGCCGTTGCGGCGACACTTGTACCGATTGAAACATTTTCAACTTTAGGCTTTGGATTGATCGGCCTGTTCGGAGTCGCCCTTTTAGGGTTGTTTTTACCTGTACCCATTGCTTTTGATGTTGTGATTTGCACAGCCTTACTCGCGGCGGGCGTCCCACCAGGCTATGTTATGGCTCTCTTATTCACGCTTGGTATTTTTTCGATTTACTCCGGGTTTATCGTGGCGACGACGATTTCATTGCGTGCCGCCTTATATATGTCGGCGGTCGTGCTTATAATTGGCATTTCGTCAGGCCTTGCGGCGCAAACTTGGCATGACCATAAAACCAAAAAAGCTCTCGAGATTTTGCTGAAAACTGAAGCTGGCTCAGAGACGGTTGCGCCCGCTATTGACGTGCAAACTTCGATAGAGCCATCGTCGAAAAATCAGTCTTCAGAGCTTATTGGGCAAGACGCAAATATTTCGGTTGAGACAATTCCATTTCGGCCCAAATCCTCGGCGGGAAACACCCAATTCACGAAAATGGAAGCGCATGAAATTGGTCTCGATCAACCCATAGAGTTTTCATTTAAAGATATGTGGCCGCCATTTTGGGAAGGTCGGGGTATCACCTCTGGCGATATAGACCGAGACGGCGATCTTGAAATTATCATTGGTTCAACTGAAGTCGGGTTGAGGCTCTATGATAATGACGGAACAGGAAAATTCCGAGAGATCACTGAAATTACTGAAAAGCTGTCAGAGCTCGATATTTTTAATGTGGCTCTGATTGATGTGGATAATGATGGATGGCTCGATCTGTTTGCGACAAGCTATATGGCGGGCAATTTTATAATCCCGAATAAGGCCGGACGATTAGACTTTGCGACATTGCGGCCTGTAAAAAATCGCACGGATACACCTTTAACATTGGCCGCCAGTTTTGGGGATATTGACCGAGACGGTGATCTGGACTTGGCCGCAGGAAATTGGGCTGCGGGCTGGTATAGACGTATCCCAGGTAAAGAATCTCGAAACCGCATTATTTTTAACGAAGGGGGCATGCTGACCGGTGATGTTTTCAAAGAGCTAGAGGGCTTAGCTGGCGAGACATTGACCATCTTGTTTTCTGACATTGACCAAGATGGCCATCAAGATCTGTTGGTCGGCAATGATTTTGAACTTCCGGATGTAGTATATTTTGGTCAAGAGGGGGGTGAGCTAAAAAAAATCAGCCGGGAAGATGATATTTTCCCACATACAACAAACACAACCATGGCGATAAAGACGGATGATTTGGATAATGATCTGATCCCCGATTTATATTTCGCTCAAATTGCGGGCCGCGCCTCAGGCATTCAAACGAGGTTGAATTTATCGCCGATTGAAACCTATTGCGAGGGTGTTTCGCGGGCAGAAGATTTAGAGATTTGTCAACGCAATATGGCCGTCAAAAAATGGTATAAATCGGGGAATAGTTTCGATCCAACCTATGCCAGCCGGTGCCAAGAGCTGAGCTCGCCAGATAAAGAGGAATGTCAGGCCATGCTCGTCAAAGATCTGGCAATCCAGGCCAAGAATTCAGATATGTGTAACCTCATCGCGCTTGATCAGGTGGAGGCGAGAGCGTTTTGCACCGTTCATTTTAAGCCTGTTCAGAACATCACCACAGAAGATATCATGAAAGAAATCCGTCAAATTGATGCCCGAAATGTTCGCCTCAAACGCCAAAGAGATGGACGCTATACAGATGTTGCTATTGAGACCGGCCTGGATGTTGGGGGGTGGAGTTGGGACACTAAAATCGGGGATTATAATAATGATACATGGCCAGATATGCTGATTGTCAATGGAACTTGGGTGCCGACAGAAGCCACACCTGCCAACCTATTTTTTGAGAATAAGGGTGAAGGTAATTTCACTGAGAAAGCGATTGAGCTTGGGATTGAAGACTATTTAATGACAGCGGCCGCTTTGCAGATTGATCTGGATAGTGATGGGGACCTCGATGTGGTGACCGTTCCGGTAAATGGACCCTTACAGGTCTATATAAATAACAGCCAATCCGGGAATGCTATCGCCTTTCAATTTAATGATCAGATTGGAAACCGAGATGGAATTGGAAATCGGATTACGATAAACTATGCCGAGAATGAGCGTCAGGTGAGGGAGCTTCAATCTGGTGGGGGCTTTATGTCTTTTGACGCGGCTATTGCTCATTTTGGTCTTGGTGATCATCAGGAGGTCACGTCAATTCAGATAGATTGGTCAATAGGGGGGACATCTTTAATCGATGGACCTTTTGAGGCGGGTTCAAGATACGTAATTAATCGGACGCCGCACTAGTTTCTGAGAGCTGTCGAGAGAGGGTTTGAGCAGCATTTATTTGCGAAACCGTCATGCGTTTAGCGAGCGTATCCCGCGTAGAAGCGTCATTGGAATGCGCTGTCGAGAGGTTAAACCAAGCATAGGCCGAAACATAATCTTGCGGCGTGCCCCATCCATTCATATGTAAATATCCAAGAATATGTTGAGACGCAGCATCTCCTGCATTGGCCTGGCGTTGTATGGCTTTCCGATTAAAATTTTCGGCTTGCACGATCGCCGCGATATCTTCAGCAGCAGGAAGACCCGTTGATGTTCGCCGACGTCTCGAATTTTCGGTCGCGCGAGCATAGAGTTCTTGTGCTTTGGCTTCGTCTAAGGGGACTCCCAGCGCACTTTCATAAAGCGACCCAAGATTGTTCATGGCTTCGGTGGAGCCATTATCAACAGCAATTTGGAATAGCTCTGCGGCTCGTTGCGGATTTTTTTCGACGCCTTCGCCTCTTAAATTCATGACGCCAAGATTATTCACGGCGCGGACATCCCCCATTTCACCGCCGCGTTCATACCAATATTTCGCTTGCTCAAAATTACTATTACTCAGACTGCCGGTCTGGTGTAAAACACCCAAATTCGTCGCGCCCTCGGCCATACCTAGCTCTGCGGCCATTTCATAGAGCCGAGCAGCTTTCGTCAATGATATGTCTGTGCCTAAGCCTTTTTCATACATTGTACCCAAAATTAGCGTCGCATCTGGATGTTTCTGATCCGTAGCGCTTTGAAAAAGACCGAATGCTCTATTTAGATCTCGGTCGGTGCCTAACCCTTCGGCCAAAAGGCTTGCAAGCCTGACTTGCGCCTCCACAGACCCTGAAAGCGTGGCTTTTTCATACCACTCAACCGCGATTGAATAATCCTGTGCAAGAGATTGACCCGTTTCATAGGCTTGACCCATTTCAATCATGGCCTCGATATTTCCTGTATCAGCCATTTGGCGACGTGATTCTAGGCTTATGTCGGATTGGGATAAGGCCTGGCTCGATAGAAGTAGGGAGAGCGCGACGACCCCGATACAGAGAAGTCTATGGATTTTTAGCATCGAAATCAGCTTGCCAGTTTCGAGACAGCGTCTGCGCCGCCTCAATCTGTTCTGGTGTCATGACTTGTGCCCAAACGTCTCGTCTGGCCGCAGCTTCGGGAAAGGCTTGCGCCGCTGAAAGATTAGCCCACATATAGGCCTTTTCGACATTCCGCTCGACACCTTGTCCAATTCCATAGGCCTCGCTAATTAGAAACTGGGCGTAGCTATGACCGCCTTCCGCATCTTTTTCTGCTAGTTCGAAGGCCTTGATGGGATTTTTGGAAAACCCATGACCGCGAAGATGTAATAAGCCAAGATAGGCTGATGCGCCGAGCGCCTCCATGTCTGCAAGTTTTGTCAAACGGGTAATACCTTCTTCGTCTCCGATAACCGCGGCGCGGTAATAATATTTAGCCGATTGATCCAAATCCTTATCAACCTCACGACCATATTCGTGGAGTAGGCCCATTTGCAGATTAGCCCGCGCATTTCCCTCTGACGACGCTGCCAATAGATACTCAACGGCCAGAGAGTCATTTTGTTTAACGCCAGTACCATTGAGATAACGCGTTCCCATCATGGATTGAGCTTTGACATTCCCCAAACCCGCAGCTTTTTCCAGCCACTCTACACCTTGTTTTTCGTCTACTATGCCAGTTTTACCTGTGAGATAAATTTCTGCGAGAACCATCTGCGCGGTATCATTTCCAGATACAGCATGCGGTTCCATCAGGCGTAATGCGGCACCATAATTTCCGTCGGCATATTCAGCGACGGCTTCTGAAAATGGGGTTTCAGGGGCGGGTGCGTCGACCTCGCCCGAACAGCCCACGGCTAGGAGTGAGAAAATGCCTAGAATGATA
>CAYRMO010000106.1:0-9450 GCA_964425355.1 uncultured Algimonas sp. | reverse complement strand
GATCCGGGTATCATGGCAGGCACGTCACGTCCTGATTATGCCAAAGCGGTTGATCTATTGACCGGTGCGGCGATCAAGGAAATGATCAAACCCTCCTTGCTTCCGATCTTGGCGCCTATTGTGCTTTACGTCACAATCTACTTTATTACCGGATCCACACACTCACAAGCGCTCGCTGCCTTAGGTGCGATGCTTATGGGTGTGATTGTCACAGGCCTATTCCTGGCTCTGTCTATGACAGCCGGTGGTGGTGCTTGGGATAATGCCAAAAAATACATCGAAGATGGTCATCATGGCGGTAAGGGCTCTGACGCCCATAAAGCCTCTGTGACCGGCGATACAGTTGGCGATCCTTACAAAGATACAGCAGGACCTGCTGTTAATCCGATGATCAAGATCACAAATATTATTGCGCTCTTGCTTTTAGCCGTATTAGCGCATTAAGAATAAACCCTGTCGGGGAGGACAGACCCGCTCTGATTTTATAGTCAGAGCGGGTTTTTTATTGGATGTGAACCAACCAAAGAAACATGTTTTCTTTGATGACAGGCCGCTCAAACTCGGTCTAATCAGACCTCATGTCCGAAGACCCCATTCAACCGCTTGTTAGCTCTGACAAGCCCACCCCCAAAGGCCGACACGCAGATTTACTGGCCTGTGTTATAGCTGCAATTGGCGCGTTTTTGGCTTTAGTCATCGCGATTTGGTTTTTTTTCGGATTTGCCGAGAATGACACACGGCCCGAACATTTGTTCTCGGTTTTGATTTTTACCCTGGGGTTATTTGGTCTCGCGATCATACCCTTCACGATTATTTCTCGGCTCGCTTTCATTACCTTTAAAACGGGCGGAAGACCTTCATTTTACTTTTGGACGATCTTTTTAAGCCTACCTTGGCTGGGTTTGGGTATTTTATCCATAATCTTCACCCCCCTGCCCGTTTGGGTTGGGACGTTCGCAGGCCTCCTGGCAGTTTTGCTAGTCTTATGGGCGATAACGTCAATTATCCTTAATATAGGCTTAAAAAAAGAGGTCGTCACGCAGACGTTAGGGGATGTTGAAGTGACAAACACTGAAATCTGACCTATTTTTAATTTAAGATTTCATTCCCCATTCAGATATCTGGGCTTAGATATGTGAGGTAAATACAGGAGATCCCCCTATGATCTTATCTAAATCCCCAAAAAATCTTGTCCGCCATATCTTATTGGCAGGATCCGCCACAATCCTGATGGCCTGTGCGACGGCAACCCCATACCAAGCGGCATCAGAGCCCGGCGGGTTTGACGGATTTTCGCAGCAATTGATCGAAAATGATCGCGCCCGTATCACCTTTGGTGGCAATTCAGTGACCAATCGCGACACGGTCGAGAATTACTTGCTTTATAGGGCGGCCGAAATGGCGGTCGAACGCGGCTTTGATAGTTTCACCCTCCAGGAACGTGATATTGAAGCCGATAAGCGTGTGCGCGTTTCACCAGGCCTCGGCTATGACCCCTATTTTGGATATAGCTTTTTCCGTCCACGATTTGGCTGGTCGCGGTCTTTCGCCTTTTCGCGCTTCGGTGGCTTTGGTCGACGTGGATTTGGTCGTAGCAGCTTTGGCAGACGTGGATTTGGACGAAGTGGGTTTGGAAGTTTTGGCGACCCGTTCTTCGATGATTTCAATGCCCGCGAAATTACGAAATACCGTGCAACGGCAGAAGTGAAATTTAGTCGCGGAGCCGCGCCAGACGCAGCGAATAGTTTTGACGCCCGAGAAGTCCTTGAGAATTTGTCAAATACAATCACGCTTCCGGAAGATAAATCTTAGATTTTTTTTAGATCAAACCAGACTGATTTTAAGGTCGTTCGTTTTATAAACGAGCGACCTTTTCTAATTTTAAGCGAGGGTTTTGGGGGTTTTATAATAGAGCTTCAACCCATTTGCCGTACTCATGGAATCAGACTGTGTATTTAGCACGGTTCGAACACGATCGAGTATCAGCGTATCAATCGTAATAATCAGCCCCGTGACATAGCTCGCATATTCGGCCGAGACGCCCTGGCTGATTAAAATGTCTTGAAGCAATACCACTGAGGCTGAGGGCGTGCCCGCAGCCGCGGTTGCGAAGATCATGGATTGTAGCCCCACAACGCCCATCTCTGCGATTGAAAGATCGATTCCATAAGCTTTGATCGCATAGAGCGATAATAAGAGAAGACCAATCAAGGTCCCAACCATATTGATGGTCGCGCCAATTGTATAAAACGGCGTGGCTTCATCCGCATTAGCGCCTAATTGATCGCAGGCCATACGTGTGGCGGGCAAGGTCGCAATCGATGAACTGGTCGAAAAGGCGACCAAAGCCTGGGGCAGAACCGCTCGTAAGACAAAGACAATGCCCCGCTTTTGCAAGGCCGCTGTGACGCCGACAATCAGGAACCACGTTAAGACCATCGCAAACGCATAGGGTATCAATAACCTGGCCAAATCTGCCAAGGTCGATACGCCTCCCGGGCGATTTAAAGCCAAGGTAATAGATCCAAAAACGGCTAGCGGAATTGTATATTGCAGGAATTTGCGAAAGCCCGCGATAAACATATCCGATATTTTATCAGCCTCGACACCCAGATTAAGACGCGACAAAGCCTTTCCTAACAAAACGCCAGCATAAATCGAAATCATCAGGGCCGATGTCAGTACGCCATAGATTTTAGCCAAAAATGGCGTTTGCTTAACCATGCCGCCGCCCGCACCAATTGTGGATGGATCGGGCAAAATTGAATAATGACCAAACAGTAGAAATGCTAAAATACCAAGAACAAGCCCAGATAGTGAAAACATAACAAAGAAAGAAAGAACCCGTATAAATTTCGCGCCCAGTCCACCCCGTGAAATGGCAATTGAGGATCCAATGGATAGGATAATCAGCGCATACATAAGCGGTTTAAGCGGCACAAAAAGCGCGTCTTTGGCAAGACCAGCAATTG
Organism: uncultured Algimonas sp.; assembly: GCA_964425355.1. Classification (GTDB taxonomy): domain Bacteria; phylum Pseudomonadota; class Alphaproteobacteria; order Caulobacterales; family Maricaulaceae; genus Litorimonas. The sequence continues at coordinate 6,478 of CAYRMO010000106.1, read as the reverse complement.
ACTTGACAAGATAGGTTCCGCCCGGCGCGATATCTTGGGCGAGCCAACCAAAGCCCATCCACCAAAATAAAAATGCAAGGAGGGCAGCAATAACAACTAAAAGCAGCAGTGGAATATCATGAATTTTCGACATAATCAGTGGCCCTATTTCTTTTGTGAAACCCTATGCAGAGCCAATCATGAGAGCAAGTCGCGAAATCGTCAGAGCTGTATTTGTGTTTAAAAGCCCTTCATCTGCAGAGGCTCTGCCGCAACGCTTTTTTGGCTCGCCTGAGGCCAGGCGCAATAATCGGCAGCATAAAAAGCGGCCGGACGATGATTACCCGACAGGCCCGGCCCGCCAAAGGGCATGGATGAAAGCGCGCCCGTTGTCGGTTTATTCCAATTTACAATACCGGCTTTAAGTCGCGGCTTCGTATAGGTCCAAATATCTGGATCATCACAGATCAAACCGGCCGCCAACCCAAAACGCGTCGCATTAGAGCGTTCGATTGCTTTGTCCAAATCCGGCACGCGAATGACTTGCAAGAAAGGCGCGAATAATTCTTCGTCAGGAACATCAGCGTCAGTCACGTTAATTAGGCCCGGTCGTAAAAACGCACCATCTTGTTCAAGCGCACGAATTTGTCGTCCACCCGCGGCCTTTAATTTTGCTTCAAACGCGATGGCCGCTTGAGCCGCTTCTTGCGAGACCACAGGTCCCATAAATATATTCTCTTCATCCCATTGGCCCATTTTTAAATCGTCAATCCGAGCGAGGAGCGCGTCTATCACCGCATCACCGAAATGACCCTTTGGCAAAATAAGACGCCGCGCGCAGGTACAACGCTGCCCCGATGTGATAAACCCACTCATAAAGGCGAGATCGGCAGCCGCCTCGATATTGACGGGCTCTTGAATAATGAGCGGATTATTTCCGCCCATTTCAAGGGCGAGAATGACATCAGGGCGGCCCGCAAAATGCTTATGGAAAAACGTTCCCGTTTTGGCGCTTCCCGTAAATAATAGGCCGTCAATCTCGGCCTTTAAAAGCGCAGCTCCCGTTTCGCGCCCGCCCTGAATGACATTCAGCACACCTTTTGGAAGACCCGCCTCATCCCAACACAGGGCCATTATATCTGCGACCTGGGGTGTGAGTTCTGACGGTTTAAAAACAATCACATTCCCAGCCAGCAAAGCGGGAATAATGTGACCATTGGGAAGATGTCCCGGAAAATTGAAAGGCCCAAACACGGCCATTACACCATGGGGGCGATGGGTGAGCGCAGAGTTTTCGCTTTGACGCGTCGGCGTGCGGTCCTGATAGCTTTGGATGGAAATGGCGACCTTATTAGCCATAGCCCCAGCTTCAATCCGCGACTCCCAAAGGGCTTTGCCCATATCACGCGAAATCGCCAAAGCGATTGCTTCCGTTTTTTCTTTGATTTTTTTTGCGTAAGTCTCAGCGATTTCAACGCGCGTTTCAAAACCCGTCATTGACCAGTCTTGAAAGGCTTGCCTGGCGCGTTCTACAGCGGTGTGAACCCCTTCTTCCGTCGCAGCCGCGCCTTGCCAGACGATCTCGTCTGTGGCCGGACATATGGAATAAAAGTTTTCGGCCATTACGTCATTAAAACCTTTATCGCTTTGGCATCGATCCGACCATCAGCAATCCTGTGCAGGATCAATGTCGTTAGACCCGCACGTTCAGAAAGGCTTTCTGTGATTAAAAATTCTTCATCGGAATGAATACGTCCACCTCTGACACCCAAAGTATCAATATTCGGAGTTCCCGCAGCAAAGACATTATTGCCTTCACAGACACCACCCGTATCTTTGAAATTTATTGTCAGACCCAAGGCTTTGGCGGTCTCAGCGACATCACCAAAAAGCTGTTCTTGCGCCGCATTGCGGGGTTTGGGTGGACGGTAAAACCCGCCATGTGTGTGGGCCGCAATACCGTCGCGCTGGGTTACCTCAGCCAAAATACGGTCAACTTCGCCCTGCGCCCAATCTGCACTTGGTCCATCAGGCGCGCGCGCGCCAAGGCGGACAACGCAAAGGGCTGGCACAACATTGACGGCGTCACCCCCATCGATAGATCCAATATTAAATGTGGTGCCCTCTCGGCGATCCGTGAGGTTTTCGATTTTCAAAGCAAATTCGCTGGCAGCCATTAAGGCAGACCGGCCTTTTTCAGGTTCCCGTCCCGCATGGGCCGATCGACCTTGGAAAATAATATCCCAAACGGCACTTCCTTTACGCGCCCCAGAGAAAGACCCGTCTTCCATACAGGGCTCAAAGGTCAGCCCAATATGAGCTTTGGCGGCGGCCTCCATAATGGCCGCATTCGACGCATGATTTCCGATTTCTTCATCGGGGGTCAGAATGATACGGTAACCTAATTGGTCTTTCAGGGGGCCGGCTTCAAAGGCTTTGATCGCCTCAAGCATGACACAAATTCCGCCTTTCATATCTGTCAGGCCAGGCCCGTTAAGGCGTCCATCTCCAAGATCCGTTATGTCTGTAAATGTCCCTTTTGGAAAAACGGTATCATAATGACCCGTAAAAATGATTTGTGATGGCGCATCTGGACGGGCCGTCGCTTGAAAAACAGGGCCTGTTGCAAAGGCTGTCACCTCACCATTATCCTCAATTTTCTCAATCGGTGTTGGCTCAATCAGCTCGACCTGCGCGTCGGTTTCAGCGAAAGCTTCGACCAATTTTGGCGCGAAGGCTTTCAAGCCTTCTGTGTTCCAGCTACCTGTATTGATTTTGGCCCAAGTGATCGTGCGCTCCAACATAGCCGCTTGTCGGTCTGACAAGTGATCTAAGGCAATACGGTCAATATCCGAGATCTCGCCTAGTGGTATTTGATCGGCTTTCACGTACCGCTCCTTTGAAACGCATAGAGCCTCGGTAAATCTAGGATTTGGGTCAATTCATCAAGGGCTTCACGCATCTCATTCAAAAAGAGAGGATCGGCCAAATCTGGTGCGGATAATTGATCCCGATAGTGTTTTCGAACCCAATTTTCGATTACATCAAGTTTTTGGGGGGTCATGATAACATTCGGATGAATGGCTGCGATCTGATCATCCGTCAGAACGACTCTCAAGCGCAAACAGGCCGGGCCACCCCCATTCGCCATAGATTGACGCAGATCGAGATAATGCGCTTCGGCAATTGGGTTCTCACCTGCCAATACGTCGTCGACAAATCTCTTTGTGCTCGGGGTCTCTTTGACCTGACTGGGTAAGATCAAAGCCATATGCCCCTGTGAGCGTGTGACCAATTGAGAATTAAAGAGATAGCTGGAAATGGCATCCCGCAAAGGCACGCTCTTATCCGGCGCCATAATAAAGTGTGGCACAAACCCTAATGTTTCTGCCTTGAGGGCTATGTCACGCTCTAATGCCGCCGCGTCTTCAAAAGCACTTTCATGATAAAACAGAACAGTTTCATTTGCGACACAGACAACATCATTGTGAAAGGCGCCTGCATTTATCGCCTTGGGGGATTGTTGATGAAATAATGTCCCAGCTTCTTTGAGACCATGAAGACGCGCAATAGACTGGCTGGCTTGGATGGTCTGACGACCCGGAAATGTCAGCCCTTTAGCTTTGTCCAGACCGTCCCGTCCATAAATGAAAATTTCGAGGCCAGACGATCCATGATCTGCGCAAAGTCTGTTATGGTTCGCAGCGCCTTCATCGCCAAGCAATGATGAGGGCGCGAGCGGCGCATGGACCTTGAAATATTTTTGATCCGCAAAAATCCTTGAAAGGGTTTCATAGGTTTGCGGCGCCTCTAAGGCGCGATGCGGCATGGCGGATAAATTGGCCGGTGTGATATGGACACGACCATCATGCGTATCGGAAGCGGGGGAGACGGTTCCTGCATTCGCTGTCCACATGGAGGAGGCGGATGTATAATTTGCCAAGAGCGCCGGATTTTCAATTTGGGCTTTTTTTACAACGACCTCATCAGATCCCGTAAACCCTAAAGCCCGAAGACCAGACATAAAGGGTCGCTCTTGGGGCGGCAATAAAGCTTGCGGCAGGCCCATATCCAAAAGCAGGCGCATTTTTGCCACGCCCTGCAAGGCCGCTTTTTTCGGGTTAGATACAAGGCCCTTATTGTGAGCTGACGCTAAATTACCCTGGCTGAGGCCTGCATAATTATGAGACGGACCCACAAGGCCGTCAAAATTCATCTCAACTGCCACAGCTTTACGCTCTCCGGTCTTGCGCCAGAGCCACCATAGGTGTTTCTGTTCCTAATAAGCGACAGGGCTCTGCGCCGGCCTTTTCCGATTTGGGATAGGCGGGTCCTAAGGCCGCGCGAAAATCCAATCCCTCTCCTGTAAAATGCAAATATTTAATATCCGAGGACTCAACGCCTCCGCCTGTCGCCTGAAACGCCGTTTGTGCAATCAATGTTTTGTCTGTCCGACATTGAATAGACGGACCACCATCAAATATATCGCATATATCTGTATCTTCGAATCCAGCTTCGATCAGTAATCTCATCGCCCCAATTGAAAGACCATGCGGTTTGCCTGCACAGTCTCTGGCTTCCTTGGGTAGCAAATTCATCATGATTGGAAGGGCTGGCATTAGCTCAATCATAAATTCCCCCGACCCCGCACTTAGGACATCGGCCGTTTTAAAATCGGTTTGAATAAATTTAGAGGCGATATGGTCCCAAAAGGGAGAGTTTTCATTTTCGTCAAACCACCCCCTGATTTCGGCCATAAGCCGGTGATTAAAGCGGTCTCGATGCGTGCGAATATATCCCAGGCGACCGAAAGACAGGAGTCGCGCAACACCTTTGCCCCTGTGATCCGGCGATACGAACATGGTTGCAAGTTCCGTATAATCATCAAAATCTGAGGTGAGTTGCAACGTCTCATATTTAACGGATAAATCAACACGCGACGCCTTACGCGCATGACGAGATTTTTTGAAAGAATAAAAAGGTCGTTCAACCCCGAGCCGAGGAATTATCCCAGATATTCCCATAATCCCGTCTTCGCCTTCGGCCACAAAAAGGAGACGATTAGCCGAATTATCCCCACCAATAAAAAGGAGCGATTCGGCAATGTAAGATTCAACGGAGTCTTTTGATTTAGGAACTGTCGTAAGACCCATAGCGGCATGGTGGGTGAAATCAGCTATTTTGGTTGCGTCGTCTAAGGTTGCAGGTCTGAAAATTGTCACGGGCGGCCTTTCCAAATGAAAAGTCCGGCAAGCCGTCCGCCCTATGCGCCAGCAGTTGCCGTGTATGAGCGTGTCTAGCTACACATAAACAAGACTTCAACCCAATTTAGGATTGAGCCTGTGATATTTGCCTTTATCCCGCTGATGGCTCCAAACTTAACTCAAGCGGGACGGAATTTTAGCCAAGCAATTCCGCAATAATCTAGGTAAATTCAGAGTAGATGCCCCAGTGATGAGTAGCTTTGTCAGTGTGGGGTGACATCACTACTCATCGCCCAACCAAAGTCAGGCACCAGTCTTACGACTGGTGTATGTTCGGATAGGTTTTAAAATTTCGTCTGTGTACGTGTTATGACGTGTGTAACGGGTTAAATGAGGGCGACTCGATGCCCCTTTCTTTCGCAATCCAATATAACATTTGGCACAAACGGAGCTTTTTAGACGATAATTAGATCTCAGGCTTTCGATTTATGTCTGTTGTTGTACTGGGCTTGTCACATTGATTTTCTCCGGCAAAACCATGACTGTTAACCCAAGTTTCGGACATATGAACCCAGTTTGAATGGTCTCCCGGCTAAAATTATTAACAGGCTTTAACTATATCCGTTAAATTTTTTTTTTACCTTGCACCTATAGTTTCAAATTGATGAGAGGTAGACATTCAACATCGATCGTCAAACACTCGTCATCCCTACCTTTCCAAACAAAATTTAGCTGGGGTTAAACGGCAAGTGCGCAAAACTATGAACCAATACGTCCAACCGAGAGTTGCGAAGTGACTTATGCAGGCTGGTTAGTTGACGGCGGTGGAGGTCGAACAGAGGACAGCAATTACAATCATAATCAGGCCTTTGCAAAGGCCGGATGGGTCGCTGACGCAAATGCTCTTTGGGTCAGACCTTCTCCGACTGAGCCCGTCTTCCCACTATCAGATTTCATACCCTCAACTGCATTTCCGCTCAATACAGAAGCCCATACTTTTGGATCAATTCCGCCAATTACGACCTTTGGGGACCTCTCTTCCGAAAACAATACGAGAATAGTCGAAACAGTTCTTATAATCACAAAAGTTACGGCGACAGCGAGTAACAGCTGAGCGGTCACAATTAATGATAATGGTGGTTTCCGAACAGACATGCGTGACCCTTTTTGCCAGAATGAAACCTATAGGAAAAACGGAGCTGTAACGTAAGTCGGAATTTTAAAATATAATAGGGACTGAAAAAAAAGACACCCACTCGAAATTAATCGAGTGGGTGGTGCAGGTTGGCCTTAAA
>CAYRMO010000105.1:0-9610 GCA_964425355.1 uncultured Algimonas sp. | reverse complement strand
GCTTGTCTCGCTAAAGGCTCGACCACGCGGGTCACACTGTGAAGCGGGTTTTGTTATGCGGGAAACTCAGCTAACACCTTTTTCAATTCTAACTTCCAATTCGGACCGACCCATGGCCATTGCCCGTACTATTGATCGACGTCTCTTTTTTGTCCTCGACCGCGCTTTCCTCAAGCTCGCGCAATCCGCGGATCAGAAACTCTCGGAAGGCTCCGGCATTGGACGCGCCCAAGCCGCCGTCCTTGTTTATCTGGGCTATCATGATGGCTGTACCTTGTCTGAACTGGCCGAAGGTACGGGCCGAAAAAACGCGGCGATTTCTGGCCTTGTCGACCGTATGGAAGCGGCCGGGTTGATCCAGAGGAACCAGTCCTATGGAGATCGCCGCCAGAAACTTGTTTTTCTTTCGGATGACGGGTGGACTTCGCGTGAAGCTGTTATGACGGACCTTCGGGATTTCAACGCCCAATTGACACGTGGTCTCTCGGAACTGGAAACGGCAGCTGTCATGAAATTCCTGGATCGCTCGGTTAAAAATGTGTCTCGTTAGATGCCCCAAGACCAAAGATATTCTTATGCGAATGATATTTGGACATTAATGATATTGGACAGCAAAAGCCGCAAGCGTTACAGGCTTTTCCATGGCCAAGCGTAAATCAAAACCCCTCCCGCCAAACTCCATCGAAGTCGATATGGTTTCAGACTTTGTCTGTCCCTGGTGCTGGTTGGGTTTCAAATATTATCTCAAAGCCGCCAAAGGCTCAAAACCCAAGGCAAATCTCACATTTCGACCTTATATGCTGGACCCCAATGTGCCTGAAGGCGGCACCGAATACCGCACTTATATGAAGGCGAAATTCGGGGATCGGCCTGATAATCGCTGGAAAACCATGCGCGATCACCTTGAAAGTGCGGGGCCTGATGCGGGTATAGAATTTGACTTTAAGGCGATCACCATGCGCCCCAATACGCTGGATGCGCATCGCCTGATGCGCTGGGCACAAGGACAAGACCTCGGATTTGAATGCGCCGAAAAATTGTTCACCGCCTATATGGAAAAAGGCGAAGATATTGGAGATCACGATATATTGGCGCGTATTGCAGGTGAGATCGGTATGGATCCAGATCTAACACGCGATCTTCTGGCGCGTGAAGATGACAAAATCGACGTTATGAATGAGGTCATGTATTTTAAGGGGCTTGGCGTATCCGGCGTCCCGACCTTTATTTATAATGGGCAATATGCGGTCCAGGGCGCGCAAGAGCCGGAAAAGCATAAAGCCGTTCTAAAAGAATCCGCTAAACTCAACATTAACGACCAATAGGGGACACCTCATGACACTATATGCAATCGTCGGTTTATATATCGCTTTAAACATGCTGCTGGCACCGATCCTGATGTTTCGGGTCGGACGGGTTCGCGTTGGCAAGAAAATTAATCTTGGGGATGGCGGCGATGATCTTATATTGTCGCGCATTCGCGCGCCCATGGTAATTTTATCGAAAATGCGCCCCTCGCCTTGTTAGGTCTTCTGGGCCTCACTTTTCTGGGAGCTCATCCCATCGCGCTTCATATTTTCGGTGCCGCATTTTTCATTGGCCGTATCCTACATGCCATGGGGATGTCAGGTGCCTTTGGACAAGGTCGTCTGGTTGGTATACTGACAACATTGCTGGTTTATTTTGGACAAGCCCTCTATATCCTCTTTCTCGTCTTCACCTCTAGCAATGGCTAATCTGAACTCTTGAAAACATCCGATCCAATATCTTTTGAAGCCCTCTATCCGTCGCTCAAAGCTCTTTTGAAAGCTGCAAAAGATGCAGGGGCTGATAGCGCGGACACAATCGCCACACATGGCAGAAGCCTCGGAATTTCTGTACGTGAAAACGCCCTTGAGGATATCGATAGTAGTGAAAGCCGCGATATTGGATTGCGCGTTATGGTCGGTAAACGCCAAGCCTGTGTCTCCTCATCTGATTTATCAGACCAAAATTTGATGCGCTTGGCGGAACGTGCCGTTGCCATGGCGAAACTGGCACCAGAAGACCCGTGGTGCGGCTTGGCGGATGCGGATCAACTCTCGACCTCAGAGAACAGAGACAGTCTCGATGTCTTTGACGCCACAGAAATGACACCCGAAGCCCTCAAAGAGCGCGCTCATCAAGTTGAAGCGGCAGCGCTTTCAGTGTCCGGCGTCGCCCAGGCTGAAGGTGCCAATGCGAGTTGGACCACAAGTGCCCTGGCTTTTGCGACCTCCCACGGATTTCTCAATGGTTGGCGCGGCAGCCATCACGGCTTGTCAGTCTCAGCCATTGCCGAAAAAGACGGCGCCATGGAGCGGGATTACGATTACGAATCCATGCGCCACTTTTCACAACTACCGGACCCGTCCAAAATCGGACAAACGGCCGGAGAGCGCGCCATTGCCCGCATTGGCAGTCGACAAATTCCGTCTGCCGCCATGCCGATTATTTTTGATGAACGCATTGCTGGCGCGATCCTATCATCCCTCCTTGGCGCCATTTCAGGCAAAGCCATCACGCGCGGCGTCTCCTTTCTCAAAGACAAGCTAAATACGGAAATTTTTGGCTCCCATATTCAGGTCATTGATGACCCGCTCTTACATCGAGGGGCGGCTTCGCGCCCCTGGGACGGCGAAGGGCTCGAGGTGCGCAGGCAAGCCTTGGTTGAAAATGGTGTTCTCAAAAGCTGGTTATTAAATTGTTCAACCGCGCGGCAATTAAACCTCAAATCCACGAGCCATGCGAGTCGCGGTATTGGCTCGCCTCCAGGTGTAAGTGCCACCAATACATGGCTCGCGCCGGGCGAGCTTTCGGTCGACCAACTCGCCCAAAAAATGGGAGAGGGTTTTCTGATCTCGGAGATGTTTGGCCCAAGCCTAAACTCTAATACAGGGGATTATTCCGTTGGTGTTTCGGGCTTTAAAATCGAAAAGGGTGAGCGCGCTTTCCCCGTCAGCGAAGTGACGATCGCCGGAAACCTTTTGGACGTCTATAAAAGCATGATACCGGCTAATGATCTTAAAATGGACGGCTCAACCAATGCGCCGTCCCTATTGGTTGAAGGGCTAACACTTGCCGGAGCCTGAGATCACACTTAATCCCCAATGCTGTCTTCCCTCAGAAGACCTCGCTTTGATCCGCAAAGCTGTGATCGAAGCGGCCACCATCGCAAAAACCGCCTTTTTGAAAAATGATTCCAAAGTTTGGGATAAGGAAAAAGGCCATCCCGTTACCGATGCCGATATTGCCGTTAATGATTATCTCGATGAAACCTTAAGGTCTGCGCGACCCGATTATGGTTGGCTCTCGGAAGAGACCAAGGATGATCATTCCCGCCATGCCTGCCCCCGAAGTTTTGTCGTCGACCCGATTGACGGCACGCGCGCTTTTATTGACCGCACCCCGAATTTTGCTGTCTCAATTGCCGTGATCGAAAAAGGCCGCTCCGTTGCGGGCGTTGTCATGAACCCGCTCAAGGACGAACTTTACGAAGCCTCATTGGGCGGTGGCGCCTTTTTAAATGGCAAACCCCTCAACATTACCGACAGCCGTAAGATCGAAAATATCAATATGGTCGGCTATCCCCGCAAATTCAGACGGCTAGATTTTCCGGATATGAATGTGAGCATCGCCAATTCCATGGCTTACCGGATCTGTATGGTAGCTGGCGGGCAGGCGCATGCCACAATCGCCTTTACCCCGAAATCAGATTGGGATGTGGCCGCCGCCGCGTTGATTGCAACCGAAGCGGGCGGCCTCATTACAAATATTCGGGGTGAAACACCGTTTTTCGATACGGAAACGACATCTGGTTTGGGCGTGATTTGTGCTGGTCCGACCCTTCATGGCTTGCTAGTAGAGAAAGTAACACCGCATTTGGAAGCCTTTTCCAAAGGCAAAGACTTTAAATTTTTAGGAACTAAAATGTCTGATCGCAAAAACACAGAGGGCATGAGCGCCGTCCAACTTCTCCATCTTGTCATTGGCGGTGAACTTATCGATCCAAACAAAACCGAATTCAAAGATTTGACCGAAGTTGATTTTATTGGCGCTTATGCCAATTTTGACGAGGCGCAAAAGGCGTGGAAATCTGCGGCCCAACGCACAGTCGATAATGCCCATATGCGTTATTTCATTCTTCATGCCCATGACCTGCTCGACCCCGATGGGGACGGCTATATTGGCTAAAGCCAAATCATGACGGATCGCCAACGCATAGGGCGGCTATGGCGAAACTATCTCTGGCCGCAAAAGGGTCGGCTTTTTGCCGCCCTGTTTTTTATGACGCTTTTTGCAGCCGCCACAGCGGGCTATGTCTATCTTATCAGCCTGATTATTGATGCGGCCACAAATCTGGATGGCGGCGGCGCGCTTGACCAAGCGCGGTCTTACGCGCGCATCATCCTGCCGGTCATTCTGGGCCTAACCCTGACCTCGGCCATTGGCGGCTATGTCCAACGAATCCTAACCAATTCAATCGCTTTAAATGCCGTTGGGCAAATGCAGACGGAAATGTTGCAATCTGCCCATGCCCGCGATTACGCAGAGTTCGCGGACGAGCCCACTGGCGAACTCATCGCGAAATTCACCAATGATGTCACCGTCGTCTCAGCCAGCCTTGTGCGCGTCCTTGGCAATCTGGTCAAAGATGTTTTGACCGTGATTTTCACCATTGCGACCATGTTGGTTTTAAATTGGCAATTATCCCTATTCATGGTCGTCTTTGGCCTCGCCCTCTGGCCCATTATCGCGATTTCGAAACGGTTGAGAGGTAATGCCCGCGACGTTCAACACCATATTGGCCGGATCACCTCAGAACTCAAAGAAAGCTTGGGCGGTACACATCTTGTCAAAACCTATGGTCTGGAAGATCACGAACAAGCTCGCCTTGATCAGAGCTTTCAAGAAAGGATTGGCCTCTACCTCAAACTTGTAACCCAACAAGCTCGCGTTGACCCGATCCTCGAAATTGTGGGCGGGCTCGCCATTGCCGCTGTCGTGATTTTCGGCGTCTGGCAATTTGGAACAGGCACGGCCACAGGTGGACAAATTGCCAGCATATTGGGCGGCTTAATGATCCTCGCCCCGCGCCTCAGGGCCCTAGGCACATTAAATAATGTCATCCAAGAGGGCCTCAGCTCTGTCGCCCGTATTTTTGACGTGATTGATACCAAGCCTAAAATTATTGACGCGGTGGACGCCAAAGACATCGACATCAAAACGGGCCAAATAGAGATTGAAAATATTCACTTCACCTATCCAGACGGCACGCCTGCTCTCAAAGGTCTAAGCCTGATCGCCAAAGCCGGAGAGACCACCGCCCTTGTCGGGCCAAGCGGTGGCGGCAAATCCACCTTAATGCATTTAATCCCTCGCCTTTATGATTTGGATGCGGGCAGCATAAAAATCGATGATCAGGATATTGGCCTAGTCATGCAAAGCTCGCTTCGCAGCCAGATCGCTGTGGTATCTCAAGACACGACTTTATTTAACAACACAATCGCCGCCAATATTGGTCTTGGCGACCTCAGCGCTGACCGCGCGGCCATTATCGAAGCTGCCAAATCAGCCGATGCCCACCACTTTATCACGCGCCTCCCAGAGGGCTATGACACCAAGCTCGGCGAAGACGGGGCGGGATTATCGGGTGGTCAAAAACAACGGCTCTCCATTGCACGCGCCATCTTACGCGATGCCCCAATCCTCTTACTCGACGAAGCCACCTCCGCCCTCGACACAGAGAGTGAAGCCAAAGTCCAGTCCGCACTTGACCAGCTCAGCGAAGGCCGAACCACCCTTGTTATTGCGCACCGCGTCGGCACAATTAAAAATGCCGATATGATCTATGTGATTGAGGATGGGAGTGTGAGTGAGCGTGGGACGGATAAGACATTGCGCAAAGCCAAGGGTGCATACGCGGCGATGTTGAAAAAAGCGTAATTTATGCTAGGTAAACATGGGTTTTTAACGACATGATTTTCTCAAGACCTAAACATCCCTTACGCTGTTCGCTCTATCTAAATAAAGATTTTTATAGTTTTGCGACGCAATCTGGACGAGATGCTTCGGTCATAGATCCCGCATTTGAGACCATTTTACTTTTGAAAAACTGTCAAAATGTTCAACTTAGCGAAGCGCTTTTGACCTGTTTGCAAAGAAGCCGCGCCCCGTCATACCGAAAAGCCCCGGAGCTATATAAATATCGCGAAGTCGCGATGAAGCATGATGCGTGGTGTAAAAAAATTATCCAAGATTTCGGATATAAGACAAAACGAAATATGTTCTCAAACCTGCGAAATTTTAGTTTTGAAGTTGAACAAAACTACAATCCTTTAAAATCCATCTCTGTAAAAAAATATGGAGGCCTAGACAAAAATTATGGCTGGAATGACGTACGACCCATTAAATCCGACTTAACGCTTGGACATGACCTTGAAGACATCGGAAAATTTATTTCTCAGTTAAACTAAGCCCCCTATTCCCGCTTCAAAATCTCCGTAATCAGATTGCCGCTCCATTGCGCCATGAAACGAGATTGCCCGTCCTTTGGATATTACTCATGTTTAACTCAGTCTAGGAACGACAGATCACGCCCATCGGGGACTTTGAAATAATCTGCGAAATTATTTTTGATGACCTGCATCTTTCCCCAAATAAGGAAGAGATGCGTTTGAAGATTTAAAAACAAAAGCACCATCAAATGCTTCATTATTGCCAGTTAGTAAAACCAATGAAGCGTTATCCGATAAATCTACAAGGTTTCTTCGGTAGGTCTTCGTTTTGTGAATTTTACAACCGCCAGAATTGGGTCGACAGTTCCACTCGGTCCCCCCGCCCGAAACAAAGGTGAAACCCATATAGGTTTCATCAAGGTCAATTTTATCAAAGAACTGTAGGTGGTTTCTTGTGTGAACTTTACCGCTTAATGTAATAATATTCTTGAAATCATTTTTATAACTTTTGATTTGGAAAGCCTCCTTAAAGTACCAATTATCAATGTCTGTTTCATCAGTACTTTCTAAAATGAACGCTTCATATTTTGATCTCGTTTCCGCGCTCGGATAAACACTTCCGAGGGCAATATTTAACCCTTGCTCCCTAAATTGTAATATCTCCAAGATTGCAATCATCATGGCTTCACTGGTTCTCCCATCATGCCCATCAAACCAATGATTATCTTCTTCAAGAATCAGTTTTTGCGCTTCGGCGACAGACAGGCTTTCTCCTGAAAGATCGGAAAGGATTTCCGGTATCACCAGTTCTAATAAAACGATGGTTGGTTCGCCGGTATCACGTGCGATTCTGCAGGCAAAATTCGCAACAAATGCAGGGGCCTCAGACGTCCCATGAGTTTCACCAAATAAATAAATAGCACCTGAATCCAAATTAGGGTTTATAGGCGTAAGATCTTGTTGATACGAACAGTTTTGTTCGGCATTTCCGTGCTCAGTGCGCTTGGAACACCCTAAAGCGATGGGCAAAACTAGTAAGAATAATAAAATACGGTACATCTTAAAATTTCCGTGTTGAAACGTCCCTAAAAACTCACTGTTTTCCGGCTGATCGCATTGGAAACATGATCTCCGGTCCGTACCAGCCTTACCATCCCCCTTGAACAAAGTTTTAGCTGCTCTTGGCAAGTCATATCATGACCAGTTAAGACCCGCAAATAACCCTCGAAAAAATAGTCTAACATTTCAGTCTTACCTTGGCGGACATGGAGTTTTTGAGGGTCATTTCGCGGGCCAGCGCGTCCTCAATCAAACTACCGATCTGATTTATGTCATTGAAGAAGGAGCCGTGTCCGAGAGCCGGACCGACGCGACATTGCGCAAGGCCAAAGGGGTCTATGCGACAATGTAGGGGAAATAGTTAGACCGGGCAGTCCCTCATTTACGTCGTCTCAGTGCATTTTGATAAAATGCACATAGTTTATCCCTAGGACCTCCTGGGTCTCACATATATAAACCGAACTCGCGCCGCCCCCGCCCGATCCCGAACCACCCAGGAGATTCCGGGTACAAGACCCGGAATGACGAAGATTGTGGGTTTGGGGTCAACCGATCATTTGGCAAATGGGGAACCTTCATCTCCCGTCAGAAAACCATCTGATTGCGCTGCGAAATCATGCCAAATCGGAATATAGTCTTTAGGAAACCAATCACCCTGATCATCATTTATTCCAAGAAATTCGCTATAGAGGTAAGTGCCTAAACTCGATCCATAATAAATAATGTCGGATTGCATGATCGAAAAAACAGGATTGCCAGATTTACATGGATCTACTGGTAGGAATCGGTGTCCGAATAGCGGTACCAAACGTGGCCACGACATGAAATCCTCACGAAAAATAGATTTTGCTTCATCCATATTTTCTGGCCGTTCGCCCCATCCCGCAAGCCAAAGTCCATTTTCGATGTCAAATTCTATGCCTGTTTGTAACCATTCAATAACATCCTCATAGGCCTTCAGGTCAAAAGCTTTCCAAGTGAAGCCTTTTCCGTTTGAATCATCAAGATGGTTTAAGAGAAAACGTAAATCAGGCGGAAGTTTAAATCCTAACTGGGACTCGATATTATCGATGTCTTCGGACTTTAGACCATCCGCTCCAAATATTGGGGAAACAGCAGAGAGAGGCGCTTGCTGGTTCAATCGTCTTATAATATCGGAATTTACTTCAATTGCCATATGTCTAATTATATATGATAAATTTCTTATTGCTGGTATTTTCTAAGGCGTTGAATTCGCAATTTTTTGCTTCAATTTATCAATTGACACAGGAAACAATTCATTTCGCTCTTCATCCGTCAACCTCCAAACCGGCTCATCATCAAATTCAGAAAGATAACGCATAAGGCTTTCTGCGGAGATTTGTGACCCCGACATACAAGGATAAATTTGCAAGTCTTTGGTCTCTAAAATTTGAACACCTTGTTTCAAAGCAAACCCTAGATAAGGTCCCTTACAAATATCTTTCCTAAACGAAGTAAAATAGCTGTCTAAACCATTGAGCTCTTCTTGGGTTAAGGTAATCTGTCGATGCGTCGAACCATCGCTCCACAAAATGTTCATTTTTCTATTTCCAAAATATGTCTCGATCTTGTCTATTATCTTTGCGTTGAGCGCGTGTTCATTTGGAATTAGCCACGCATGGCCATTCTTGAATTCAACCGAACGAACGAAACAACTTGGACTAGAACAGATCACATAATACATGATCAGACTTTGAGTATCGGATAAATTTTGCAAAGTTGGAAAGGTAGGGGTCTTCTGATCTGTTTCAGCCTTAGCCAAGGAGTGCATCACACCAAACGCGAAAAATACAGCGAGAAAAACTCTTAATGTCGTTTTTCTAAATTCCACTTATCTCCTCCTATTCCCGTTTCAAAATCTCCGTAATCGGATTGCCGCTCCATTGGTCCATAAAACGAGCTTTCACATCGGCCGGATCATACTCACTCTCGACCCAGTCTAAGAACGATATATCACGCCCCTCAGAGACCCGCAAATAATCCTCAAAAAAATAGTCTAGCATGCCCGTCTTGCCTTGGCGGACATGGAGTTTTTTGAGGGTGAGTTCGCGGGC
>CAYRMO010000104.1:0-9662 GCA_964425355.1 uncultured Algimonas sp. | reverse complement strand
ATCATCAGGCTAATATATAACTATGGGATATGGCTGTGTTTTCCAGCGGCTTAAAATCGCTCCATCTAAGACTCTGGCTTATGTCTGGTTAGGGGATCTTGCACCTCTTCATCAGATACCATAAACAACCAATGATAGATTTCAGTTATTCCGTTTTACCAGGTCCGGTTTGACCACCGGCAATTTTCCAACCTTCGTCACGCCTAACCATCCCAACTGTCATCCAGCCGTCAAAAGAAAATTGAGTGTCTCCATCTTTCGAACGCATAACAAAATCAAAGTGTGTGGAAAGCAGAGCGGAATCATTTGTAAGATTGGACACACGCATAGTGTCCAATGTCATTTCTGACTGTCCTCCATTTGATTGAAGAGCTTTTAATGAATTTGCGGCCTCTTCACCTGTTTCATATTGAACATGACCACGTTCTATCCAGTGGAATCCATTTGCTGTATCGTAAAAATCTGCCGCCTTAGCGGTATCACCATTGTTTAGAGCCGCTACATAGTCTTCGAATGCTTGCTCTGGTGTGGCGTATGAAGTGGTGGAGGCTTTACCGCATGCTGCCAAAATCAAACTAAATGCGCAAATGAGCAAGGTTCGCATAAGTTTTCCCTTTTTCTTATTGAGCCACATCTATACCATCATACTGGAAATGTTCCTAATAGCCGCTTTTGCTAGCGTAACATAGATTATATCAGCGGCTTAAAATCACTCCAAGGAAGGCACTCACCGCGCCGCAAGCGAATGACCCGGAGTTAGCGATGGTTGGAATCTAGAGTAACTGCAGTTTAGAATGACGTGTTAGGTACGTGGTACCAGAAATTCGGAAAAATTTTAGGTAAAAACAAAAAACCCCGCCGCGAGGGCAGGGGGTCTTAGAGAGGTCTGGGAGTAATGCTCTCGTGAGTATTAATACCGCAAGGCGGAATTAGGCACTCATTTTATCTTTGGCTGGATCCCGTAGGACATATCCGCGGCCCCAAACGGTTTCGATATAGTGTTCGCCTTGGGTTGCAGCTGCGAGTTTTTTACGAAGCTTACAGATAAAGACGTCGATGATTTTTAGTTCCGGCTCGTCCATGCCGCCATAAAGATGGTTTAAGAACATTTCTTTCGTGAGGGTCGTACCCTTACGTAAAGAGAGAAGCTCGAGCATTTGATATTCTTTGCCCGTTAGGTGAACGCGGTGGTCACCAACTTCGACCGTTTTGGCATCTAGGTTCACTTTGATGTCGCCTGTCGTAATGATTGACTGGCTGTGTCCTTTCGAGCGGCGCACCACGGCGTGGATACGGGCGACAAGCTCGTCTTTATGGAATGGCTTTGTCATAAAGTCGTCTGCGCCTGTCCCAAGGCCGCGAACTTTACTGTCAATGTCTGATGTTCCTGAGAGGATAAAGATAGGTGTGTTGACTTTTGCCATACGAAGGGTCTTGAGCACATCGAATCCGGGCATATCCGGTAGATTTAGATCAAGAAGGATGATGTCGTAATCATAGAGCTTGCCGAGATCGACTCCCTCTTCGCCGAGATCAGTTGTATAAACATTGAAACCTTCAGTCTTGAGCATCAGTTCGATGCCTTGTGCTGTGGCCATGTCATCTTCGATTAGAAGAACTCGCATATAAATCCCCTCCCAGGCGAATCACGCGTCCAGTTCGCGACTGGATATAGTTAATGGAATGTCTGGATTAGGGGCATAGCGTAAATCAAGTGTTAACAACATTAACCCTTTTCACAGTAAATTAATATGCGGCTTTTCAGAATCGGTTCCGTAATGACCTAACAAAGTCCTAAAATGAATTTCATTTTCACTTAACCAAGCTTTTTCATCAGAATGTAAACCTAATGATCTAAGAGGGTCTCTAAATCAGAATATGATTGGACATGGCATAACGCTGGGCGATCAAAAATAATCATGATGGGTGTGAGGTGATGCCCTGGGTGAGGAGAAGACTATGGCGCATTCAAGCGACAGACATATTGCGAAAACGCGGTTTCAGATCGAAGATCTGCAAAAGCGCATTTCCGTTTTGGAAGCGACTCGCGAAGATCTTGAGCGACAAATTCGCAAGCTCGTAGATAGTGTGCCTGAGGACGAAGTTGACGCGAATGCCCAAAAAGATGGCTATGTTGCCTATGGCAGCTATGCGCAGTCCGTTATTGCCCGGAAAGAAAACTTACGTCGCTCTCTTGGTGATATTGGTGAGCAAAGCAGTCAACTCGCAGGTGAGTTAAGGGTTGCCTTGGACGCGCTAGATAGTTTTGAACGCGTCAAAGCGCGTCGTCTCGCTGCGAAGGCTGAGAAAGCACTTGCCCGAAAAGCTGGATAATTTGAACTTAATTTATTTTGACCCTTTTGTGGGATGAACGGCCGCCAATTTGGCGGCCGTTTTTATTTGAACTATTCTGAAATTGAGGTCGCTTTCCCTAACCTGCCTAAAGGGGAAGGAATGGCAGATAAGGCTCTTAATCATAAGGGCGACCCAAGTGGGTCAATTTCTAGAAGAGTCAAATAATCACAAATTATCATCCTCTACCCAAGCATAGAGTTCTGAAAACCCTGAACTATCGGCGATTTGTGCCCAATGTTCAGCGTCAGCTATTGGGTCAGTTTCAGCTATTGTACCAGGTTGGAAAAAAAGAACGCCGGCAATGAGCGCCATGGCAGCAATACCAGCCCCAGACCACCACCGGGTTTGGCGCTTAGCGCCGTCATTTGCCGGAGCCCTTTTATTGACTGTTTCCAAAATATGATCTGCAAGACCAGCACGTGGGGCAGGCGCTATATTCTGGTTAAGAAGTGTATCAAGATCAGTCATAGGGCCAGACTCTCTTTTTCAGGAAGTAATTCACGTTTCAGTTTTGTTTTGGCGCGGGAGAGTAAACTCTCATAGGCCTTTTCTTTAATGCCTAATGTCGCTGCGCCTTCGGCTTGGCTGACATGCTGGTAAAAAGACAAAATCAAAGCTGCGCGTTGTCGTTCGGGCAGGCGTAAAATCGCCTCTTGGACAGTCATTGCGGTCTCGTCACGCACGAGTTCCAGATAAGGGCCTGTTGCGTCGTCAACTTGTTCTGGGAGTTTATCCGTAAATATAGGCGTCTTACGGCGCTTTTCATCAATGCAAATTCGCGTTGCAACACGTCTGAGCCAGGTCAACATTGTAGCCTTGCCAGACGGATCCCAATTCGGAACGGTTTGCCAGAAGCGAAGGAAGGTTTCTTGCGAAATATCTTCCGCGAGATTTCTATCGCCAGACATATGCCATGCCAGACCATGAATGCGACTGAGATGCCTATCCATTAAGGTCTTTAGAGCCTTAGGCTCTCCGGCCTGCAATGCAGGTAGGAGGTCGATATCCGGGTCAACAGACAATTTGCTTAGAAGCCGCGCTTCTTTCCCTTTTTACCGCCACGCTTTTTACCTTCACCCTTGGTCAATACGCCATCTTGATTGGCATCCAGGCGAGAAAATAAAAGCTCGGTAACGGCCATATGTTCATCAAAGCTGATAAATCCGTCTCCATTGGCATCAGGCTTTGGGCGATCGGCTCTTTTGCCGCGCTTACCTTTGCCGCGCCGTTTGCCGAACTTTTCTTTAATCTCGGCACGTGCAGCTTCTCGTTCAATATCGCTCAGTTCGCCATCGACATTTGTATCAAACCGTTCAAGCATTTCAGCTTTTCTGGTGCCACGTCGTTCGGATCGCTTTTCTTGTCTTTGATTTCCCGCAGCGTCTATTTCTTCGCGTGTTAAGACGCCGTCGCCATTCGTGTCGACTTTATCAAAGCGCGCATCTTTATGCGCGTCACGGCGCGCAGTTTTCATGGCTTTGACTTCGTCTTCAGAGAGGACGTTATCACCATTTAGATCTGCATTTCTGAAATTCTCAGTGGCAATCGATGTAAATTCATCTTTTGTGACTTGCCCATCAGCGTTTAGATCAGCTTTAGGCGTGGCAGCAAAAAGCGCTGTTGCTGATAATCCAACAATCGCTGTGGCTAAAAGAATTCGTTTCATAGGAGTTCTCCATAGTGGTCTCTACACTCACACACGAATTAGCCAAAGAAATCCTTCGAAAATAATGATTTTTTTATGTTCGAGCCTAAGCGACCGCGAATTTCGTCGCCAAAGCTCTAAATTTCGTTAGGAGGCGCGCCTCAATATGAAGGTCATCCGCATGTCCTGCGTAGGTGGGAGGGGCCCCAAGATGATCGCGCACCGTATCATTCAGCATTAATGCGGTTTCTACGGCATCGCATTTCTCACCTGTTGATAAGACCAAACTATCGAAATCTGGCATGCGGGATCGAATGGCATCCATCATCCAATAAGCGCGCATGAACCCATCACTATCCGTATCATAAGAGATCAAACTCACATCTGATGCCATTGCCAGACGAATATGCGTCGTTGTACACCCCGCTTCGGGAACGACAATGACCCAATCATAAGAGAGTGAAAGGGTTGCCAATAGACCTAATGCGTCTTCAAGTGTTTGATCGCCGACTGACGTCGCTGTAAAATGCTCATTAGACGTAACATATAGGGCGTCATGTAGCTGGGCAGTTCCAGTTGCAATATCGGCGAGCGTGCGGGCGGCAATGATCCCAGCCTCTTTCAGCAGGGCCCCGTCCCCACCGTCAAGAACCAGGACTGTTTCCCCATAGCTGGCGGCTTTGCGCCCAAGTTTAACAGCAATTTTGCGGAGATCCTCAGGCGACCCGCTTGCTGAAAACAAGCTTACAAGACGACAAGCAGGTTCGTAACGCTCCGTTTGATATCTTGAATACCTATCCTGGGACGCCATGGCATCCGCTCCTTCACCAAAAATATGCGGGGCTTTTGCCCTCTAATGGGTGTTTGATAGCAGTTACGGCCTAAGGCTTTGCCAATAGGTTTGGTAAATAGGGAATAAGGATTGCGGTAATCTTTGGTTAGCTTCCGCTTCTATAGATCGTATATTTGCCGGGATTTCTCTCACCTAGCAGGGTGATTTTTTCAAATATGGGTCGGATATCTCATGGGTGAATGCGTGTGACCGCAATAGGCTAGAAATGGTAAAATCACATGTCTTCGTTGTGACGACACTTTTGTGGCAAGAAAAAAACCGCCCTATCAGGAGCGGCTTGCAAAAAAGTCTCGTTTTGCGTGAGACCTATCTATATTGTTGAACTCGTGTTGTTCTGAGACCAGCAATGCCGTGGCTCTCAATGCTGCGCTGCCAAGACATGAACTCTTCAGCTGATAACCCGTAACGGTCTAGCGCGGCATCTAATGTCAATAATCCACCTCGTACAGCCGCAACAACCTCGGCTTTGCGGCGGATGACCCAACGCACAGTGTTAGGTTTCGGCAAATCTGCCAATGTCAATGGTGTGCCTTCTGGCCCAATCACGACATTCTCTCTTTTTACTCTACGCTCTTGCATGCTCATATGCCCGTTATGAAATCCATCCACCTTGGATAGTTGTTTTTATCCTACCCATATGTAGGGAGAAGCTCCTAAAAAAAGTTTAAGAAAAGTTGGAAAAATCGTTAAGATACAAGTGTTTACGAAGGTTAATAGAATCGGGAATATCGTTAATAAAGGTTTATATGAATCGGCACCGTATTGATTCTATTGAGTCTTTTTCACATTGAGCTGTCCATTTTCTGTATCGACTTGGTACAATAGCGCTCTTATGTGCTAGGAAATATCTTTGAAAAAAAACTGAAGTTTTTGGAAAACAATGGATCAACCGCCGAAAATAGCCCAAAATTCTCTGGGGTTTGACAAGCCGGAGCACGAAACACGCGTTGTTGTGGCGATGAGCGGTGGCGTAGATTCATCTGTCTGCGCAGCCATGTTATCCAAACAAGGCTATGATGTTATCGGTGTAACGCTCCAGCTTTACGATCATGGCGAAGCCATTAAGAAGGCCAAAGCGTGTTGTGCGGGGCAAGATATATATGATGCCAAGCGCGTTGCTGATCTCATGAGCTTTCCGCATTACGTTTTGGATTATGAAAGCCAATTTCGGGAACAGGTCATTGAAGATTTTGCAGACACCTATTTGAAAGGCGCGACGCCCATTCCCTGTGTAAGGTGTAATCAGACGGTGAAATTCAAAGATCTTTTGCAAGTAGCTAAAGATCTGGGTGCAGATTGCATGGCAACGGGGCATTATATTCAACGGATTGATGGTCCTAACGGGCCCGAGCTTCACCGCGCGCAAGATGGTGGCAAGGATCAATCTTATTTCCTTTTTGCAACCACACGCGAGCAATTAGAGTTTCTAAGGTTTCCGCTTGGGCACCTCGATAAATCTGAGACCCGGAAATTGGCTGTGGAGTTTGGGCTTAATGTGGCGACCAAGCCCGATAGCCAGGATATCTGCTTTGTCCCGACCGGAAAATATACGGATGTGATTGAGAAAATAAGACCCGAAGCTGCGAAAGCTGGCGACATTGTTGATCTGGATGGTCGTGTTCTTGGGCAACATCGCGGCGTCATGTATTATACAATTGGCCAAAGACGCGGGCTGGGACTTGGTGATGATACCGGAACTGAACCTTTATTTGTTGTGGGTATTGATGCGCAAAGCCGTCACGTGATTGTCGGTCCAAGATCAGCCTTAGAACGCGATACCTTATGGTTAGAAGACATAAATTGGTTGGGCGAGGGTATTTTCGGGTCACAGCTAGATGGGCTTGAAATCCGCGTAAAGGTTCGCTCGACACGACCGCCTGCATTGGCCAAGTTTAAAGTGATAGACAAAGATATCGTCGTTATCCTTGATAAACCTGACCTTGGCCTCTCTCCGGGTCAGGCCTGTGTTTTTTACGAGGATAGGCAAGATGCAGCCCGTACCCTTGGCGGCGGCTGGATTGCTCGTACAGGATAAATTTACCCCTTTTCGTTTCATCCGTTGGCATTGTCGCCAAATTTGGTATATCGCTGTCTTTTAACTTAAATATGGAGTGTGGTTATGGCCGTTATGAAAACAATTGAAGTCTTGAGCGAAAGCGACAAAAGTTTCGAAGATGCGATCGAAGTTGCGGTGAAGCGCACGAGTAAAACTGTAAAGAACATTCGGTCCGCCTATGTGAACGAAATGACAACCGCGATCAAAAACAATGAAATCGACAAATATCGCGTTAATGTGAAAATTACGTTTGAAGTCGGAGATTGATCTCTGCTCGATTATAAGTAAGTCGGGGCCGCGGTGTTTAGCGGCCTCGTTAAACAGGTCTACGAATTGAGGATAATATGACAGACCAGACAATGTATATCGTGATTGCTATATTGGCGGTTGTGACAATTGTCCTGTTTCTTACGCTCGGTACTGGGCCTAAAGAGTCGTTCTCTGACAAAAAACGTGCTGATATTGCCAGAAAGCGCGCCGCATTAACTGCGAAGCGTCGTGCGGAAGCGGAAGCCGCCACAAAAGATTCGCCCGAATAACGGTTCCCCGCCCGGAAACAAGACATGTCGGGGTAAGTTTTTCTGTAGAGCGGTCAAACTTGATATAGAGTTTGTGCATCTCTCATTTTATAGTAAGCTCTGTTTTTTTAAGGTCCATCTATGTCTACTGATCCTGTTGTAATTATTGGTTTAGCCCGTACCCCGATGGGGGCATTTCAGGGTGCTTTTTCCGCGGTCCCCGCGCCTGAGCTTGGCGCGACAGCCATCAAGGCCGCCATGTCTGAGGCAAAAATTGAAGGCAGCGATGTCGATCAAGTGGTTATGGGCTGTGTCCTACCCGCCGGACAAGGTCAGGCCCCGGCACGCCAAGCGGCCCTTGGTGCGAACCTTCCGCTTTCTGCAGAAGCCACAACCATTAATAAGATGTGCGGGTCAGGTATGCAGGCCGCGATTATGGCGCATGATGCCATTAAAGCTGGATCAATCGATGTGGCTGTCGCTGGCGGTATGGAGAATATGACCATTGCGCCATATCTCTTACCTAAAGCCCGTGGTGGTATGCGTATGGGAAATCAGCAGGTGGTAGACTCAATGATGTATGATGGGCTCACAGATGCCTATGAGGGCGGCGCTATGGGCGTCTTTGCCGATATGATTGCGTCTGAATATCAATTTACGCGTGAGCAGCAAGATGCTTATGCGATCGAGTCTGTACGTCGTGCCCAGGCGGCAGAGGCCGAAGGTAAGTTTGATCGTGAACTTACCCCGGTCACGGTCAAAAGCCGCAAGGGCGAGATTGTCATTGATAAGGATGAAGGTCCGTCCAATGCCCGTCCTGAGAAAATACCAGCCTTACGCCCAGTCTTTAGCAAAGACGGAACAGTCACGGCCGCCAATGCGTCTTCAATTAATGATGGGGCTGCCGCTCTTGTTCTGATGCGACGGAGCGATGCTGAAAAAGGCGGCCATAAAGTTCTGGCAGAAATTGTATCGCATGCGGCTCATGCGCATGAGCCTGCCTATTTCACCACGGCACCGGTTAAAGCTATCCAAAAGGCCCTTGATAAGGCGGATTGGAGCGCTGAGGATGTCGATCTCTGGGAAATCAATGAAGCCTTTGCTGTCGTACCTATGATCGCCATGCAGGAGCTTGGGCTGGATCATGAGATTGTCAATGTGAATGGCGGCGGCTGCGTCTTGGGTCACCCAATTGGCGCCTCGGGGGCTCGTATCATGGCGACCCTGATCGCAGAGATGGAAAAACGCGACTCGAAAACAGGCGTGGCTTCACTTTGCATTGGCGGCGGCGAAGCCACGGCCGTTTGTCTTAAACGGGATTAATGCAATTTGCGAAAAATTAGACTCAGAAATTGGGCTCTATTTGCCCATTTTCTGAGGCATGCTTGGGTTTAACTGATCGCAAAATGCACTTTTTGCCCATTTTCTGAGGCATGTTTGGGTTTAGCTGGTCGCAAAATGCACTAGCTCAGGGCTTTTTCAAACAAAACCAGTTTTCTAGCCCAGGCTTTATTGGCTGCGACTTCGTCATAGACGGCACTATCCGGTGGGCACCAGCCATGTTGAGCGCCTTCATAGACTTCGATCTCAGCCTCATTATCTGTCGCATCAAAGGCCTCACGTAGTGTTACTTTGCTTTGTGGATCGCGTTCATCATCATTATCTGCAATCGCGATCAGATAGTCGGCGTTCATTTCAGGGATCAAGAGATGAGGGCTATTTTCGCGGTCGGTCGCCAGGCCGCCTCCATGAAAGCTTGCGCCGGCGCGTATCCGGTCATTTCTCTCATGTGCTGCGAGCATCGTCATGGGGCCGCCCATACAATAGCCCGTTGTTCCAATACCTTTAGACGTATCCACAGCCGCTTGCTTATCCAACCAATCCACAAAGGCGCGCGCATCTGTTCGCGTTGTCTCTTGTGATAAGCTTCGGGCAAAGGGAATAATTTTTTCGCGAACCCCGGGGTCACGAAAGTTCTGTCCAGGCTCCACGAATGGCGCCTTGGCCTGGCGGTAATAGGGATTTATGACGAGCGCTGCATACCCATCGGCCGCCAAGCGTTTTGCCATCATTTTAAAGGCCGGGCGCAAGCTAACAATGTCAGGCCAAATCAAGACGGCTGCATGAGCGCCTTTTGAAGGATGGGCAAAAAATGCATCTGTCGTTCCGTCCGGTGTTTCAATAGATACATCAGATTCCGTAATGCCTTCTGCAGCCTCACCGAGTGCGCAGCCA
>CAYRMO010000103.1:0-10025 GCA_964425355.1 uncultured Algimonas sp. | reverse complement strand
CCAAAGGCGGGACGCGCGGCGAGGCGTTTGAAATAGGCTTTGAGGACGGGGTCTATACAGAGCTTGTAGGCTCGCGCCCAATTCAGATTATGGCCGATCATACAATCTGCGGCAGTGAAACTGTCGCCGCAAATATAGTCTGTTGTTTTCAGGCGCTTTATAAGTTGGGGTTTGATTTCGTTTTGAATTTTGTCGCGGTTGAATTGGGCGAACTCTGCATTGCGCGCAGCTTTGGGTAAGAGGGTTTCATGGGGGCGGATGTTCCAGAGCATTTGATCCATCCAGGATCCACCAAGCGCCATGACGTGCAAATAGTCTGCGCGGGTTTTGAGGTCGGTGGGCGAGGGCGCAAAGCGTTCATCTTGATCCGCAAGCCAGATCAGCATGGCCATAGATTCCAGAATGATTTGTTCGCTTCCGTCAGCGTAGCTGACCTCTAGGATGGGCACGGCATGGTTTGGGTTTTTGTTGAGGAAGTCGGATTGGAATTGCGCGCCCTGACGTAACGCAACGCGTTTGACGGTGAAGTCTTCGCCAAACATTTCATGCAAAAGCCATTTGATGCGCACGGAACGCGAGAGGGGATAATGATAAAGCGTAATATGTTTGATTTTGGACATGTCGGCTATGTAGCAGACATATAGATTTATCGCACCCCTATCATCCGGGGCGTACCTATTCAAAAATTAACGGGCCAACCACCCGCCATCCACAGGAAGCGTTATACCTTGGACATAATCTGATCCGCTTGACGCCAGAAAAATAATCGCGCCGTCCAGATCAGACGGCTCGCCCCAGCGCCCGGTTGGAATGCGACCAAGAATGTCTTTGTTTCGGGTTTCATCCGCTTGAAGCGCGGCCGTGTTATTGGTTGCGAAATAGCCAGGCGCAATCGCATTTACATTAATGCCATGCTCAGCCCATTCATTGGCCAAGGCTTTGGTCAGACCCGAAACGCCGCTTTTGGATGCGGTATAGGAGGGGACACGAATGCCGCCCTGAAAAGATAGCATAGAGGCAATGTTGATGATTTTTCCGGCTTGTTTGTTTGCGATCAGATGTTTTGCAAAGGCTTGGGAATAAAAGAACAGGCTCCGTAAATTTACATTGATAACGCTGTCCCAGTCTTCGACGGTAAAATCGATCGCTTCATTTCTTTTGATCAACCCAGCATTATTAACAAGAATATCCGCACGGCCGAGCGTGCTGGTGACGTCGGCGATAATGTCTTGTGCTTGATCGCTCTGACTTAGGTCTGTTTGGATATAGTGAGAGCGAACGCCGATTTTATTTAGCTCACCCGTCGTCTCTATGGGATCAGATCTGCCAATCAGGGCAATATCGGCACCTGCCTTCGCCAAGGCCAGCGCCATGCCTTGCCCTAGGCCTGTATTCGCGCCTGTGACGATGGCAATCTTGCCCGAAAGGTCAAAAAGAAGGCTAGCTGGCATCAGTGTCTCCGAAGGCGGGCGTTAAGGGACGAGGTCTTCGCATGAATAATAATAACACGCGTTACAGAGCAATTTGCCGATTGGCAATTGCTCCGCGTTTTGTTTGGCCGATATTCAAGATAGCCCGTTAAAATTGGGCAATATCTAGGGTTTTGGACAGGCCAATTTCAAAAAAATACACAAAAACTTCATTGCCCCGTCATTTGACGTATAAGATTGCATCTATATTAGAGGGCTCAAAGAGGTTTTAGGAGTATTCCCCCATGGATGACACACTACGCGGCGTAGACACCACGAACGCAGATGTGCGCGATGATGTACAAGAACGATATGGTGCGGGCGCTCAGGCCGTTGAAGCGGCCCTTTGCTGCCCAATCGATTATGATCCGCAATATTTGAAAATTATCCCGCAAGAAGTCCTCGATCGCGATTATGGCTGTGGTGATCCATCTCGTTATGTTCGTGAAGGTGATGTCGTTCTTGATTTGGGCTCTGGCGGCGGAAAAATCTGCTTTATCGCCTCTCAGATTGTGGGTCCAAAAGGTAAAGTCATCGGCGTTGATATGACAGATGAAATGCTAGAGCTATCTCGCGCCAATGCCCCCGTTATTGCTAAGACAGTTGGCTATGCCAATGTTGAGTTTAAGCGTGGCCATATTGAAGACCTTAAGCTTGACCATGATCAACTTAATGAATGGCTGGCTAAAAACCCGGTCGCAAGTTCTCGGGATATGGAAAATATGGAAGCCGAGATCTTACGTCTCAAAAATGAGATGACAATGATCCCGGATAATTCCATCGATGTGATTGTGTCTAATTGCGTGCTTAATCTCGTCTCTGACACAAAGAAAAAGCAAATGTTCCAGGAAATGTTCCGCGTTCTAAAAGTTGGCGGACGTGTCGCGGTTTCAGATATAATCAGTGACGAAGACAGCCCCGAAGCCCTAAAGAACGACGCGCGGCTTTGGTCGGGTTGTATCTCTGGTGCCTTGACTGAAATGGGCTTTATTGAAGCGCTTGAAGAGGTTGGCTTCCACGGTATCCATGTTGATAAATTCGAAGATGATCCTTGGCAGATCGTTGAAGGCATTGAATATCGGTCTGCAACTTACTTGGCCTATAAAGGCAAGCAAGGTGAATGCCTCGAGAAAAACCAAGCCGTTATCTATAAGGGGCCCTTCTCTTATGTGAAAGATGATGATGGTCACGTCTTTAACCGCGGCGAACGTTCCGCAGTTTGCGAAAAGACATTTAACCTGCTCAAAAAAGAACCATATGAAGATATGTTCTATTTCGTTGAGCCGTCAGTGCCTGTAACTGAGCGGATTGAGTGGCCAAGTAACGATTGCGGTGTGCGTCGTCGTGACCCACAAGAAACCAAACGTGGTGCGCCAAAGCTGACAACTGACCCGAGCCAGGCTGATTCTTCATCTTGCTGTTAGGTGATTTCAAGCTGATTGATCTTAGGAAATTGACGACGGCATCAGCATGAAATTTAAAACTTGGATTTTAACGCTCACAGCGCTCAGCCTCTCTGGCTGCGCGCCGGTCTCTATCCTGAATAATATCACACCCTCATCCAGTTTTGAAAAAGCATCGGATATTTCATTCGGGCCGGGTGAGCGCGATAGGATGGATATTTACCGATCCGACACGCCCCAAACGGGCACGCCGGTTCTGGTGTTTGTTCATGGTGGCTCATGGGATAGCGGGTCTAAGGATATTTATAAATTTTTGGCGGATGGCTTTACGAGGTCTGGCTATGATGTGGTTGTCCCGAATTACCGCCTATATCCGGATGCGGTTTTTCCAGAATTCCTGGGTGATAATGCGCGAGCGGTTAAGGCCGTCCAGTCGCGCTTTCCAAACCGCCCCATTGTCTTGATCGGCCATTCTGCCGGCGGTTATAACGTATTGATGTTGGGTTTGCGCGATGAATATCTGAGTGCTGTGGGGGTTGATCGTTGCAACACCATATCGGGTATTGTTGGCCTGGCGGCTCCAACAGGCATTGTTCCGCTTGAAAGCGAACCTCTCACAACGATTTTTCCAGACCGATTTACGGGTGAGGACGCTGTGCTAAATAACGTATCAGCGCCCGCTCCGGCTATTTTCCTTGGGCATGGATCCGAGGATAAAACGGTCTATCCACAAAATTCGGAAATTTTGGCTGAAAAAATAACGACTCGTGGCGGGAAGGCTGCGGTCCAAGTTTATGACAAGCAAAACCACACCGATATTGTGAAGGTCCTATCGCGGCATTTCGATGGGGATGCGAGTTTAAAGGCCGATATTCTGAAATTTGTAGACGCCTTACCGACCTCTGGAAATTTTTGCCAATAACGGGCATAGCTGCCTTATGAAATTGAAAATGTATCAAGTTGACGCTTTTGCGTCAGAGGTTTTCCAAGGGAACCCGGCTGCGGTCCTAATTCTCGACGCATTTCTTGAAGATAGCCTCATGCAGGCCATCGCATCTGAAAATAACCTGTCGGAGACAGCGTTTTGCGTGCCCCGTCCAGATGGATGTTTTGATCTCAAATGGTTTACGCCATTAGCTGAAATTGAATTTTGTGGCCATGCAACGATCGCCACAGCACATGTGCTAAAGGCTGAATTGGGTCTTGAGCCGCCCTTTAAATTTGTGGCGCAAATTGGAGACCTGTCGGTTACAACCGATGGGCAGGATTATATCTTAAATGCTCCGATTTTACCCGCAACAGCAACGCCAATTACAGATGCAATGATGGCCGCTTTTCCAATGGTTCTAAATAGCGCTTTTAGGGCTGGTCCAAATCTCTATGTCGTGGCGCGCGACGCGAATTCGGTTGCGCCTTTTAAACCCGATTTTTCAAAAATTATTCCACTCTCGAGTCACGGTGTGGGGCTCACAGCACGAGGAGAGGGAGACTATGATTTTGTGTCGCGATTGTTCTTTCCGGTAGAAGGCATTGATGAGGACCCCGTCACAGGCTCGGCCCATGCTGCGCTCACGCCCTATTGGGGCGGGGTCTTGGGAAAGACGAATATGTTTGCGCGGCAAGCCAGTCGCCGGGGCGGGGACTTAAAATTATCCCTTCAAGGAGACCGGGTTGAAATTGCCGGTCCTGCGGTGACCTATATGCGAGGACGGATTTTTATAAATTCATAGAATTTAAACCAAGACTGTCAATGCGACCCTAACCTATCTTATTTATATAATTAGATATTAGGGGAGAGCGATATGGCGCATGTACGAAAAACATTTGGTCAAAGACAGTCCGGATTGGCACCTTCATATAGGAGTGGAGCTTACGCGCCCGCTTATAATGCGGGGTCCGCTTCATTCGTGCCCAGCCCTGCACAGGGAAGCTATTCACCGGGATATGACGTATCGAATGCGGCCACCGACACGGTGCAATCAATAAATACAGGGCAATCTCGCACGGTAACGTGGATGCGATATCTATCTGGATTTATTGATTATTTTATTTTGTGTTTCTTATCCGTATTCGTCATTATGCTTTTTGGTGTTTCAGTAAACACAGCTGAGGTTTTGGGGTCTGGCTTGGCAGGGTTACTATTGCTTGCGCTTTTCGCGCTTTGGTTTGGATATGGTTTGGTATTCGAATTATCTTCGTGGCAAGCCACGCCCGGTAAGAAAATTACGGGACTAATTGTGACAGATGAATATGGCGACCGTTTGACCTTTGGCCGTGCCCTTGGTCGGGCTATGGGTAAAATATTGTCCGGCTGTGTCCCATTATATCTTTCATATATTATGATGCATTGGACGCAAAAGAACAAAACATTGCATGATATGATGGCCGGAACGCGCGTCTATAAACGCCGTGATCTAGGCGGAAATGTCGGCGGCTATTTCGACTAATGCCATTCAGCTATTGAAATTGATTGAGGACAGATCCTGAAAACGGTTCTGTCCTTTTTTATTTTAGTCCTTAATCCTCATATTCATTCTTTTGGATCGAATGAAGCGTATTTGGAATAATTTTATAGGTGTAGGGCAGGGAGAAGGCGAGATCGATATCACCTTTGCGGTCCCAGTAAACTTGACGATCAAGCCCCTCAATAATTGCGACATATTCCGGACCTAATGCGTCGGTAACCGCATTGACCTCTGTAATGATCAGCGAAACCACATCGTCACGATATTGGAACGGATCAAGGACCGAGACGGATGTTTCACCAGCCGTCGAAATGGTGATACGTCCCGTCTCCTCAATCGTGTCAACAAAACGCGAGAGTTTACTGGCGAGACGGGCGCTATTTTCAACCTGTTCAGGTATAGCCGTTTTTACCCGCAAGCGTGCTATACTCGTATCAGGTCTTGCGCCACGACTAACGCCGCCGAGATAATTTGACGTTGTCAATTTTTGGACGGTTCGACCGGATTCAATGATTGAAAGCTCAATGCTCGGGTCATTTTCTGCAGCCGAAATCATGGCTTCTATGGTTTGCAGGATTTCTGCCATACGGTCTGTGCGCTCTCTGGCGTCTGACTCAATTAAGACCTCAAGCAATAGAAAGTCGCCGCGTTTTATTAAGGTGACGCCTGGCCCACCATTTTCAAAGTCGCTTGCGCGAGAAATCCGAGTTCCGGTCACAACGATTTCGTCGGCAGATTGCGCATAGCTGACGTCAGGCGTGACAACCATTAGGCTTGCAAGTGTTAGCCCCAGAAAAATTTGTTTCATTTATTCACTCCTTGCTGCAGTTACGCCATAACAAAGATTAGACGGGAGCGTTATAAAATTCGCCTATCACGCGAATTTGGGATGAGTTGTATAAAATGACGACAGGCGAAAACCCTACACAGCCGACGCGTTTGGACAATATTCAAGCCCTGCGAGGCTTGGCTGCTCTTGCCATTTTGGTCTACCATTTAGCCTTATTTATCCGGGTTGGCGTTTTCAAAGGTCAATCGGGTTTTCCGGCTGGCGCCTGGGATCAAGGTTGGGCCGGGGTTGACCTATTTTTCGTCATTTCCGGATTTATTATGGTCTGGACAACCCAGTCTATTAAAGCGGGCCTATCTTCTGCGCGGTTGTTTTTATGGCGGAGGATAACGCGTATATATCCGCTTTGGTGGCTATGCGCCGGCATTATGGCCGTATATTTTTTCATTAGCTATGGCATGCCGGCTCCACCGGACCGCGTGGACGGGGCCGGGCAAGCTTGGAGCTTCGCGCTCAAATCATTTGCCCTATGGCCGCAAGACGAGGCGCCTCTATTAGGCCTGGGGTGGACACTTATCCATGAAATGTGGTTTTACCTCATCTTTGCGCTCTTACTTTTATTACCACGCAAAATACTGACCTTGGGTTTAGCGGCGTGGGCTGTTCTAACGCTGGGTCATTATCTGGCATTCGGGGCCGTAGAGGTGTCAAAACCCGTGTGGAAGCTCATGACAAGCCCCCTTACATTGGAGTTTATTGGCGGGGCTTTGATTGCGAAACTCGTCTTAGGAAAAATCAAAATCCATAAAGATCTGGCCTGGCCCATTCTTATCGTCGGGATAATATGGGTGTTTTTTGCTATGTCATTTAACATCAGATTTCAGGCCGAAGATCATCATTTCGTCCGCGCCGTTATTTATGGGCCCGCTATGATGGCGATCGTTTGGGCTAGTACGGCTTTGATGTTAGCGGGGAGCTTAAAAATCCCAACTTGGCTCGCCCGTTTAGGGGATTGGTCATATTCCCTATATTTGATCCATTATATTGTTCTGATTGCCATGAAACGCATATTGCGGATGACAGGTTTGGACAATCTATCTGGCGTGATGCCCATCCTTATTTTTGGCATTCTAGCCTTTATTCTAAGCCTTGCCGCGGCAGCTATTCTTCATCATGTTTTTGAAAAGCCGATCATAAGGCTGATAAGACGATCAAAAAGCTAGAGTCCATTTACACGTGCAAACGTCTGGGCGAAGGTTTGAACTTCATCGCTCGCATCCTGAGGTAAGGCAACCGGAAGCGAGTTTTGCGACAGGTTAAACAAGCCTGACACGTCGCAATCCGCGGCATGTCGAAAGCCCATCGACCATTGTGGAAATTCGCGTGTCCGACCTTCACGTCGAATAAGTACAATGAGATTTTGCACGCGTGGATCAGATTTTATCTTGTTATAAAGCGTTTCAACTTTGCTTTTGTCCCCTTCTAGAACTTGTAAAACAGATCCTTGTTCGGTCAGCAAAATGCCCGTAATGTTATGTTTGGCATTTCTAATCGCTGACTCCCGCGCAATATTCATAAGGTCTTGTTTCGTCGCACTTTGCGTAAGGGCAGCTGTATATATGAGTTGATAGACCAATGGTGTGAGCTCGTAATGTGTTTATCCTGTATTCGATCCCACATCGAAATATCAGTCATATAATAAAATTATGAATCTATTATTACAAAACTGTTATTTTTCATCAGACTGGATATAAAAGGTGATCTATGATGATAAGAAATTTCATATTTGTGGCCTTGGTGATCCTGCTGTCAGGATGTAATAATGGGGCGGATAGTCCGGATATGGACGTCTATCTTGTGCGCCATGCTGAAAAATTATTGGTGGAAGACGATCCAGGATTAACCGAATGGGGGCATAAACGCGCTGAAACCTTGGCCGAAATATTGAGAGATGCTGACGTCAAACATATACACTCAAGTGACTATACCCGCACGCGCGATACGGCGGCCCCATTGGCGGAACGATTAGGTTTGGACGTGCAGTTATATGACCCGAGCGACCTACCCGCATTGGCCGATAAACTTAAATCAATGGGCGGTGTGCATCTCGTGGTCGGGCATAGTAACACAACACCCCCATTGGTGGATCTTTTGGGCGGGGATGGCGGCGAGCCAATTAATGAAGCCTCTGAATATGACCGTCTCTATGTCGTTATACGCAAAGACGGAAAACTCACCAGCCAACTCATTAGATACGGCCCGCCTGGATGAGGCAGTAACTAGCAATATTGCTTGCGCCTCAAGCTTAAATCAGTAAGTTGAATTCCAAATCCGAGGGGCACCTTGAAATTCAAGGTCGAGACGTACCCTTTGAACTTGATGCGGGTAAACCCGCCGGAAGGACGGACAGTGAAAGGCCTTTTTTCATCCAAGCCATCGTCGGTGCCCCCGCGTCGTATGACTAATGTGCGGTTGGGGGAGCTTATCAGTGAGCTCAGCGATGAGGTCAAAGGGCAGCTCGGCTATTGGCAGTTTCTGGTTCGACAGCGCGATGTTTTGGTAATTACAGATGAGCATCATAACCGTATGCGGATTATGACACCCGTTACATCTGAGGACAAATTGGATGCGGAAGAACTATCGCGCTTACTCTCAGCAAATTTTGATCGGGCGCTTGACGCGAAATATGCGATTTCCAATGAAACGCTCTGGTCTGTTTTCACCCATCCTTTGGCTGAATTGACAGATGAACAATTTATCGGATGTGTCGGACAGGTGGTTACCCTAGCTGATAATTTCGGTACGAGCTATTCCAG
The DNA here is from genome assembly GCA_964425355.1 of uncultured Algimonas sp. Lineage (GTDB taxonomy): Bacteria > Pseudomonadota > Alphaproteobacteria > Caulobacterales > Maricaulaceae > Litorimonas. Next base: position 1,082 of record CAYRMO010000103.1, on the reverse strand, counting down.
CAGTGGTCTGTTTTTTGGAGGTGGATGAGTTTTATGAAACCAGATTTTGCAACCCCCTCCGCCCTTAAAAAGGCATTCAAAAGTATCTCTAATCCCAAACAGGTGGAAGACCTGATCTATAAAACCTTTCAGAAAGGTTCATCATGAACAAGCCGCTTAACCAAGACGATTTCCAAACGCCCGAGGTCACGACAGGCCCTCTGCCGTCCTCGACCAAGACCTACACCAACCCCAAAGCGGATCCGTCCTTGCAGGTTCCCCATCGATCCATTCAATTGCACCCATCGGCCAATGAACCGGATGTGCCAGTCTATGATACATCCGGGCCTTATACCGATCCGAATGTCGAGATTGATGTTGAAAAAGGTCTGGCGCGTCACCGCACAGAGTGGGTCAAAGCCCGCGGCGGCGTCGAAGACTATGAAGGGCGTGAAGTCCGTCCCGAAGATAATGGCGGCGCATCAGGGCGTTTTCTCGCCCGTGAATTCCCCGTCAAAAACTCGCCTTTGCGCGGCCTGGATGGTCACCCTGTCACGCAATATGAATTTGCGAAAGCGGGCATCATCACCAAAGAAATGATCTATGTCGCTGAGCGCGAAAATCTCGGACGTCAGCAAATGGTTGAGGGCGCAGAAGATAAAGTCGCGGCCGGTGAAAGCTTTGGCGCCGACATTCCCGCTTTTGTCACACCTGAATTTGTCCGCGATGAAATCGCCAAAGGCCGTGCGGTTATCCCGTCAAATATCAATCATGCGGAACTCGAGCCACAAATTATTGGCCGGAACTTCTTGGTCAAAATTAATGCCAATATTGGCAATTCGGCGGTTGCTTCATCTGTTGAAGAAGAAGTCGAAAAAATGGTCTGGGCCACACGTTGGGGCGCAGATAATGTGATGGATCTGTCAACCGGGCGCAATATCCACAATACGCGAGAATGGATTATTCGCAATTCACCCGTGCCGATTGGGACCGTGCCGATTTATCAGGCGCTCGAAAAGGTCAATGGCGTGGCCGAAGACCTGACTTGGGAAGTTTACCGCGACACATTGATTGAACAATGCGAGCAGGGGGTTGATTATTTC
>CAYRMO010000102.1:0-10364 GCA_964425355.1 uncultured Algimonas sp. | reverse complement strand
AGACACACTTAACAAATGGTATTGTCCCATTGAAGTGATGATTTGTGTATGTCAGAAACCCCAATTGTTTAGATTTGGTATTGATGAGGAATTCAATGGCTGAGGTGCAAAGTACAAATTCGCTATCTGGTTCAAAGAAAGAATTTTTGGGTCACCCACGTGGGTTGGTCATCTGCTTTCTCACAGAAATGTGGGAGAGATTTTCCTATTACGGAATGCGCGGTTTGTTGCTTTTGTATCTCGTACAACATTTTCTATTCACCGACGGCGAAGCAAACTTAATTTATGGCGGCTATATTGCCTTGGTTTACATCATGTCCATGGTGGGTGGTGTGCTGTCAGATAAATATTTGGGTCAACGAAAAGCTGTAACATTCGGGGCCATACTTCTTGTGATAGGTCATTTTGGCATGGCCTTTGAGGGATCAGGGTCCAAAGAAACGTTGAGCTTTAATGGGGGGAGTTACCAAATCGAAGATGTAGGACGTGATGATCGTCGTCAGTTATTTCTTGATTATGAAGGTGAGTCTCGGCGTCTGGTATTTGACAGCACTCAATTTGCTGAGCTCGAAGGGACGCGGTTTTACCCGATGAATGATGATGGTGAAGGAGACTATATCGTCGATCGTCAGACCCGTGGGCTAATTCAAAATATTTGTAATGTGGTTGGTATGGGTTGTGCGGGTCCAGATCCAGAAACAACATTGGTTTTAAACGGACAAAGACTGAAAGTTGCCGGTGAGACGGAAGTCAAAATTGAAGAGAGCGGGAAAAAGGTAAATGTTTTAACGCTTGAAGACGGACGGAAGGTCACAGAGATTTCCGAAACTGACATATTGGTTCTTCAAACCGCAACAACTGATAAGTCCCCAGATGTCTCAAACCCGATTGCTGTTGCCGCTGATGGCGCCTACTCAACCAAGGTTGAGAAGCAGGGTTTGTTTGTAAACATATTATTTCTTTCACTGGCCATGATTATTGCTGGTGTTGGATTTTTGAAACCCAATATTTCAACCATCGTTGGTGATCTTTATCCTAAAGGCGATCCTCGCAGAGATGGCGGATTTACGCTATTTTACATGGGAATAAATTTGGGAAGTTTTCTGGCAACCTGGTCCTGCGGTATTCTCGGGATTTTATATGGTTGGGCATGGGGCTTTGGTCTGGCTGGCGTAGGCATGCTTTTGGGTCTGATTGTTTTTCAATTCGGACAAAGTTGGTTGGACGGCGTTGCGAATCCGCCTTCGGTTGAGAAACTGAAAGAGAAAGTATTAGGTCCAATAAATATCGAGTGGGCGTGTTACCTTTCCGCTGTTGGTGTTGTTTTGCTCTGTATGGGTTTGTTGAAGCACGCATCAGTAATTGGTCCGATTGCGGCAGCCGTCGGCATTATAGTCTTTATTGGCTTTATCATTATGTCATTTGTGAAACTCGAAGGGAAAGAACGTACCCGTATGTGGGCGGCTCTTTATTTTGCGGTCGCGCAAATTCCGTTCTGGTCATTATTTGAGCAGGCAGGTTCCTCACTTACATTGGTAACGAGCCGTCTGGTTGATACGACCATGTTTGGATGGGATGTTCCAACGCCGGTCTTTCAGTCTCTGAATGCTGGATTTATCTTCATCTTTGCACCTTTCATTGCGATGATGTGGGTTGGCCTCGCTAAACGGAAAATTGAACCGTCAACACCGGTCAAATTTGCTTTGGGTGTATTCGGTGCGGGTCTGGGTTATCTTGCCTTGGTCGCGGGAATGAATTCTGTTGGTCCTGCGGCGTTAACACCAGTGTTCTTCATTTTCGCAATTTACTGGATCCATACAATGGCAGAGTTGATGCTATCTCCAGTTGGATTATCTGCCATGACAAAACTAGCTCCAGCGCGGATGGTTGGTCTCTTTATGGCCGCTTGGTTTGTGTATTCCGGTCTTGGCAACGCTCTATCCGGTGTGATCGCTGCGGCCGCAGGTGCCGATACGGTCGGTGGACAGATCGTTGATGTGGCTGGTGCGAAGAAGAATTATATTCAGGTCTTCTCTTCAATTGGTTATATCGGGATGGGAATAGGGTTTTTGATGCTTCTATTCGCACCAATTGTACGTCGTTGGATGCAAGAGGACGAATTGGAAACAATAGAGGCTACTGTCGAAAGCTAGAAGGCTGGCTCTTCTGGGCAATATTCAATCACAAAAAATGCCCGCTCAAAAAATTTGAGCGGGCATTTTTATGTATAAAACTGGATTTAAAAAGCGCTTAGCGCTTCATCAACATACCCAACAGGTCGTCCATGGAATTACCGTCGCCATCCGCGTCCAGCATAGAGCCTAATATGCCCATGCCCTGACTATGGGTTTGCCGGGCTTGTTGTTGACCGCCACCGCCTAGCAGGCCGCCAATCAGGCCGCCCAGACCTGAGCTTTGTCGGCTACCGCCGCCCATGAGTTGTTGCATGGCCAATTGTCCAAGCGCGCCCTTAAATCCTGCGCCCGGAACCGAGCTACCCGATTGTTTGCCAAGAGACCCCATGGCCATCATGGCAACCATAGGCAACATCTTCTTCAAGATATCGGTTGAAATACCGGATTTTTCAGAGGCGCGGCCTGCAACAGCGCGACTGACATCTTTAGAGCCAAAAAGATGTCCCAAAATTCCATTACCTTCAGAAACGGCGCTTTCATTTGAAAGCTGCGCTGGGTTATCAAAATATTGGCTGTGATTCCCAGTTTGTACCGCGCCCAATAAACCGGCCAGACCTTGGGGCGTTGACGCGTTACGTTTTAGGCCGGAAGAAATAGCTGGCAATAGAGCCGCGATCGCGCTTTGGCTTTGTTGTTGATTGAGACCAAATTGTTGACCAATCTGAGACGAGGCCTGCCCACCAGCAGCGCCCATAATCATTTCCATCAGGTTCATACCCATACTTATACTCCTGTAATGAGGTTTGCCTCTTCTATGTAGGAAAGATTGTCGCAGTGCGAGTAAGAAATTTGAAAAAGCTTAAAACCGTTTAAATTCGGTTCATATAGAGACGTCAAACAGCGCTGCCGCCAACAGTTAAGTTCTCGACATAAAGGCTAGGTTGCCCGACACCGACAGGTACACTTTGTCCGGCTTTCCCGCAAATACCAATTCCGGGATCAAGTTCCATATCATTTCCAACATGCCGGATCTGGGTCAGCACAGTTGGACCATCGCCAATCAGAGTGACCCCTTTTAAAGGCTCTTCAATCTTTCCATTTCTAACGCGGTAGGCTTCAGTGCATTGGAAGACAAATTTGCCATTTGTGATATCGACCTGCCCACCACCAAAATTTGTCGCATACACACCGTCTTTTAACTCGGCGAGCATCTCGCCCGGATCACGATCACCGCCCAGCATAAATGTATTTGTCATACGGGGCATAACAGAATGCGCGAAACTTTCACGGCGACCATTGCCAGTTGGCTTGACGCCCATAAGCCGTGAATTCAGCCTATCTTGCATAAAGCCAACTAAAATCCCGTCTTCTATCAATGTTGTGCTTTCCGTCGGAGTTCCTTCATCGTCAATCAATAAGCTTCCGCGCCGCTCTGCGATCGAGCCATCATCAACAACTGTGACACCGGGTGCTGCGACGCGTTCCCCGAGCATGCCTGCAAAAGCCGATGTGCCTTTGCGAATGAAATCGCCCTCGAGCCCATGACCCATGGCTTCATGGAGTAAAACACCCGGCCATCCCGGTCCTAAGACAACATCCATTTGCCCAGCGGGCGCCGGCACGCTCTCAAGATTGACTTGGGCTTGGCGAAGGGCCTCTTTGGCAAGGGGCTTCCAGAAATCCGGATCAATATATCCATCAAATGATTTTCGTCCGCCGGCGCCTGCAAAGCCGTTTTCGCGTCGACCGTTTCGTTCAGCCGTGATCATAATGTTCAAGCGGACAAGCGGACGAATATCGTCATAGCGTTCGCCGCCGGCCCTTAAGATTGAAATGGCGCGTCTATTGGCGCTCATCGAGGCCGTAACCTGAACCACTTCTGGGTCAAGGGCTCTGCAATAGGCATCGATTTCCTGTAGGAGTTCGACCTTTACGCCAAATCCGGGTTCAGAAACGGGATCGATATTATTATAAAGCTGACGATTCGTCCGAAGTGGCGAGGTGGCGAGTTTTCCATCAAAGCCTTGTTTTGCCAAGGACACGGCTTGAACAGCCCTCGACAAGGCTCCAGGGGATAGATCCGTTGATTGGGCAAAGCCCGAACTTTCGCCAGCCACGCATCTCAAGCCAAATCCACGAGATGTGTCAAAATTGGCGGTTTTCAGACGACCATCATCAAATGTGAGCGACTCACTCGCTGATCTTTCGACGAAAAGTTCCCCGTCATCAGCCCCGTCTAAGGCGTCATCGACAAGCTTTTGGGCTTGGTTCGCATCTAGATTACTGGCGTCAAATACAAAATCAGTCATGATTTAAGCGTTATGGCGGGTTTAAACAGAAAGGGAACATGAAATTACGGTGATAATTCACCGTTATAGGTCTTTATTTGATGCGCTCATATATGTAGTACCCCGCTGAAATGCGACAATTGGTGCTGAGTTCCACTACGGACATTTGGGTTCCATAGTCGTAAAGCCAAGCGATATACTGTTTGAGTGTAGTCTCGAAACAGAAAACCAAAGAGGGACAGATGAGTTCTCCACGTAATAAGACGACCATTTTCGCGGCGGTCATAGCTATCGCCATTGCCGTCGTGACATTTGCAGGGCTAGCCTATTTTGGTCTGAGCGGTGAACGCGGCGAAGGCCTGCCTGTCAAAGGCGGCTATTACTTACAAGAATCAGCCTCACCCGTGATGGATGACGTCATAAGCGTCTATAATGCTATATATTACTTGATATCAGCTATCGTTGCTTTCGTTTTAGCGCTGATGGTTTTTATTATGATACGCTTTAGGGAGAAAGCGAATCCCGTTCCGTCTAAGACGTCTCACAACACATTTATCGAAGTCGTTTGGACTGTCGTTCCAGTCATCATCCTGATCGTTATTGCGATCCCATCTCTCAATCTTTTATATAAACAGGATGTTGTGAAAGACACAGAAGTGACGATTAAAGCTGTCGGCAATACATGGAATTGGGAATATTCTTATCCGGATCACGACAATATAGATAGTTTTGTCGCGAACCCCTTGGATGCAACTCAATCTAAAGAGGCCGGAAAGCCTTATCTTTTCGCGACCGATGCCGCAGTCGTCGTGCCGGTTGATACAAATGTCAAAGTGATCGTAACGTCTGTTAATAATATGCATGCTTGGACTGTACCGAGTTTCGGGATCAAAATGGACGCCGTTCCCGGAATTATCAATGAGACATGGTTCAGAGCTAAAAGAACAGGGACCTTTTACGGTCAGTGTTCAGAAATTTGCGGCATCAAACATTATTATATGCCGATTGAAGTCGAAGTTGTTTCAAAAGCAGACTATGCGCGCTGGGTCGCAAATGGTGGAAGCTTCGACAACACACTCGCAGAAAACTCAACCGCTAGCGCGCTCAGCGCTGCCCCGAAATAAGCAAGATCGAAGAGACGCGACATGGTTGCTATTCCTGAAAATGAAGTCCCCGCAGCAGGTGGATATAGTGATGACGGCAAGCCCGGCTTCTTTGCCCGTTGGTTTTATTCAACCAACCATAAAGATATCGGAACGCTCTATCTGATTTTTGGTATTATTTCCGGCCTGATCGGTGGTTACCTATCATTTATGATGCGGATGGAACTGGCTCAGCCGGGCATCGACATTTTTGATAATGAGCACAGATATTTGGTTTATGTCACCATGCATGGCTTGATCATGATTTTCTTTATGGTGATGCCGGCCTTGATTGGCGGGTTTGGGAACTGGTTTGTTCCCATCATGATCGGTGCGCCCGATATGGCGTTCCCGCGCATGAATAACCTGTCTTTTTGGCTGCTTCCAACGGCTCTGGTTTGTATTCTCATAAGTTTTGCGGTTACCGGCAATCCAAATGGCAAAGGTTTTGGGGGCAGTTGGGTGATGTATCCGCCGCTCAGTACAACCGGGTCGCCCGGACCCGCCTTTGATTTTATTATTATTGGCCTCTTGGCCGCGGGTTTTTCCTCTATCTTTGGTGCGATTAACTTCATTACGACAATTCTGAATATGCGTGCCCCTGGCATGACAATGCATAAAATGCCGCTTTTTGCATGGTCAGTTCTTGTAACAGCCTTCCTCCTTTTGCTTGCCCTACCTGTTTTGGCAGCGGCGCTCTTTATGTTGTTCACAGATCGAATTCCAGGCGGTACGGGCTTTTTTGATCCGGCCCGTGGTGGGGATCCGCAAATGTTCCAGCATCTCTTCTGGTTCTTTGGACATCCTGAAGTCTATATCATGATCTTGCCGGCCTTTGGTATTGTTTCACACATTGTGTCGACTTTCTCGAAAAAGCCGATTTTCGGTTATTTGGGCATGGCCTATGCCATGGTTGCAATTGGTGTCGTTGGCTTCGTCGTTTGGGCGCATCACATGTACACGGTTGGCATGGATGTGAATGTGAAGGCTTACTTCATGATTGCGACATTTGTGATTGCTGTGCCGACAGGCGTGAAGATCTTCTCATGGCTTGCCACAATGTGGGGGGGGTCGATCAGATTTACGATACCGATGCAGTGGGCTTTGGCCTTTATCTTCCTCTTTGTTGTTGGTGGTGTGACCGGCGTTATGCTCGCAAGTGCGGGTGTTGATGCCTATCTCCATGATACCTATTATGTTGTGGCACATTTCCATTATGTTTTATCCATGGGTGCTGTTTTCGGTATATTTGCGGGCTTTTATTACTGGTTCGGTAAAATGTTCGGGGTCATGTATAATAAGTTCTTGGCAGCCGCGCATTTCTGGCTCTTCTTTATCGGCGTGAATGTGATCTTCTTCCCACAGCATTTCCTTGGGCTTAATGGGATGCCGCGTCGCTATGTTGATTTTCCTGAGCAATTTGCGATTTGGAATAAGGTCTCGTCAATGGGTGCCTTGATCACACTAGCTGGTGTCTTCTTCTTCTTCATTATGTTGCTTGAAGCCTTTGTTGTGAGGCGCCGGGTTGGTGAAAATTATTGGGGTGAGGGTGCCACAACGCTCGAATGGACCTTGTCGAGCCCACCACCATTCCACCAATTCAATACCTTGCCACGGATTGAAGACGGACCTGATCATCACTAACCAGGTGGTCCTGAGAGTAAAATATTTGAAAAGCCGCTCATTCGGGGCGGCTTTTTATTTGTGCGAACTGCGGCAAATGCTCATCTGCTCTTGAGAGTCGGCGAGATTTAGTGAATAGGCTCGCGCAATGGAATCTGACGCACATATAATGGGTGAAGACAGGGTGACCCCGCTTGGTGCTGGCATATCGCTAGCAGAGCCAGGAGATTTTTTCCAATTGATGAAACCCAGAGTGATGAGCCTCGTCGTTTTTACGGCCATTATAGGCTTGCTGGTCGCCCCCGGAGAATTGCCGCTTTATAACTCAGTCTTGGCGATAGTTTGCATTGCCTTGGGAGCCGGGGCCTCTGGTGCGCTCAATATGTGGTACGACGCCGATATAGATGCTCAAATGACCCGTACCAAAAAACGGCCTTTACCGCGTGGGGTTATGGCGCCTCGCGCCGCATTGGGATTTGGCTTAATATTATCTGCCATGTCAGTTTGGCTTTTAGCTGTCGCAACGAATTATGTTGCGGGGGCTCTTCTGGCTTTTACCATTTTCTTCTATGTTGTGATTTACACCATGTGGCTCAAACGCCGCACGCCCCAGAATATTGTCATAGGTGGCGCGCCTGGAGCGTTACCGCCCCTGATTGGATATGCGGCTGTGACGGGAACCGTTACGATCGATAGTGTCATTCTGTTTCTAATCATCTTTATTTGGACGCCACCCCATTTTTGGGCTTTGGCCTTATATAAGGTCAGTGATTATGGACGGGTGGGAATTCCAATGATGCCAAATATAGCTGGTCCCAAATCGACGCGAAATCAGATATTTTTTTATTCGGCCATATTGGCTCTGACATGTGCCGCACCTGTCCTGACAGGCATGGGCGGGAATATTTATGCATTTGGAGCGGCTCTTTTAAATGCTGGGTTTTTGGCGCTCGCCTATAAAGTCTGGCAGTCCCGGGCAGGGGAACGAGATGAGGTTCAGCCAGAAAGCCTTTATGAGGTCCAAAAAGGGGATCGGGATGCGCGAAATTTATTCGCTTTTTCGATAATTTTCCTCTTTTGCATATTTGCGCTGATTGGCGTAGATCATTTTCTATCTGGTGCATAAAAAATGACTGAATATAGAGATAAACCGACAAAATTTGCTGAACCCACAGCTGATGAAATCAAGGCTCGAAACAAACGCAATATTGCTTTGGCCTTAGGGTTATTGCTTTTTGTTGTTCTGGTCTTTGTGACTATGGTCGTGAGAGGACCAGTTTCCAATGCAGGCTAATCGAAAAACACTTTATATTCTCTCTGGTGTTGCTGTGGCGATGCTAGGCCTCGGATTTGCGTCAGACCCTCTCTATGACAAATTTTGCAAAGTCACCGGTTTTGGCGGTACACCCAAAATTGCCGAGGATAATTTGTCCGAAATTATAGACCGGAACATCACCGTATATTTTGACTCAAATGTCGCCCAGGATTTGCCGTGGAATTTTAAAGCCGACCAGCGTTCCGTAGATGTGAAACTGGGGCAGTCCGGTTTGGCCTATTATACCGTCTCTAACCGGTCTAAATTTCCGGTAACGGGCGTCGCCAGTTTTAATGTAAGCCCGATCAAGGCAGCTCCGTTTTTCGTCAAGACGGATTGCTTTTGTTTCGAGGAACAGACCATCCAGCCAGGTGAAAGCCTGACCTTGCCCGTCATATTTTTTGTCGATCCACAACTCGATGAAGACAAAAGATTGAATGAAATCAAGGAAATCACCCTAAGCTATACATTCTTCCCGTCAGAAGAGGGAACATTGCCTGCAAAAACAGACATTAAGTCAAAGATTGAGACGAACTAATGCAGGTTGAGTTATTGCGGCGAGCCTTTCTCGGCGCTATAGCGAGCCACAAATAATGACGCTTTTTTGCGTCGGAAACAGATAGACGAGATTTCTCATGGCCGGACACGCCGTCGAACACGATTATCACCTTATCCCACCATCTCCGTGGCCTTTCCTGTCTGGCCTCGCTGCCTTGGTTTGGGGCTTTGGAATGGTCGTCTTCTTTGCCGGTCTTACACCGCGCACGGGCGAGTCGAAGATGATGGAATTTTTCTTCGCAAAAGGTCTTGATAGTTTCCAAGACGGCTACCGGCCACTTGCAGACAAGGTTGGCGCGGATGGAGGTTGGTTCTTCCTCGTCCTAGGTTGTCTATTTGCGATTTATTGCATGATTGGCTGGTGGAAAGACGTCGCCAAAGAATCCCGAGATGGTGATCACACGCCAGTCGTCGATATTGGCCTGCGCTATGGTATGATCATGTTTATCATGCAGGAAGCCATGTTCTTTGTCGGTTGGTTCTGGATGTTCTTCGAACTCGGCCTCTTCCACAAAATGCGGGCACTTTGGAATACAGATGTCCTGCCAAATGCGGCTGCGTATGCTGAGAGTGCAGCGCCTGGGGTTCATGGCGTTGACCCGTGGAACTTACCTTTGATGAATACAATTATTCTTCTTTTGTCTGGTACGACTGTGACATGGGCTCACCATGCATTGATCCATGGCGACAGAAAAGGCGCCAAATGGGGCCTCGCTATTACGGTTGCCCTTGGTATTCTGTTCACCTTTGTTCAGGGCTATGAGTATCTTGAGCTTTTCCATCATAATACAGATGGGCATCATCCGTGGATTTCAAATGATGCCTTTGGATCGGCCTTCTTTATGGCAACAGGGTTCCATGGTTTACATGTCCTAATTGGAACCATCTTCCTGGCTATTATGTATCTACGATTGGTCAAAGGTGGATTACGTCCTGAGAAACATTTTGGTCTCGAAGCGGCGGCTTGGTATTGGCACTTTGTTGATGTGGTATGGCTCTTCTTATTTGCCTTCGTCTATATCATCTTCGCGGTCGGCTAATCCGGCGCGAGTCAAATATGGCTAAACCCAAGCCGGGTTGGTCACCTATAAAGATTTGGACGTCAGAACATCGTGATTTCGTCACATGAGCGTTAAATTCCGCCCTATGCCAATTTTAAGCGTGATTGTCGCAATCATGTTGGTCAGTCTGATTTCCCTTGGGGTATGGCAATATAAGCGACTGCATTGGAAGACAAATTTACTGGCTGAAGTCGAGGCCTCGGTGCAAGCCCCGCCTTTGCGCTCATTGGAAGCGTTAGATC
>CAYRMO010000101.1:0-10436 GCA_964425355.1 uncultured Algimonas sp. | reverse complement strand
AGGCTCTAAATCAACTCCATCGCCCTGCGGCTGTGGTCAAAAATTTGACTCTGAACTTTTTCTTTGTCGAAAAGACGCCTGAACGGTTTATCGGTGATGCAAGCCGCTTACGCCAAATCGTCAATAATCTGGTTGGCAATGCGATTAAATTCACACCCAGTGGTGGTCGGATTGACGTCACGGTTCAGGCCCGCCCAATTTCACAAACGCATTCCGAGTTATTTATCTTTGTCCAAGATACGGGCCCAGGCATTCAACTTGCCGACCTAAAGCGTATTTTCGAACGGTTTGAACAAATCGATAATCATCCGCTCTCAAATGCTACTGGGACGGGCCTTGGATTGGCATTACCAAAGAACTGGCAGTCGCCATGGGTGGAGACGTCACTGTAGAAAGTGATGGTCAAACGGGGGACACGGTTCACAGTTCACGTCCCATTTGCGCTCGATATCTCTCTATCACCCTATCAAGCCGATGCTCCTACTCCGGACTATAAAAGACAACAGGCTGAGTGATTGATCTGTTCAAATGCTCAATAGAAAAATTCTGCTATTGTGTCCGATTGAGCAAGGGTCGGACCGGAAAATTCTCTAATAATAAACATGCGCTTTCATGTCGCCATCATCAAATAAGTCCTGACAAATATTGATGAATGCTGTGCGTTTATCTAAGGTGCGTGGACGTTTAATTTTATTTGTTGCAGCGAGAAGCCTTGGCCTCAAAACGACATCTTTAATGACTGGAACAACCATTGGGTCCCCCATCGGCGTTAAAGGATTGTCGGGCCTTAAAATTCTCAATGATACAGCATCTGTTCGACCTATGACGGCTTGAGCACCGGTACTAATATTGCTGAACATAAAAATTTCAGGATCCAATCCTCTTTCCTGATACATTCCGTAAAACAACTCCCATGCAGGTCCGTCCTTAATAAAAATATGAGGGAATAAAGCTAAGTCCTTTAAGGCAATTGATTTGCCATTATCCAATGGGTGTCCTTTTCGCATCATCACACAGGCTTGCGGCGAGCATAGGTCGGTTATACTGTATTTTTGGGGTAGGTCTTTTTGTATAAAGAACGTCACCAGAACATCAACTTCGGCTTGATCTAAGGACTCAAACTGTGTGTCCATCCAAACTGTCTTAACCGATATATTTAATTCAGGATGGACTTCATTAATTTTATTGATCGCCCGTGGAATCAAGGACCACGTTAGGCCTTCCTGACAACCGATTGTCAAATTACCACGAAGCTTTCGATGCTTTGAAATGAAAGACCCCTCAATATCGTCAACTGAGTTCAAGAAGTCCTTGCTTTGTGCAAGCAATTTTCGTCCATCACTTGTCAAAAACACGCCATTGGCGGGTTTTCTAACAAAGAGTGTTATATTTAAGGACGCTTCCAATTTTTCTATAGAATTTCTAATTGAAGTCGTCGAAATATTTAACTTTGCCGCCGCAGAAGAGAAGCTTGCAGTTTCAGCCGCCGCAATGAAATGGCGTAAATAAACGATTTTAATCATTATTTCATAAGTACATAAAATGTACTTATTTGCAATCAAAAATATATTTGAATTGTTTAAGGATATATGAATTTTAGCCGACATAAGAAAATTTTTGCACAAGCAAGAACTTAATTCGGGGAGACCAAAGTGTCCAAACTTAAGAAATATGGCGTGTCTATGAGCGCGCTCATTACAGCAACTATTGCCCTCTCAACAGCCGCCAGCGCCCAGGATGCACCGCGCTCCACTCTGGATGTCATAACAGATGAGATCATTGTTACAGCCACAAAAAAGGCAGATGGTGAGAACCAACAAGATACAAACCTAGCGATTACGGCGATTGGTGCAGATCAACTCGAAGTTTTTCAGGTTCGCAACCTTGGAGATTTGAGTTTTAAAATCCCAAATGTGCAACTAGACGATATCGGTACCGTCAAAGGTATTGCTAACTTTGCGATCCGTGGTCTTGGTGTAAACTCATCGATTCCATCCATTGAACCCACTGTTGGTGTATTCGTTGATGGTATTTATCTGGGCATTAACACAGGTGTCCTATTTGATAATTTTGATCTTGATTCTGTGGAAGTTCTGCGCGGGCCCCAAGGCGTATTATTCGGGCGTAACGTAACAGGCGGCGCGGTTCTTCTGAATACAGGTAATCCGACAGATGATTTTTCGTTTAAAGCGAAAGCCACTGTTGAATCAGGCCTCAATGGGAATGGCGAGAATTACTTTCTACAGGGTGTCATATCAGGACCAATTGGCGATAGCGGCTTGAAAACAAAGCTTGGTATTTATTATAATGATGACAAAGGTTTCTTCGAGAACTTGTTTGACGAAGACCTTTTTGCCTTAGGTAACGCTCAAGGGGCGGGTGTCATTGCACTCACACCAGCGCAGCAACAGGACCAAATTAACAGGAATAATCTCAACAGCTCTAACTTTGGACTAAGCCAAACTTTCATAATTCGCGGCGCGCTCGAATATGATGGAATTGAGGGCCTAAACGTTTTAGCTAAGCTTGAATCTGGCGACACGACTGGTGATGGTCCTGCCGCCCAATCCAGTCAAAATGCTTTAGGCGTAAACAGTTTTGCAACGAACTTCGCTGGGCTCACCACTCAAACCTTTGATCCTAACACACTTGATTTTGCGGTTAATAATCGCGGTTTCCAAGATAGTGAATGGTTACACGGAAGTTTAAGAGCTGATCTCGATGTGGGTTTCGGTAACGGTACGATTACCAATATTTTTGGGTATCGCGAATTCTCTCAGACCGCTTCATCGGATATCGATGCTACGATTGCACAAGTTTTCGATATTTTAGTTGGAATTGAACAAGATCAAATCTCAAATGAACTTCGTTATAATGGCCGTTTTCTCGATGACAAATTAGACTTCACAACAGGCCTTTTCTATTTCAACCAAGATATTGCTTACGCCGAGCAGCGCCGAGTATTCGGAGCGCAAACGCCATTTGATGGTGGGGGTGTTCAAAATAGCGAAACATTCGGAATATTTGCGTCCGGCGAGTATGATGTAACGGACAAACTCTCTGTCAATGCAGGTATCCGGTATTCAGATGAAACCAAAGAGGCCAATATTGCGCTTATTCAATTCCTTGGCGGTGCGTCATGTTTCGTTGAAGGCACAGAAATTACTGGGGATATGCCGTGTGTCTTGGAGGAATTCCCGACGTTCAGTACGAATAACTTTTCACCAAAAATTGGCTTAGGCTATGAAGTTCAAGACAACTTCAGGCTTTATGGTCATTGGCAACGTGCCTTCCGTGCGGGTGGTTTTAACCTTCGGAACACGGCCTTACAGCCCGCTAGTGAGCTTGAATCTCCCGGTCCATTTAACGATGAACGTGTTGATAGTTTTGAAATCGGATTTAAATCAGAACCCTTTGGGGGCGTAAGGTTTAACGGCGCGGGTTTCTATAATACGATTGACGACATTCAGCGTGAGATAAATGTGTCTGGTGGTTCCGCGGTTGTCCAGCAAGTTATTGCTAATGCCGGTGACGTGGATGTTTATGGGTTTGAATTTGATGTTTTGTGGCCTGTGACAGATAACTTTCTTCTAAATGGATCCATCGGTGTCACGCAGTCGAACTTTACAGAGGTTAACATTAATCTTCTCGCTGCAAACTCAGGTGAAATAAACAATCCGCCTGCGGATGGTGTTTTAGATCTCCAACTTCCGCGTCTAGCTCCGTTCACGGCAAGTGCAGGGTTCACCTATGCGCAAGATTTTGGATTTGGCGAAGTTGTATTTAATGGGAATTATTCGCATCGTGATGCGTCATTCTTTACGGATAACAATTTTGGTATTATTCCGTCGCAAGACCGTTTCGATGCGAACGTCTCATATGATGTTCCCAATTCAGGTGTTAATCTGACCGTATACGGTAAAAACATCACAAATGAGGTCATTCTAGGCGGTGATACGCAGCTGAGTAATGGTACATTTTCACCGCTCGGAAAGGGCGGCGTTTATGGTGTCGAGTTGACCTACGAATATTAGGTTTGGCTCGCTATTACCGCAGTTTTCTTCCCCGATGACTGCGGTAATTTTTCTAAAAACGAAGCTCGTTCATAATCTAGGTGCTGCCACATACACGGCGAAGCTCTATCCAAGTCAACGCCCAATCCGGAAGCTCTTCGCAGCTCTTTGGGTTTCCACTTGAACGAATGAAAGACCTATTAATTAGGACATGACTATGCCCAACTCTCATATGCAAAGGATCGAGTTTAACCTTATATCTATTTTGCAACACGCAAGTCGTTGGCATGGTCAGCAAGAAGTTGTTACAAATTCTGTTGAGGGCGGACTTCACCGTACAACCTATTCGGAAATATATAGTCGAACTAAAAAACTAGCCAATGCCCTCACGGCCTTAGGTGTGTCGCAAGGCGACAGAATAGGGACCATGGCTTGGAATACTTGGCGGCACCTTGAATGTTGGTATGGGATTGGCGGTATTGGAGCTATTTGTCATACATTAAACCCAAGACTATTTCCGAACCAAATTGAATATATCGTCAATCATGCCGAGGACACATATATTTTTGTCGATATCACCTTCCTTAATACACTTGTAAATGTTCTGGATAAATTACCAAGTTTGAAAGGCCTTATCGTCCTAACAGATGCGGCTAATATGCCAGATGTGTCGGGGATAAATATCCCAGTCCATTGTTATGAAGACCTCATCGCTGCACAAGAGGAAAGCTATGACTGGCCAAGTTTTGACGAAGATACGGCGTCCTCTCTTTGTTACACCTCTGGCACGACAGGTGAGCCAAAAGGCGTTCTATATTCGCATAGATCCAATATTATTCACGCCATGGCAACATCCGGTGGAGAGGTGTTTAACATTGGGCCTTTGGACTCTGCTTTGATGATCGTTCCAATGTTTCACGCCAATAGTTGGGGTCTCGCCTTTAGTGTCCCAATGGTCGGCGCTAAACTTGTTATGGCCGGCCCGCATATGGACGGTGAAAGTGTACATAGTCTCATAACAAACGAATCTGTAACCATGTCAGCTGCCGTGCCCACGGTTTGGACGGGCCTGTTACAATATATGGAAGCGCATGACCTCAAAGTTTCAAGCTTGAAGGAAACAGTTATTGGCGGGTCGGCCGTTCCGAGGTCTATGTTTGAGACCTTCAGAGATAAATATGATGTGGATGTCATTCACGCTTGGGGTATGACAGAAATGAGCCCTGTTGGGTCCGTCAATCGAGTTATCCCAGCTATGAAAAATATGGACCTAAAGACGGTGACTGACCTTCGAATTAAACAGGGTCGCGCTGTTTATGGCGTAGATATGAAGATTGTCGACGACGCTGATCAACAGCTTCAACATGATGGCAAGGCTTCAGGGCGTTTAATGGTTAAAGGCCATTGGGTCATTGAAAAATATTATAAAACTAAGACCAGTGCGTTGGACGGGCAAGGTTGGCTGGATACTGGCGACATTGCGTCAATTGACGCGCATGGATTTATGCAGATAACAGACAGGTCTAAGGACTTAATTAAGTCTGGCGGGGAATGGATATCATCAGTTGATATTGAAAATTCCGCTGTTGGTCATCCCGACCTTACAATTGCCGCCTGTATAGGCATTCAACACCCCAAATGGGAAGAACGGCCTTTACTCATTGCCGTTAAGAAACTCGGTCAAAACCCGACAATTGATAGTATCAAACAGCAAATTTCTAGAGAGCACGCCAAATGGCAAGTGCCGGATGATGTCATTTTCATTAGTGAAATGCCGCTTACCGCCACAGGGAAAATAGATAAAAAAGTTCTACGGGCTCAATATTCGGAGCATTATCTTTGAAGATTAGACTCTGGAATTTGAACACATAAAATAGGGGAAGGCATTACAATATGCCTCGAAGATATATGGCTCAGACAGATCAAATTTCGCCTTTGAGCACGATTAAATCAGCGCCTATGGGGGTTCGTCAGTGGCTCGTCGTGTTCATCTGTATTGGGGCGTTGGCTTTGGATGGCTATGATGTTTTGTCCATTGCGTTTGCCGCGCCTGGCCTATCCGCAGAATGGGGTATTACCAAAGCGCAGCTTGGCCTTGTTTTACCTATGGACCTTATTGGAATGGCGATTGGGGCCATTGGTATTGGGAATATGACGGATAAATTTGGTCGTAGACCTATCATGCTGCTCTGTATGATTATCCTCACCATAGGCATGTTGATTGCGGGCCTAGCGCCGAATATTTTTGTATTGGCCGCGGCCCGTGTCTTTACCGGTATTGGCATTGGAGGACTTATCGCCTGCGCCACAGCAACGTCATCAGAATTTTGTAACGATAAAAATAGGTCTTTGGCAGTGGTTCTAGTGGCGGGTGGATTCCCACTCGGAATTTATTTGGGGGCAACATTTTTAGGACCGATACTCAAGCAATATGATTGGAGATCGACATTTTATCTCGGAGCTATTTTTAGTACGGTTTTTTTCCCGCTGGTCTATTTTTTCGTGCCTGAGACAGTTTCATATCTTGATCTCAAACGCCCCAAAAACGCTTTGAAGCGCATTCAAACCATAATGACAAAACTCGGACACAAAGCTCCAAAAAGCCTTCCAGATATAAAAATAGACGAGGTTGTTAGCACCTCTGCATCTGAGTTATTTAAGCCCAATATAAAATTCACGACCCTTATTCTGTCATTCGGCTATTTTGGAAATATTGGAACCTATTATTTCTTTGTGAAATGGTTGCCGACGATCATCGTGGATCTTGGTCACAATGAGTCTCAAGCTGCGGCCGTGATAGGGGTGGTGAGTTTGGGCGGCGTTGTCGGGTCAATCCTTATGAGTATTGCAGCCCGAAAAATTCATATCAAATCTCTCATGATGTTTTCAATGATAGCGGCCGCAATTGGTGTGTGTGTATTCCCTTTTTTCACCGATTCACTAGACTCAATGAAAGCCATTGGTTTCGTGGTCGGTATGCTTATTTTCGCGGCTGTTTCTGGATTTTTGGGCTTATTCGCAGCCTCATTCCCAACGCATTTATTAGGGTCAGGAACCGGTATAGCCCTTGGGATCGGACGAGGCGGCGCGGTTTTAGGACCAATCCTGCCTGGGTTTTTATTTGCGGCAGGACTCGGGTTTGCGACCGTCTCTATAATCATGGCGATGGGGTCATTTATGGCAGGAATATTACTCTTGTGGTTGCCGAAGCTCGCTTCAAATAAAGCTGGTCATATGGTCTAACTGCCGAGCTGATGGGCTGGGATGACGACTTGTAAAGCCTTAGACGTGCGGCTCAATTACTCTGCTGCCGTGAGGGCTGCCGTTCCAGACATCTCGTCCATCATCTCTCTGGCGTCCAATGTCAGTTCCATTGAATGCAGCCGTGCGCTGTGATCATGAAATGGCATGGATATGATGAACTCATCGGGCGCGAGTTTTTGGGCAAAGATTGACAATCTTTCGGCCACTTGTTCGGTTGTACCAACGGCGCTGCAACGTAACATATTTTCCAAATGTGGCCGGATAGAGGGCGGCACATCTAGGTCTTTTTTGGGTCGCGGCGTGAGGCCTCGTTGATTGGTGATGATGCCTATAAAGGCCTGAATGAGCGTAGAGAAATGGAAATTTGCCTCCGCTTCGTTATCGGCCGCAAAGACATTACAGGCCATCATGAAATAGGGTTTGTCTAAATGACGCGAGGGCCTGAAATTTTTCCGGTAAGTCTCTGCGGCCTGAAACAGATATTGCGGCGCAAAATGCGAAGCAAAAGCATAGGGCAGGCCAAGACGTGCGGCCAGCTGCGCGCCAAATAGGCTGGATCCCAAAATCCAAACCGGAACCTCTAAACCCTCGCCGGGAATGGCTGTCACGCCTGGACTTTGCCGATCTTCCGGTTTGGCCAGATAATCAATCAGCTCTTCCACATCGGCTGGAAACCGATTTCCAGCCTGCTCATAGTCTTTGCGGAGGGCTCGGATCACACCCATATCGCCGCCAGGCGCGCGGCCAAGACCCAAATCAATACGGTCTGGATGCAGCGTCGCCAGTGTCCCAAATTGTTCCGCAATCGCAAGCGGGGAATGGTTGGGCAGCATGATGCCGCCCGCGCCAAGGCGAATGGTTTTGGTATGCGCCCCAATATGCGCAATCAGAACTGAGGTGGCTGAGCTCGCTACGCTGGCAATATTATGATGCTCGGCATACCAGACCCGTTCATAGCCAAGGGCCTCGGCATGTTGAGCGGTCTTCACGCATTTATCAAAACTCTCAGATGCGGTGCTGCCCTCTACAACATGAGCAAGATCTAGGATTGAAAAAGGTGTTGTCATAATTCGTGATGACAAGTTTTAACGTGGATATCAAGAATTGCGCGAGACTGTGGCTTGCCAGGAATTCTTGCGGACTTGTAATATGACTGGCTGGCATTCCTTATCGTTATCTCATGTGAACTCATATATTTTACATTTAAGAGCACAGGATTGACCTTGGTGCTAAGTGCGGCCATTGCGGGTGCGGGTTTTGCTGGATGTCAAAATGCCTCAGAAACGCCCGCACAAACTCAAACATAATCGACTGACGGGACCGAAAACAACCGACCTCGCGAGGGCCAAGGCGGACAGAGATTTGAAAAAGCTGCTGAAACTTTGGGTGTCTCATCAGAAGACCTGCGCAACGCCATGAGAGATGCGGGCGGTCGCAATGCGGATTTGAGCGTTGTCGCGGAAAAATTAGGCGTTAGCGAAGAAGCGCTACGCGCTGCCCTCTTTGTCGCCAAGCTCAGCCATTGCAGCCTACGTGCCGCTTGAATATTCCGCCCATGTCTGAATGCCAGATATATTGCATTCTGGTGATACCCAATGATTGAATGCGGCCTCTATAACCTTTTGATAGTTTTTGCTGTTCTGCATCGCATCTTCCATCAGCAAATTCAGATGAGAATTAGATTTAGCTAAAATGGGGAAAAATTTTCTCAATATGCTCATCGTTACGTACCTCATTGAAGCGGTTGTCGATAGTGTGTATGACCGGACCGTCCTGCGTTAAGAGCGCTAGCTGGCAGGTATGTTTCTGGCGTTCTAATCCACCCGAATAGGCAGAGTCCAATTTGATGCCGAAAGCGGCGAAGATAGCGCCAAGCAGATTGTCGTCAGGCCAAAATATTTTATGAAACCATGCATTTGAGCCTCCCGTGTTTTTAAGAAAGGCTAACTCAATTTTTCTTTAAATCACGTTAAACGAGAATCTCTAATGCCTGCTTCTACTGGCAAAGCGGATGGTGTGGATGGCTCCTTTCCGCGGCGTCGCAATGCGCCATAAGACAGTTGTTATCAAAACGACTGAGTTAAACAGGAGCCACCCAAATGAAGACTACCATAATCGGAATAGATTTAGCTAAGAATATTTTTCAAGTTCACGGTGTAACAGAAGACGGGACCGTTGCCTTTAATAAACCCTTGCGTCGCACGCGGATCTTGCCTTTCTTTGCAAAGCTAGAACCTTGTCTTATCGGCATAGAAGCATGCAGTAGCGCGCATTACTGGGGCCGCGAACTGACGGCACTAGGCCATCAAGTCAAACTTATGCCGCCAAGCTATGTGAAGCCCTATGTCAAACGTGGGAAGTCTGACGCGGCTGATGCCGAAGCCATTTGCGAAGCTGTCACGCGGCCAACTATGCGTTTTGTTCAGATTAAATCTGCCGAGCAACAAGCCCTGTTATCTCAGCACCGTGCCCGTGAGATGTTAGTGGGCCAACGCACACAAATATCAAACACGATACGCGGCCTTGTTGGCGAGTTTGGTGTTACCATCCGAAAGGGTCTGGAGCACATCCGCAGTTTTGCTGAAGATATAGAGGCCGATTCCGACACGAACCTGCCACCTCTCGCGCAAGATGTTATTCGGTCACTGTCCCAGCACTTACTGGCGCTCCATGCCCGTATTGTGGATTTGGATAAAGAGATTGCGGCCAGTGCGAAGTCGGATCATCGTATCAAGCTCTTGCAAACAATCCCAGGTATTGGGCCCATCAATGCGTCAGCTATTGTCGCTACTATTGGAAGTGCCCATCAGTTCAAGAGTGGGCGTGACCTTGCGGCTTGGATAGGTCTAACGCCACTTAATAAATCTTCTGGCGGTAAAGAACGGCTTGGCAAAATATCTCGCATGGGCGACCGATACTTAAGGCAGCTTCTTGTTGTTGGTATGACGGCCCGCGTAAGAGCCGCGCGAACACGTCCAGACAGAGTTGATCCTTGGACTGCTTCAATACTCGAGCGCAAACCGACACGGCTCGCAACAGTGGCTATGGCCAATAAGACGGCCCGTATTGTCTGGGCCGTGCTAACAAAGAACGAACCCTACAAGCCACAACATACGGCTTAGGAAATAACAAAACCAACAAACAAAGGAGTAAATACGA
>CAYRMO010000100.1:0-10442 GCA_964425355.1 uncultured Algimonas sp. | reverse complement strand
TTTATGCCCAAGCCAATGTGGAATGATAACGGCACAGGCATGCATGTTCACATGTCTATCTGGAAAGACAAACAGCCTCTCTTTGCAGGTGACGAATATGCAGGTCTTTCAACAGAGTGTCTCTATTATATTGGCGGCATCATCAAACATGCCAAAGCGATCAATGCTTTCTCAAACGCCTCGACTAACTCTTACAAGCGTTTGGTTCCTGGTTTTGAAGCGCCCGTTATGCTGGCTTACTCGTCTCGTAACCGCTCTGCCTCTATCCGTATCCCGTGGACAGCCTCACGCAATGGTAAGCGTCTAGAGGCACGTTTCCCGGATCCAGCGGGTAACCCTTACCTCACATATACTGCCCTTCTTATGGCTGGTCTTGACGGTATTAAAAACAAAATTCACCCAGGCGATCCAATGGATATCGACCTCTATGAACTTTCACCAGCTGAAGCGAACAAGATCCCACAAGTCTGCGGGTCTCTTCGCGAAGCGCTCGACTCCCTTGATGGTGATCGTGACTTCTTGAAAGCTGGCGGGGTCTTTGATGATGATCAGATCGATGCCTATATCGAACTTAAGATGGAAGAAGTGCACCGTCTGCACATGCATCCACATCCAGTCGAATTCGACATGTACTATAAGTGCTAGTCTGAATTCAGATCAAACAAATAGAAAGCCGCCCAAGTGGGCGGCTTTTTTATTGGAGTCTTCTGAAATGAATTTGGGAAATCTATTGTGCTATCGCTTCTGCCTCGACGGCCTCCATCACACGCAATAAATTACCACCCCAAATTTTGGCAATATCCTCGTCTGAGTAGCCACGAATTGCCAATTCCCTCGTGACATTTTCAGTTTCCGAGGCATCCTGCCAGCTTTCAATACCCCCGCCACCATCAAAGTCAGATGCGATACCGACATGATCAATACCGGCTATTTTTACCGCATGATCAATATGATCAACAAAATCTGAAACCGTCGCACCCGGTGCCATGGCCGCTATAAGTGCGCGTTGTTCCTGATAGGTATCGCGTGTTGCCTGATCCCATGTGCTGCGATCCCCATATCCAGCATCCAAAGCCTCGCGCGCTGCTTGTTGTTCCGGCGTTGGCAGACGTACATAAGACCCAAGCGCTACCATTTGCGCAACCCCGCCAACCTCTGCAATTTTGCGCAATTGCTCATCATCCAAATTACGCGGCGTATCGGCCACAGCCTTCACGCCGGAATGTGAGGCAATAATGGGTGCGCGCGACAAATCTGCCGCCTGCATCATGGTCTTTTTGCCAGTATGGGATACATCCACCATGATCCCTGCATCATTTAATTGCCTGACAAGATCACGCCCTTCAGGTGACAGGCCATTCCATTTCGGTCCCGTATCGCGGAGTAGGTTCGGATTTGAACTATCGCCAAATTGGTTATGCCCAAAATGGGTCAATCCCATATAACGCACACCTTTATCAGCCCACCATTCAACATTATTTGTCTCTTCCGAATGGCCCAGCGGATAAGCATTTTCCATTCCGACCATGACGGCATATTTACCCTCACCAACAATGCGTCTGACATCGGCTGCTGTCTTGGCAAGTTCGAAGGTCGAGCTATGGCGCGTGACCAAAGCCGTAATCGCATCGATCCGCGTTTTGGCGATACTATATCCGTTCTCATATGCTTTGGGATCAAGGTCACCTTGTGGCGTATAAACAATCCAGAACCCGCTATCGAGTTGCCCCGCTTTAAGTTTAGGCAGATCAACCTGAAGATCCGTTTCCTCAATCGGATCAATCTCGATCATATATGTCAGAGGAATATCGATATGCGTATCGAGTGTCAGAGTTTTCGAATGAAGCGCTGAAATATCCTTTTTATCCATCGGCCTCAATTGCGGCTCTGCACTACAGGCCGAAAGTAGGAAGCCCGCTACTAATCCAGTTTTCAATCCAAAGCGCATGGCATCCTCCTGTTGTAACAGTACACCATCTCATTTAGACCAAGAAAATTCAACGCTGTCTATAAAAGTGACAAATAGGCTGAAAATAAAAAACCACACCGCCGATGGTGTGGTTTATATTTTTCATCCTAAGACGTTAGAAACCTAAGCGTCTTCTTTCGGCTTAGGCGCCTTTGAGCCTTTGCCTGACGCCCTGCCCTTGGCAGGTGGAACGATCTTGAAGGTCAGATTTTCTTTCTTCCTGTCCAGGCCGACTTTGACAAGACCGCCTTGTTTGAGCTTTCCAAACAGAATTTCATCGGCCAGAGGTTTTTTGATATATTCTTGGATTGTGCGAGACAGTGGACGGGCGCCATAGCGCTTGTCATAGCCTTTTGTTGCAAGCCAGAGATTTGCCGATTTAGACAGTTCAAACTCGATCTTGCGATCGGCGAGTTGAGCTTCGAGCTGGATGACAAATTTATCGACAACTTTGGCAATGTCTTCTGGCGAGAGCGGCGCAAAGCTGACAATCGCATCCAAACGGTTTCTAAATTCAGGCGTGAAGCGACGCTTGATTGCGGCGTCTTGCTCATCATCCTTCATCCCGCGCCCAAAGCCGATTTCGGCCTTGGCAGCATCTGATGCACCTGCATTCGTCGTCATAATGATGATGACATTGCGAAAATCGACCTTGCGTCCATTGGCGTCTGTCAGGAAACCATTATCCATGACTTGCAACAAGATATTATAAATATCAGGATGGGCTTTCTCGATCTCATCCATCAAGAGGATTGAATGCGGGTTTTGATTGACCGCATCGGTTAGCAATCCACCTTGATCATATCCAACATAACCTGGAGGGGCTCCAATCAGACGTGAGACTGTATGGCGCTCCATATATTCGGACATATCAAAGCGCAGCAATTCCAGACCTTGGGTCATAGCAAGCTGACGCGCGACCTCGGTTTTACCGACCCCTGTCGGACCCGCAAAAAGATAGGAGCCAATTGGCTTATTCGGTTCACGCAAGCCAGCCCGAGCGAGTTTCACGGCAGACGCGACTTTTTCAATCGCGTCGTCTTGGCCAAACACCATGCGCTTGAGATCACCTGAAAGCGACTTCAAGGCTTTCTCATCATCACGTGTAATGGATTTTGGCGGAATGCGGGCCACTTTGGCGATTACAGATTCAATCTCTTTAATGCCAATTTTGGATTTACGCTTATCTTCTGGCACGAGCTTGGTTCGCG
Organism: uncultured Algimonas sp.; assembly: GCA_964425355.1. Lineage (GTDB taxonomy): Bacteria > Pseudomonadota > Alphaproteobacteria > Caulobacterales > Maricaulaceae > Litorimonas. The sequence goes on along the minus strand of CAYRMO010000100.1, from coordinate 7,262 downwards.
CACCCGCTTCATCAATTATATCAATAGCTTTGTCTGGGAGCTTCCGATCAGTGATATGGCGAACCGACAGATCAACAGCACCCTGAATGGCGGCTTGCGTATAGGTTACACTATGAAACTCCTCAAAATAGGACTTCAGCCCTTGGAGGATTTTCACAGCATCTTCGGCCGTTGGTTCAGACACATCGATTTTTAGGAAACGGCGGCTGAGCGCCCGATCTTTTTCGAAATGCTGACGATATTCCTTATAGGTAGTCGAGCCCATACAGCGCAGCTTACCAGATTGAAGCGCTGGCTTGAGAAGGTTTGACGCATCCATCGCACCGCCGGATGTGGCACCCGCGCCAATAATGGTATGGATCTCATCAATAAAGAGAACCGCCCCTGGCGTGTCTTGTAATTTATTGACAACGGCTTTGAGGCGTTCCTCAAAATCTCCGCGATAACGCGTGCCAGCCAAAAGCGCGCCCATATCTAAAGAATAGATCGTCGCATCAGCCAGAACATCTGGCACTTCAGCATTTACAATTCGGCGCGCAATGCCTTCGGCGATCGCCGTTTTACCAACGCCTGGATCTCCAACCAATAATGGATTGTTTTTTCGACGCCGCGACAGCACCATGATACAGCGCTCAACCTCGTCATCTCGTCCGATAAGAGGATCAATTTCCCCTTCTTCAGCCTTTTTATTGAGATTAACCGTGTATTCTTGAAGCGGGTCTTTCTTTTTGGCATCTTCGCCTTCTGGCGTTTCAACACCTGTCGGTGACCGAGGGGCCGTATTTTCACCTGACTTGCTTATGCCATGGCTGATATAATTGACCGCATCATAACGCGTCATATCGCGCTCTTGTAGGAAATAAACGGCATGGCTTTCGCGTTCCGCAAAAAGGGCAACCAGAGCATTAGCACCTGTCACTTCTTCGCGGCCCGATGATTGAACATGGATAACGGCGCGTTGAATCACACGGTGAAATCCTGCCGTCGGACGGGCCTCTTCAAAATCTTCAACAACGAGTGACGCCAAGTCTTCATCGAGATAGCGTAAAACATCTGCACGAAGCGGTTCAATATCGACATCACAGGCCGCAATCACCGCTGCGGCGTCCTTATCATCCAGAAGCGAAAGCAAGAGATGCTCTAGCGTCGCAAGCTCATGTTTGCGATCACTCGCAAGCGTCAGCGCGCGGTGAATTGTCTCTTCAAGAACGGGCGAAAATGAGGCCATATTGTAAGTTTCCTTTCACCACTAGATGTGGGGAATTTCTGCTCTCTTTCAAGTCACAATGTACACATAGAAATGTTAACTAGATTAAACTTTCTCCAGCGTGCATTGTAATGGGTGTTGGGCGCGTTTTGCTGCATCCATGACTTGGGCGACTTTGGTTTCAGCGATTTCAAATGTGTAAATCCCACAGGTTCCAATCCCGGATTGGTGGACATTGAGCATGATTTTGGTCGCTTCTTCGGGTGTTTTCTTAAAAATCCCCATCAGAATTGAGACAACAAATTCCATAGGCGTGTAATCATCATTCATCAGAATAACGCGCCACATGGACGGCTTTTTCGTCTTGGGCCTAACTTTGGTCGCAACACCACGTTCCGTACCGCCTTCACCCTCTTTATCAGAGTCGGCCATGCTTATCATGTCGTCTTTCATTTTAATCATTGGACCTATGATAGGAATTGAAGCCGGATGTGAAAACCCTCCATTGCCTAAACTTATGTATAAACTCGGCAATATCTTAAGATTTATTAACTATGTCCTAACATGTTTTGCCCTAGCAGAACATCATGTGTCTTAGAGCTATATGTGTTCTGATTTTTCTTTTGGCGTCCGTATTCCCTGCGCAGGCTCAAAATCGCTATGCCTCGATCATAGTTGATGCCGATACGTTAGACGTTTTGCATGCCAGACAAATTGATGAAACACGCTATCCGGCCAGTCTTACCAAGGTCATGACCTTGCATATCGTTTTTGACGCCTTAGATGCTGGAGCGCTTAGGCTCGATGAAAAACTCACAGTCTCAAGAAACGCTGCCCGCACACCTCCTGTGGAACTCGGCTTGAGAGCGGGTCAAAAAATCACGGTTGAAGAGCTCATTCAATCTGTTGCCGTACGCAGTCATAACGATTCCGCTGTCGTGCTTGCCGAACGCCTAGGTGGGTCAGTGGACGGATTCTCCAAGATCATGAATGCCAAGGCCGCGCAATTAGGCATGCAACGCACCGTCTTTCGAACACCCAATGGACTTCCCCATCCAGATCAAGTCACAACGGCGCGTGATATGGCAAAACTCGCCCATTCTATTCTGACGAATCACCGCGCGCGCTATCACTATTTCGGGCAAAAATATTTTCGGGGACAAAAAAATACGAATGCCCTCTTGCATGACATGGTTGAAGTTGACGGCTTTAAAACCGGCTATACAAATGCATCCGGATTTAACCTCATGGTCAGTGCAACGCGGAATGGCCGCCGCCAAATCGCAATTGTCCTTGGCGGCGCCAGTGGGAAAAGTCGAAATCAACATATGCGAGATCTTATCGAACGCGGTTTCGATGTCATGGGCGTTGTCCCAAAAGCCTCTACATATGTGGCCGTTTCAACAGCCAAACCCAGTTTAGTCTTACGCGGGTCGCACACCCCGCTGCAAACAGGGGCATGGGCTGTCGCGCTTCGTAACCTGCCGTCAGAGAATGACGTCAAACAAAAGGTTTCTGAATTGGCAAAAAATTCACCCGCGACCTATTCGAGTGGTTTTGTAAAAGGGCGACCTGTTTATCACGTAAAAATTTCAGGTCTTACAGCACAAAACGCTAAGTCTATTTGCAAGGTCGCGCATACCTCTTGTTGGCTAATTGCCCCGCAATAAAGAATAGGCGTGGAAGCCATATATACGCCTCTTTACGCGTATAAGTGGAATATAACGCTATAGCGTCTTGACCATTGTCAAGACTGGAACATCAACGAGTCCTGTTTTGTCAAACCAACGCGATTCAACTTGATAGCCACAGTTTGAATAGAGTCGTTCTCCCGCCAAAGTCGCGACCATTTCCATGGTTTTGAAGCCATCAGCTCTGGCTGCGTTTTCTGATGCGCGCAATATTTGTCGCCCTATGCCCCGACGTGTATGGTCCGGATGCGTATACATGGCTCGAATTCGAGCTGGTTCAGAGTTGGGGTCCAGCTTTCGCGTGTCCCTGCCCGCTGAATGATTACCGCCATAGCGCGTTGCACGGAAAGACCAACCCCCACAACCAATGATAGCTTTCTGGGCTAGCGCACAAAAATAGGTGCCATCTTCTATTAATTGGCTATCAAGCCCCATTGATTGAAAAGACGCTTCGATTTGGGAAGACGATAGATACGCTTTCTGAAGCTCTCGGATCGCTAAATCCATGATGTGTCTGATTGCAGGAATATCTGATTCTCTGGCCTTTCGAATCTGAATTTTTTCGCTGTCTCAGCCATGAATTTCAAGCTCATCCCATTTAAATTGAATTCCGCGAAATCTTTTTTACCACACACCAATATTTAATAGCTTAGCCCGAAATGAAGGTGGTAAATCCGCCGCGTCTCCGGCAGTCGCTAAGTCAGCGGGAGCATCTGATGATTGTAAATATCGCCACCCCTGAAAAGCACGGCGTGGAACAGGCACGACAGCAATAAGTTTCGGTTCCATCAATATAGCACAAGCCCGGTGTCCGTTTTTCGTTGTCTCTTCTAAAGCCGCAATCTTATTGCGACAAATGAATTGGCCTTTGATAACCCAATATATCGATCCACCATCTAAGAGCGCATCTTTTCGCTTGGGAAACATTCGGGTGACGTGAACATGATGGGCCGACAGCCCCTGTTGACGTCGTTTTGAAACAACATGGTCTTGCCAGTCAGTCAATGTTTGTATCGACTCCGATCCGACGGATAGCTTTTGTAAGTGAATCGTCACATCGCCTTTGTAGTGCATTTTGCGATAAGTTAAACCCGAATATGCTTCAGAAAATAGGCAAATAGGGCCCATTTTCTGAACCTATGTTTTCATAAATTGCAAGAGGACGATGTGATCGCCAAATCTAGAAGTTGCGGATAAAAGGTTCCACATCGACGATAAAGTCTTTAGCAACATCATCAATCTTAAATGAGACCATGTCTGGCTCTGTTGAATCTGGTACTAGCGGGGTCTTGCTTAAGGCACGCCCGACAATCGATTTCACTTTCCGCGTCAATCGGCTATCATTGGAATAGGACGGGTTCATGCCAAAACGCCGACGAAGTGTCGCATTTGTCAGCATTGCCGCATTCTTCATGCCTGATTCTTGCGTTGAATACTCGGTCGTCACTGAGACGCAAAATGTCTGATTATCGACCCGGTGCGGGGCGTTTAATCTCCAACACAAAGCTGTATTTTCAGGAATATCAATGGCTTTTGCAAAGGCTTCGAAAGCCTCGTCATATGGAATGTCATCATCAATGGCATTCGTCAGGGTATTTTCATACGACTCATCTGAAATGAATTTTTGAGCCAGTGGGTAAATATACATCCGCTTTTTACCACGCACATGCCACAAAAGCGTTTCCGTCTTATCAAAGTGATAGGGAACCTTTGCAACGGGACTTGAAATCAAAATACCCCCACGTGGATTAAATGCCGTATTTCCCGTCTTTTCCGCGAGGTCGCCATACATCATTTCTAGGACGTTTTTATAGTCCTTATGAACATTCATAGCTTCGCGACAATTAATCCACACGCGACCAGCTTTTGCGGCTTTCAACAAGGTCTCGCCGGACGCTTCACGGAAATCACCCGTTCTAAATTTATTTGGGAAGTGCGGATGATCAGCCTGTCCCATTGTACAAACGTCAAGCAATTCAGACGGATGGCGCTCCAGCAGATTTATAAGTGCAGCATCTGTAAACAAACCTGTTCCAGCCAAATTATGCCCAAAACTCATAATTTCTTTTTGGAACTTTTTAGAATTCGCCTCGGACCACTCTGTAATCATAGAGCGGGGCGCCGGGGACGGCAAAACCGTTTCGGCTTCGATTTCGAATGGATTTGAAGCAGCGATTAACATGCGATCCTTCTACCGGACATTTCTTGTGATTACCTTTAACAAAAGCCTGAATTATTGATTTTTTGATTTTATCCTTAATGCGGCGTAAATGCCCATTGCGATAAGGAATAATCCAATAACGGCACCGGCAAATACCAAACTCGGTCCCCATTCACCAAAAAGCTGTTCCGCGCCTTTTAAATATGCAGCGACACTCGGGCCAAAAAGCAAGAATCCAAGGATCACAGGAATCCAAAGTCCCGCAGAGCCCGTTTGAACTTCAATCTCAGCCATCTCATCTGGTGATGTAATTTGTTGAACATATTTGGCCGCAGAATCGGTTCTAGGTGATGTCACATCCAACTTTGTTCGCGTGGCATCATCCTGAGCAAGTTCATCAATAACCAGGTCGGGCGATTTGATATCCAATGGCTCAACCTCATTCGTGACCTTATCCGGAACCATTTCGACAACATTATCCGTTACCAAAGCCTTTTCTGATGTTTCTTCAGCCTCAATCAAGCTTTCGGGCCAGTCATCTTGAACCGTTTCATCAGCCTCTCCGGCGTCTTCAATAAGCGCATCTAATCGGGCAATAATATCCGTCGCGGCTTCGGCGATCGGAGATGTCCGTTCCGCAATATCCTCTTCCTCCGACACAAAGTCTTCATCAGCTTCAGACCCAACTCCATCTGCGTCCTCTGCGGTTTCTGGGTCAGTGAATTCTGGCTCAATGATCTCGTCTTCTGGGAGAAGTCGCATAATATCATCATCAGCAATGACAGTCTCTGCGTCCTCATCATCTTCAAATTCGATTTCTGTGGATGCCAAGGGGCCAGCGGGCCCATCTTCTCGGCGCCTATATTGCGGAGACGCCGCGTCAAACGGAGCACTTGCCACGATTCCATTCGCATCGTCAGATGAGAATACGGGTAAGGCATCTTCTGTCGAAAGACCTTTAATCGTTGTATCCTCAATCGGAGGGAGGTCTTCGCGACCAGCTGGAAGATCGCCTTCAGTTCTTAAGAACAAGGCTTTTTCGGCTGTGCGACGTCGCATAAGCGCATCTACAACATAGGTCTTTCCTGAAATTTCCGACTTTCGCCAGATATCTAGCCCATTGGCGGCATCTAGGGGACGACCATTATTTAGGGCCCGAAGCGTATCGGACGTTAGGAAAGCCTTGGGGCCAATATTAAAGGCAAATGAACACAGCGCATCAAATTGACTTTGTGTGAGCGGCGCATGGACTTCCGTATTGATCATATCCTCAAATGGCTCGAGATCAATCCGCAGCGTTTCTTCGGCCTCAACCTTCGTCATTCTGACGGCATCTTCGTGATAAAGACGATGGCCGTATCCGACGATACGTTGGCCCGTAATGAGTTCGCGGTCCACAGGCCGATAGCCCTCATAGGCCTTGATAAGCTTTAAGCCAGTATCAGAGATTTTGAGCTTGTCATTCATACTCGTCCCAAAACGTTACAAACCGGAGTCGTGCCGGTGGTTTCAGGTTTTACTTTGCAAAGACTGGGCCGAATTCGCGCGTGAGGTGAATGTTTTTAGAGAAGAAGGAGTGCAGCCGTGCCCAAAAAGGCGAAAAACCCAATAATATCAGTCACCGTCGTTACAAATACGGATGAACTTACAGCCGGATCCGCGCCCACGCGTTTGAGGCCAAGTGGAACAGCAATTCCGGCTAATCCAGCAAATATATGGTTCACGAACATGGCGATAAAGGCGACCAAAGCCAGTGTTCTATCGCCAAACCAGATATAGGAAATAACAGCCAGAACGACTGCAAAAATGACGCCAATGATTACCGCCGCCAAAGCTTCGCGTCGCACAGTTCGCCAAGCCGATTGCGATGTTAGTTCTCGCTCAGACAGGGCTCGAACCGCCACCGTTAAGGCCTGGGTACCGGCATTGCCTCCCATACTGGCAACGATTGGCATGAGGATGGCGAGAGCAACAATTTGAGAAATTGCATAATCAAACCGCGCAATAACAATACTCGCAAGAACGGCCGTGAGTAAATTCACAAATAACCAGGGCGCTCTTGCGCGAACGGTTTCAAATGGTGTATCCGCCAATCCAGCATCAGAAACACCGGCCAGAGCCAGAATATCTTCTTTGTTTTCGTCTTGGATAATCTCGATGATATCATCAACCGTCATCAAGCCAACCAGACGCCCATCGGTAT
>CAYRMO010000099.1:0-10444 GCA_964425355.1 uncultured Algimonas sp. | reverse complement strand
ACACTGGCAAAGATAAGCGTTAAGACTTGGCTCGAAAGCTTGGGCGCCAAAAATGCGGCCGCAAGGAAACTCCCCAAAGCTATCCATAAGCCATAAGACGCCCATGGTCGACCTGAAGGCCACAATATTGCCATATCCACACTGCCCCGCCCCATATGGCTTTTCACGCTTCGCCACCCATTAAAAATTATAACCGAAGCGCTTGTCGCAACAGCACAATGCATAACGATCGCAGGATCAACGCCCAATGACCCAAAAGCAAAAAACAAAGCCGGCACCATAACGGCCCCGCCCCCTATTCCAAATAGTCCGGCCGTATATCCCGCAAGTCCTCCGACAAAAGCAAGTACGCATAAATTGAAGATCAAGTCGGTCACGGGGTGATTGCAATATGCGCCCGACGAAAAACCGCTATAGCTAGAAATTTAATAACTCTGTACGTCAACATCATCACAATAGGGCGAAGAAAGCGTGTTTCCGGATTTGTTTCAAGAATTTCTCGCGCAAAACTGTCAATAAATGTAATTTTATTCAGGACTTTAAATCCTTCAAAATTTCTATGACCTGAAAATGTCATAGATAAATATTAACTTTGATTATCATTTTTTGATTAACACCTTCCTTTGATCGCAGGGTTTTCTCTAAATTTTTAGGAAATTCTTAGGATTTGGTTAGGGGTATTCGATGCGCATTTTTTAATTTCTAACTTATAGGTTGATCTTAGTTTTTGTGGGGAAACGAGATGGTCGTTCAACGTAAGAAAAAAAACTTCAAATCCAATGAGTCGGGGCAAATCGCTGTTGCCACAGCTATATTGGCTGTCCCTCTTTTACTGGTCATATCTATCGCTATCGACTCCAATCGATCTCATAGTCACCGTGTAAAACTACAATCTGCCTTAGACAGCGCCGCATTGGCTGCTGTGGCGGATCAAACCTTGACGGAGCGTGAGCGAAATTTGCAAGCAGAAGAGCGGTTTTGGGCAAATATGTCCGGTGAAAACGGTGTCAAATTTGGTGTTGTTGATTCCAAAAGTAACCAAGTCGAGGTTCAAGGAAAAATGATGATCCCTACAATTTTTGCTGGGCTCATAGGGCATGAAAGCGTTGAATTTTCCGCAAAATCCTCTGCAGAAATTGTGAAGGGGTCAACAGTCTGTATGTTAGCCTTAGACCCTGATTCCGGTCGATCTTTCGAAGTCACACGAGGTGCTTCTTTAGACGCAAACTGTACGGTTCAAGTAAATTCTCGCCACGAACAAGCCTCAGTGGTGGATCATGGTGGAATGGCGAAAGCTCAGAGCTTTTGTATTGGCGGTGGTATTATTGGAGAGCACTTTCCCTTTGTAAACACGGAATGCTCAACACTTGCCGATCCTTATCAAAACATGTTTGTGCCAAGATTAAATGAGCCTTGCGTTGATCAGCAGGCGCTGCTGGAGCTAATCGCAGATTGGCGGTCTGGCAGAGACGCCGTTGAAAGCCACGAAGCCCAAGAAAACCAACGTTGGGCTGAAGCTAAAGCAGCCGGGCAACCCTTTCAGCCAACATTCTTCGAAAAAAACCACCTCCAACCTGGTAATTATTGCGAAGGCTTAGTCTTAAACGCGAAAGAATTTATTCTTGATCCGGGCGTATATAATATTTCTAGTGGCTCGCTTGTATTCGGACTTGGTACAGAACTCATTGGCAAAGATGTGACATTTGTCCTGCACGATGATGTAAATATTGAAATAAGAGATGGATCCATTCTCAACATTAAATCCCCAAACACTGGGGATATGAAAGGTCTTGTGATCGCGCAAAACCTTAAGAACAAGTCAATCTACGACCCAAGATATCCTAATGTGAAATCTGTGATCACAAGTGGTGCAAGTCTGAATTTGCTCGGTACAGTATACTTGCCGTCACACAAAATTGAGTTCCTAGGCGGGAGTTTATCTAAAACTCACGCGCCTGCGACGTCCTTTATCGCGCACCAAATAAGTGTTAATGACGGTGCAAATATTTCTGTGTCTGCCGATCACATAGCCGCAGGAACGATACCCATTGAACCTCGGTCTGATGGCGGCGTTAGACTAATTAAATAACGAGCCAAACGGCAAATTTAAGACGCTAGTGCCAGACTAGACATCACCGACAAACCCTGTGTCAAAATTTCAGACGGGCTATCTTTACGCGCTAGGGACTCGGACAAGGTCCGTCTCCAGATCCGCGCGCCGGGTTGCCCAGAAAATAGACCCATAACATGACGAATAAGGGCTTTGGTGGAACGATCTTCATCCTGATGCGCTTCGGCATATCTTATCAAACACTCAACAATTTCTTGTCTTTCTAATGTCAATTTTGGCAGGTTAAAAACCATGTCATCAATTTCAGTCAATATCCAAGGTGTGTTATAGGCCGCCCTGCCGAACATTGCGCCGTCTAATTTTTCGTCAATGACCTCGAGGGCATGATCTACATTTGACAATTGACCATTCACAATAATTTTCAGCTCCGAAAAACGGGCTTTCATGCCATGTACGCGGCCATAATCGATCGGCGGAATGGTCCGATTATCTTTGGGGGAAAGCCCCTTTAGCCAGGCCTTTCGGGCATGAATGATAAAGGTTTCGCACCCTGCCCGTGATACGACATCAATAAAGTCGGGCAATGTCTTGTCGAGGTCCTGATCATCGATTCCCAGGCGACATTTAACAGTTACTTCGATATCTGTGACATCCGACATCGCCTTGAAGCATTCTGCAACCAAATCAGCTTCGGCCATCAGACAGGCCCCAAACCTTCCAGCTTGTACCCGATCAGATGGACACCCAATATTCAAATTGATTTCATCATAGCCAAACCCGGCACCGATTTTTGTTGCTTGCGCGAGTTTCTTCGGATCGCTTCCGCCGATTTGTAATGCGATTGGGTGTTCTGTCTTATCATAGCCGAGTAAACGATCCCGCGGCCCATGAATAACGGCATCGGCAACAACCATTTCCGTATAGAGTCTGACCCGGGATGAGAGTTGACGGTGAAACCAACGACAATGCCGATCCGTCCAATCCATCATAGGCGCAACGCTTATATGCATGTCCGATTTACTATTCATGGGCGTGCTTTATTGGATTTCGCGCGAAATTCCACGGAGAAATATCACCACAGGTCGATCACAACTTAAAATGAGAGACGGATGGGGGTTGAATAAAACAAATAGTTGTCCCTATTATACGTGCGGCGAAAATTGGGAGGGATCATGAAAGCGTCAGCGAAATATGCTGCGTTCATTTCATACGCACATGCGGATGAGGCTATGGCGCGCCGTATCCATAATGCGCTGGAAACCTATCGTCTTCCCAAGAGTTTCGACCAGTCATCCCGTGCGAAGTTAAAACCTATATTCAGGGATGTCACGGAACTCACGGCGCATCACTCCCTATCTGAAAAAATACGAGACGCCGTCAAAACATCGCGCTTTCTGATTGTCCTCTGTTCGCCGGCAGCCAAAAACTCGCATTGGGTCAATGAAGAAATTCAGTTGTTTCGAAAACTTCACGGCGAAAATAAGGTTTTATCCGTCATAATTGACGGAAATCCCGAAACCTCATTTCCTCAAGCCCTAACCGAAGGCGGACGCGAGCCACTGGCTGCGAATATGACAAGCCGTGAAGGATTCCGATTTGGTGTCACACAATTAGCCGCTTCAATGATTGGGGTTGGATTAGATGAACTTGTCCAACGCGACAATAAGAGGCGCCGCAAACGCCTTCAATGGATCACAACGGGTGCCCTCCTCTTTTCTGCGATGATGGGCGTTTTGAGTTGGACCGCATGGGACGCAAGACTTGAAGCGGAAACGTCCCGAAATGAAGCCGAAAACCTAGTTGAGTTTCTGATTACAGATCTCAAGGACGAATTATCAACGCTTGGCCGTACATCAATCCTTAACGACTTGGGTAGACGTATTACGGAATATTATGACGCCATTCCATTGTCAGATATGGATGAAGATCGTTTAGCGAGACAAGCGGAGACAAGGCATCTTTTAGGACAAGTCGCCCTTGATCAAGGAGACCTGGACCGAGCAGAGAGTGAAATCCTCGCCGCCTTTAAAGTCACTGAAGAAATCTTGCGCCGTAGTCCAAATGAGGCAGATGTTATCTTCGACCATGCGCAAAGTGCCTATTGGGTTGGCCTATTCCATCAAAAGGTTGAAGCCTATGATTCTGCGTTAGAATATTGGAGTATTTATCGTCAATATGGACAAGAGCTATTTTCTTTAGACCCAAGAAATAAAAAATGGATCATGGAAGCGGGTTATGGAAACAACAATGTAGCAAATATTTATTTACTCAATAGAGATTATTTCAACGCGAAAAAACATTATGAGTTGTCTGTTTTGAAATTTGAAGATGCCTTGACATATACTCCAAACAACTCTGAAATTATGACCGCGCTCGCAAACGCTCTAGGTGGGCTTTCGAAGAGTCAAAAAAAACTTGGCCTACTTCAAAAGGCCAAGGAAAACCGAAAAAAGGAAATGAAAATACTCAAAGCACTTATCAAGGAGGAACCGTTAAATATTCTATATGAATATGAACTCGTTCTTTCCAGTTTAGAATTAAATTTATTAGAGCTGACAGAAAACCAAAAAAAATGTTCATATGCTGAGGCGCTAACAAAGCTAGAAACATTCACACCGCATCTTGTAAACGACCCAGAAAACGAAAATTATAGAATCGACTACACCCATTTTCGACATCATATCTTTAAAACGTGTTATTCATTCTACAGCTCAGAAGAAATACTATCAGAGGCTAAACATCTTATACCGCTAATAGAAAAACATTCCCCTAGAGACAAAACCCAACAATTGGATTTTGTAAATCAAATAATACTCGATCAACAGGTTATTGTTGAATAAAGTCACGACTTAGTCGACGACTTTCTAGCCACCGCCGAAGACATTGCCGCCGCCATTACCATTATTGCCAACGCCTGGATCGATAATAATATCTGTCTGCATCGGCACTCCATCTATTTCTTGGACGATACTGACATGCAAATTATACTTGGCGGTGATAGCCTCCCCACTTTCAGGCTGCCAATTCTTATTCAGGACAATCAAGCCTTGCCCACCATCAAAAGTTCCCATGACTTTAAACGCGCTACTAAAATCCGCCTGGTTCATATTGCTGACGGAAAACTGAATACTATCCGTGAACTTCCAATTGGAACGCGGCAGATAAAATATATGAAAAACACGCGTCTTAATTTGAAGATCAAGCGGCGTCGGAAGAGCGTTACTTTCTGCGAATGAGCGCGCATTATCGACACTATCAAAATAGTTCAGATATGCATCCGCGGCAGATTCAATTCTTCCGTTAACGTCTGTCATCATAGGCTTTAGTTCGGCTATGCGTGCCGCCTTAATTCGATCTCTGGCAATCACACCTTCATCGATATCGACCGTAATTGGCAATAAGATCGGCTGTCTTGCGTTATAATCCTCACTATTCAACCATTGGTCTTGATATTGGTCCCACTCGCGTAAGAATTGTTGATTGCCGCTATTCTGATTTATCACTGTTTCTTCCTGTTCGGTCTGACTATTTTCTATTGCGTCTAACATAGCATTCTACCCCTGCTCATTACAAATTATGACATTGAAGCATTCAATATCTCACCCCTTCAATTTCATGAAGTCAAAATCATTTCCGTGATCAAAGTCACATAATTTGAACTATTATTTTGACACTTAATAGTTGTAAAACGATGTGTGAAGCACTCTAAATCCATTTCACGACCGGTATGAAGACAAAAATACCCCAAAAACCACACGCTATAAGGCGTGACCGTTGTCACATTACGTCATGATGTGTTATATGTAATATAAACCCGACGGGGCATGAGAGAAAATTGGTTGGACAAATTTGTAAGAGAGATGCTCCGAGAAACTATAAATAAGAACTCTGTGGCTTGGGCCTGGATATGTTCATCGATACGCCGCCATTCAATCGCTAGCTATTGCAATGAATAACTTTGCTCAAGATTTTCTAGCAGAACTAAATATCGGGGCGCCAAAATTTTCGAAAAAAGGCGGCGGAATATTTTTCCAGGGCGACAAAGCTAAATCCGTGGGCCTTATCACCTTTGGCAAAGTTTTAGCGCAGACATATACGCAGGACGGTCAGTCCATTTGGCTTGAAGAATACGGACCCGGCGAAGCCATTGCAATTGAGTCCGTCCTCTCCGACAAGCCCCTCGCCTTCGAACTCGTTGCAAAGACAGATGTCAAGATTATCCATGTACCAAAGCAGATTTTTCTAGACGCATTGGTGGCCAACCCAACACATCTTGAAAAAATATTAGCCGAAGTTTCAACACGGCTAATTCAGAGCACGGAACGTCTTATTGAGGCTCATACCTTGTCGGCGAAAGGTCGAATTTGCGCTGAACTTATCCGACACTCAAAACCAATTGGTGTTGAACCTGGAAAGCATATTATCCGGCCTATACCAATTTTTTCTAAATTCGCATTGCGCGTGGGCAGTACACGTGAATCCGTTTCAAGAACCGTGAGTTCGCTTGTAAGAAAGGGCATATTAACGCGTCAAGCCGGTGCTCTGATCATTACAGATATGGAAAAGTTAGAACTCAGCATCAAATAGCTTAGCCTTAAACGGCGATGTCACCTTTCTGCCGCAAAGCATACATTTTCTCGCCCGTTTCTAAAGCCCCAATGAAATCAGCGCTAAAGTCGTCAAAGTGGTAAACCGCGATTTGGTTTGCCACCCGCTCTGAAAGAATAATACTGCCAGGCAAACTATGTTTGATAAAATGGTCTCCAAGATAAGTCTCACCGTTGGACGATACATCTAGGACCTGCTTCATCTCAGAGTCTGTTTCCATCCGATGATCTATGGCCTTGTTTAAAGCCGGTAAAAGATCGTCAAATTTGAGTTCAAATTTGCGATCCGCCGATTTTAAAATGAACTCGCAACCGCTTTGACGAGGCGCTGAATTGGCTGTTCGATTTGGTCGCGGCCCATCATATCTAATAACCAATCTTGGTCGTCCAGTTTCATCCCATAACATGACATCTGCTGCTGTGTTGGATTTGCGTGGCTTTTCATCCCAAATTAAAAGTTGAACCGACCCAACGCCATAATATTGCGCTCGCCTTATAGCCTCTCCCATACTGGCAAGACTGGACTGAGCTTCAAGCGATTCACTCCGTTGCTTCGCTCTTTCAGAAATAATTTTGAGTGATGAGGCGCGCTTTAAACAAAACTTGAATCGCTTCACCCAAGACTGTCCATAAGGTTTAACAGAGACGTCGCAAAAAGCCTCCACATTGATTGGGAGTGTCACATGTAATTCGCCACCCTCTTCCAATATTGCTTCCGCAACCAATATATCAGAGCCTGCAGCCAAGGCACCATAGGCAAATCCAATATCATGCAATTGTAAGAGTTCAGAAAGTTCGACTTTAAGGGCTTTGACCTGTTTTGGCGAAAGACATTGGTTTTTTGGCTCCGCCTCTCCAGATATTCCAAAGATATGGCCCGCATAACAAAATGTGTTGGGAGGTTGAAAATCAGACACCCAATCATATGTCTCGCCGCGATGAGCTGCGATCATTCGAAATTGTTTTATTGTCGATGCATGAGCCGAAAAATTCAACGGATCATGATCGAGGGCCTGTTGCATAGACTGTCGGGCATCGGAAATCTCGCCAAGCAAGAGTTGAGCCTCTGCCCGCGTCGCCTCGACAAAATATTTAGTTTCGTGATCAAGCGCATCTGTTGGCGGCAAGATGTCCATGATGCGCTTGGCGCGCATTTTTACCATATCTTCGTCAAAACCCGCAAGCAGAGACATGGTTGCTGCATTTATCCCAGAATAAAACCCTCTCGTCTCTTTGAAAGCGGACTCATATTTGATCGCAGACTCCCGAGCGGATTCAATCGCTTCCTGTCCTGTTTGAGACAGGAACAGATCCTTATAAAGCCGACCATAAAGCGCCATCGTGTCTTCGTCATGCCGAACCTTATCCAAACCTTTCTGGACAAATTCAGACAAAGCGAATCGAACTGAGCCGTGTCGGGCCAAATCAAGAATATGATTCGAACTATCGGTCATTACGTTTGGATATCATCCTTCTAGATTTACGATGTCGAGTGACGGATCATGCGCCTTTGACCCGCAAAAATTTATTATGAACATCTCTAAGGTAAAATAAGTTATTATTCAATTCACTACTCAACACACAATAATCAGTCAAAAAACACTATACCTGCAGCCGGGAAATACCGCAATGATGATTAGACCGCTAGTCACTTTAAGCGGACAGTGCCTGTGATTAAAATCACGTTCCCTAAAGTTATTGCAATTTTCAATGATATATAACTCAAGACTGTAAACGGTCATATTGTAAATTATGCCTATTCTCGGTAATCCGTCACGTGTTTTAGTGATCACAAGCCAAGCCAAATTCACGCGTTTGCATGGATGTGTCTTTGCTATTCTGGCACCTAAAACAGAACCTGTTGACCCGATGTTATAGAGCATTTTACGATACCTTATGCCCATAAAGCACCACCATCACCCGTTTCGAATCCTGATCGCCATAGCCCTTGCAACCATAGCCTTCACCCTGTGGGGGTTTATTTGGTATGCGACAGTTTTTGATGATCTCTGGCAATCCCTGATCACACGGGGTGAAGATGAGTTGATCCGGCTGGCTGAACAGAGAGGCTTTGTTCAAAGTGTTGGCAAATACGCGATCAGCCTCGTGCAGGCAGCCGGGCTCTATATATTGATCCGACTTACAGGCGTAAAACGCCTATTTGGTTATCTCGCAATTGCCTGTCTTTGTTCGATTTTGCTCGCCGCGCCAGTTTTGGGCAATGCCGTGCTGTTTGCGGGCCAATCAACGACACTCTGGGCGCTAGATATGGGGCATTTCATCTTGGGTTATGCCGGAATGGCCCTTACCTTATGGATTTGCTTGGAAATTAGGCCGAAAACGCAAACATAATTCCCCTGCTTTCAGCCTTGCCATATTGGGTGCTGAAATATAGTTGACCCTCATTGAACGAAACTGTTCGAGTTTCGAGATAAAAGGGACTGGTGAAACATTGCTGACACTATCGATCATAGTACCGGTCTATTATGGCGAGGATTACCTTGAAGAGCTCTGTGCAGAAATCGAGCTGTTCAATCAAGACCTCCTGAAAAATTACGCTGACCTTAGCCTGGCCGAAGTCGTTTTTGCCGTAGATGATGCGCCTGATGATTCACTGGCAGTGCTCAAATCCTTAGAGCCCAATTATGGCTGGGCCCGTATTCTGACGTTGTCGCGAAACTATGGCCAACATCTGGCGACGGTCGCGGGCATATTACATTCAAGCGGCGATTGGGTCATAACAATGGATGAAGATTTACAGCACCCGCCTAGCAAAATCATGGAGATGTTGCGCAAAGTCAGTGAGACTGGGTGTGATGTCGTCTATGCCAAACCGGAAAAAGGTGCCCATCAATCCTTATTTCGTGACACCTCCTCAAAACTCGCCAAAGGCCTACTCGAATTTCTGATTGGCAATAAGCATATCCGAAAATCCAATAGTTTCCGCCTTATCCGCGGCACCATCGCCCGGGGAGCCTCCAGCGTCTGCGGCCATCAGACCTATTTTGATATTGCCTTGGGGTGGTTCACCAGTCGTTTTGAATTGTTAAGAATGGACCTCACCGATAAACGTTTTCAAGAGACGGGCGAAAGCAGCTATAAATTCCGGTCTCTTGTATCTCATGCTTGGCGTATGTTCCTCTCGAGTAATTTCAAAGCCCTGAGGTTTGTGACGTTGATTTCCTCATTCCTCGTCAGCTTTGCCCTACTCTGGGGCTTAACGATTTTGTTTCGGAAAATTTTCTTTTTCGACAGCTTTGACGGACCTCCGGGTTGGACCTCACTCGTTTTTGTACAAATCATATTTGGCAGTGTCATTGTGGGATTAATCGGCTTAGCATTGGATTATCTCTCCATTCTGGTTCAAAAAGCCCATGGGCGCCCGCAATATTTCACAGTCGACAGATCAATTGATAAAAAATTGAAAGATATTTTTGGTAAGTCAGAGCGTTAATTCGTGCTTATTTTGGAACCAAAAGACCCGATTTCCGTCGGCCAACCCAAATCAATCATTCTCATTTTTGGTCTTGGCCTAATTGGCACCTTTGTCTATCGCAGTCTCCTAGCAAGCGGTTTTAGCCAGGCACAAAAACTCTCCTATTCTTGGACTGAGCCAAAGGCCTGGAATGATGAAATCAAATCCTTTGAAACCCATCTAACGAAGGCAATGAAATCTCAAGACCTCAATAGAATCGATTTTATTTGGGCCGCTGGCAGAGGCGGGTTTATGTCGGCCGAAAAAAATTTTGAAAATGAATTGGCAGCT
>CAYRMO010000098.1:0-10463 GCA_964425355.1 uncultured Algimonas sp. | reverse complement strand
TCGGGTGCCTCTGAGCCTAAGCTTATCGCCACGAATGTCGGCGAATATTGGCAGAATGCTGTAAAGGGAGATTTTTATGCTTTAGAAGAAGATGGTAGCAGAAACTTCTATCATGTTTCGGGTGCCTCTGAGCCTAAGCTTATCGCCACGAATGTCGGCGAATATTGGCAGAGCGCTGTTAAGGGAAATTTCTATGCGTTAACGGAAGAAGGAAAATTGAATCTATATTTCGCGCCATAACATCCCGATTAGCAATATCTCTGCCGAAATGATCTGTAACACCAAACACCCAAAACTCAGCGGCTTAAAATCGCAGCTCCGAATAAGACACTCTGTGCGGGGCGAGAGAAAGACTCGGATTCAGTGATGGCTGGAATCAAGAGTCACTGCTGTTTAGAAAAGCAAGTCAGTTAAAATCATACCAGTAACGCCTGTCCTAGCGCTCTCTTTTGCTCATAAAGGCATTTAGATAAAGCGTAGGAATAATACTCACCCCGATAATGATCAAGGCCGCTGTTGAAGCTTCTGCCAAACGCTCATCACTGGCGAGCCAGTAAATCCGTGTGGCCAATGTATCGAAATTAAAGGGGCGCATGATCAAGGTCGCGGGGAGCTCGCGCATGACATCGATAAAGACGAGGATGAAGGCTGCGATTAAACCCGGCCTTAAAAGCGGTAACAATATTTGTCGGGTCCGGCGCCAATATCCTGCCCCGAGTGAACGCGATACATTTTCGAGTGATGGCGATATTTGTTCTAAATTAGCCTCGACCGAATTAAAGGCGACGGTCAAAAAGCGAATGACCAGAGCATAGGCCAGCGCGATGATGGTCCCCGTCAGAATTAGTCCTCCGCCCCAGCCCAGAGTCGTTTTGGCAAACCGGGTCAGGCTTTGATCAAAAAGGGCTAAAGGCGTTAAAAGGCCGACGGCGAGAAGTGCGCCGGGCAAGGCATAGCCCAAGGTTCCGATCCGGATAGAAATTGAACGGGTTTTGCTAGGCCGAGCCCGTTTAGAAAAAGCGAGATAGAGCGCGAGGATTAGCGTGATAGCCCCAACGACAACACCCAATATTAGACTATTCAAAGTAAAGCCCAATAATTGCGAAACGGCCATATTATCGCCGCCAGACAGGCTGTGATAGATCAGGCGCGAGACGGGAATAATTAGACCCAATAAAACGGGCAGCGCACATAGGCTCGTGATCAAAACGGCTCGCCACCCTTTTAGGCTTATCCGCTCAGATTGCGCGCGCGTCTTGCCAAGGCTTGCCGTTGATCCTCTTCGTGTCGAGCTTTCAAGGATCACGAGAAGGATAACCGCTAATAACATAACTGCCGCCAATTTCATGGCTGCGGGTCGATCACCGAGGATCAACCAATTGCGGAAGATACCCACACTAAAGGTCGGGACAGCAAAGAAATCTGCAACCCCAAAATCCGCTAGGGTTTCCATCAGCACCAAGGCCGCACCACCTGCGATAGCCGGGCGTGCCGAGGGTAAGGCAATTCGGAAAAAAGCCTGTCTTGCCGTGAGGCCCAGATTACGGGCGGCCTGCCATTGCGAGCGGCTTTGGTTTAAAAATGACGCCCGTGCGAGCAAATAGACATAAGGGTATAGGACAAAGCTCAGGGTGAAAATCGCCCCGATTGGGTTGCGAATTGAGGGAAAGACATAATCGCCCTGCTCCCATCCAAACAAACCGCGCAATGTCGACTGTACGGGCCCAAAATATTCCAGAAGATCTGCATAGACATAGGCAATTATATAAGCGGGCGCCGCTATGGGCAGGATCAGCGCCCAAGAGAGAATTTTGCGACCAGGAAAGTCATAGGCGCTTATAAACCAAGCACAGCCAACCCCTATAATGACGGAGAGCACGCCAACCCCGATCATGAGACCCAGCGTATTCCAGATATAGAGCGATAAGGTCTTTGGCCATGCCCCGCCGCTAAAGAGATCAAGTGCAATGCTGATCATGGGCACAGATAAAAGCAGGACGAGTCCGGATAGCAGAGCTATTGAGCCAATCTGGCTTTTTGATATGTGTTGTCGTGTTTTAATAAGCTGACCTTTTATTTGGCCTTTATCTGGTCCTGAAGATGGGAGTGGCCTATAGGCGAGCCAGACCGATAAGGCCAGTATGAGAATTTAGCGGATTTATGAGCCTCCAATTTAGCAATATCTCCCATAGCTATGGGACATCCACTATATTGGATGATATCTCACTTGTGGCAGAGCCCGGCGAAATTCTGTGCCTATTGGGCGCCTCAGGATGCGGCAAGACAACTTTGCTCAATCTTGCGGCTGGCATATTAGCCCTGCAATCTGGCTCTATCACGCTGGATGGTGATGTGATTGGATCAGACACACTCAATCTTCCGCCCGAAAAAAGACCCATTGGCCTTGTCTTTCAAGATGGCGCCCTCTTCCCGCATTTATCGATCAAGAAAAATATTGAATTCGGTATTGCGAAACAGGCGGATCGGGATGACGTGACCGCGAAGCTTTTGGATCAAGTTGGTCTCTCGGGATTAGAGGACCGCTATCCGCATACACTTTCGGGTGGTCAGCAACAACGTGTCGCTGTGGCGCGGGCTCTTGCGCCGCAACCCCGTGTGCTCTTAATGGATGAGCCTTTTGCCAATATCGACATCATGTTGCGACGACGTCTACGCGAAGATATTCGCCATGTTCTGAAATCTCAAAATTGTATCTCGATCATGGTGACCCATGACCCCGAAGAAGCCATGGAGGTCAGTGATAAGCTGGCCATTATGCAAAAGGGAAAGATCGTCCAGTCCGGCTCCCCGAAAGACATTTTTGAAAATCCAAATTCCCTGTCTGTTGCCAAACTCACAAGTGAAGGCACATCTATTCAAGCCGAAATCAAAGATGGTCAGATTAAGGGCGAATTTGGGGCGTGGTCGACCAAAGTCCTTCAGAACGAATTGACTGATACATCCAATCAAAAATTTGACCTCTTTGTCAGACCCGTCTCAATCAATATTAAACCGTCGGATAATTCTAAGCCTTCTCTGACCATCACCGATCTTCGTCATACAGGTCAGGCCCAAATCGTGACCCTAGAGACCCCATCGCAGAGACGGTTAAGGCTACATATTGAAACGGGTCAGGACTGGAATATCGGTCAATCTGTACGACTCGAGCCAAAAGCCAAAAGCCTTATGGCATTTCCAGCATAAGGATATTGATTAGTCCAATTCGACCTGTTAGGTATTTGCGACTTATTCTCAATTACGGACAAACCCTATGTCGATCAGATCTTCGCTTATCGCAGCTTCAATGCTGATATTGGCTGGTTGTGGACCCTCTACGACAAGCGAAAGTGAAGACAGCGCGGCTAAAACCAATCCTGGCGTCGTCAATCTATATTCTTCCCGGCATTATGATACGGATCTCCGGCTCTATTCAGATTTTACCGAACAGACAGGCATTGAGGTCAACCGGATTGAAGCCAAATCCAACGCCCTGATCGAACGGATTAAAACTGAGGGCGACCTTAGCCCAGCCGATCTTTTGATTACCGTAGATGCGGGCGTGTTATGGCGCGCGGAACAAGAAGGCATTTTGCAGCCCGCTTCTAGTGATACATTGACACGCAATATCCCGACTCATCTGCGTCACCCAGACGGTCTTTGGTTTGGCCTGTCAAAGCGCGCCCGCGTCATCATCTATAATAAAGAGCAAGGCCGACCAGAAGGTGTTTCCGATTATTCAGATCTCTCTAGCCCTTCGCTAAAGGGAAAGGTCTGTATGAGATCTTCGAGCAATATTTATAATATCTCGCTTCTGTCGTCCTTAATTGCAAATGAGGGCGAGGCGGCAGCCAAAGACTGGGCGCAAGCCATGGTCGATAATTTTGCCCGGACACCGCAAAGCAATGACTCAGGTCAAATCGAAGCCGTCGCTGCTGGAATATGCGGTGTGTCTTTGGTCAACACCTATTATCTCGCGCGCTATGCGCGATCTGATGAAGCCGATAAACGTGCCATTTTTGACTCGGTCGGTATAATTTTTCCGAACCAGGATGATCGAGGCACCCATGTTAATATTAGCGGTGCAGCGATCACAGCCCATGCGCCAAATAAAGATAATGCAATCCGTTTCATTGAATATCTGACATCTGAGTCAGCGCAGCGTTATTTTGCCAATGGAAATAATGAATATCCAGTCATAGAGCTTAATCAGGGGTCGACAGCTATTGACGCGCTTGGCACATTTACAGAAGATAAGCTCAATGTCGGTGAGCTGGGTCGCAATCAAACAAAAGCGATTGAGCTTTACGACTCCGTCGGCTGGCAATAATTATTTTTCTAAAAGGGAATAGACATGTTGAAATCAAAATGGCTACTCATTGGTTTAACAGCCATTACCGTAGCCGCCTGTAATCCAAGCGAAAAAGCGGACGCCCCTAAATCCGGAGAAGCCGTTATTGAGGACGTCGTGCCTTCGACTAAAAATGACGTCGATCAATTACCCTTAGAAAATCGCGTCGCCTTTATGTCGGGTCATGTTCAGGCCGGTATTGCGCTCTACAGAGCAGGAGCGCCTGACCAAGCCGCCGCGCATCTCCTTCATCCAGTGTCTGAAACTCACGCAGCTGAGCGCGCTGGACTGAAAAAGCTTGGATTTGACCAATCTATTTTTGTTGCTGTTTCTGAAGCCCTTGAAGCTGGAAAACCCGCCAGCGAGACTGAAGAGCAACTCAAAGCCGCTCAGGCCAATCTCGCCAAAATGCAAAGAAAAGCCGGCGGTGATCCTGTCGACATCATAAATTTCCTCTTGGATACGATTGTCGAAGAATATGATAATGGCGTCAATAAAGGCGAGATCACGGATGCAGGCGAATATCAAGACGCCTATGGGTTTACAATTATCGCCGTGAGAATAGCCAAAAAAATGGATCACCCAAAGAAGAAAGAAATCAGCCAAGCCTTAGCGAAACTGAAAAGAAGCTGGCCGAAAGAGGGTCCGTTGGCCGATTCAAAACCCCGTCCGCTGAACGCCATTAAAAAACGTGTCGCGGATATTCGTTTGCTTCTAGAATAGATGATTTAGATCGCGACGACCTTTTGCTCGATCGCGCCGAATATTGACTGGCCTGATTTATCCTCCATTTCAATGCGAACCGTATCACCTGGTTTCATGAAAGGCGTTTTAAACTCGCCGGTCGCGATTTTCTCGATCATGCGGATCTCCGCGATACAGCTATAGCCGCGCCCCCCATCTGATATATATTTACCAGCTCCGCCATCGGCACCTTTGTTAGACACTGTACCGGAGCCAATAATGGTTCCGGCGTTGAGAGGTCTTGTTTTGGCTGCATGTGAGACGAGGCGAGCCAAGGAAAATGTCGCATCTTCTCCGGCTTCTGCTCGTCCAAATGGCTCACCATTATAATCCACATGAAGCGGCAAATGGACAAGATTATCTTTCCACGCCTCACCCAATTCGTCAGGAGTCACAGCGACAGGTGAAAAAGCCGATGGAGGTTTGGATTGGAAAAACCCAAATCCTTTGGCCAACTCGCCCGGAATTAACCCGCGAAGACTGACATCATTGACCAGCATGATCAATTTTATGTGGCCGGCTGCCTCTGTTTCAGAGACCCCTTGTGGAACGTCATCCGTGATGACGGCAATCTCACCTTCCATGTCACATCCCCAGACGAAATCACCCAAGGGAATATCATCTTGTGGACCTAAAAACCCATCTGAACCACCCTGATACATAAGCGGGTCCTCATAGAAACTCTCTGGGACTTTGGCCCCACGTGCCGCTCTTACAAGTTCCACATGGTTGATATAGGCGGAGCCATCTGCCCATTGAAACGCACGCGGCAGCGGGCTTTCACAAGCTGATTGATCAAAGGTAAAACCATCAGTCTCGCCAGCTTCAAGGGCGGCTGACAAGGTATTTAGTTGGGGCGCCAGCTCTGCCCAATTATCAAGCGCGACCTGGAGTGTCGGCGCCACAGCGTTTGCAGAGATTGCGCGTTTGAGATCTTTGGACACAAGGACCAATTGCCCATCACGCGTTCCATTTTTTAGGGTTGCGAGCTTCATATTACTCTCCTGGAATTTCAGGTGGTGTATCGGGTTGATTGTCAGGATGCGCCAATTGAAAGGCTTCTATGGCGTTGCAATAAACTTCAATTTTTCGAAGTTTTGGAAATTTGGACAGATCTACATTCCAGCGTCGCGCATTATAGATTTGCGGGATCAAGACAATTTCAAACAGGCTTGGCTCCCCAAAGGGAAGCACCGGAGAAATCCAGTCAAACTCAGTCAGTCTTTTTTCAACCGGCGTAAATGTCCGCGTGATCCAATTCGCATACCATGCATTGATCGCGTCGCTATCGGCACCGAATTCCTCTCTTAAATGTTTGAGGATAGGTGGGTTGAGCGGTGCATGAATTTCGCTGGCGATCGCATAATAAAGCGATTTGCATAGGTGCGCGGCTTTCTTATCGGTCGGGAGAAATGACGGTTTGGGATAGCTATTCTCAAGCCAATCGATAATGGCCAAAGATTGCACAAGAAAGTCTCCCTCCACCTCTAGGGCCGGCACGGTTTGATGCGGATTAATCGCAGCAAACGCGTCGCCTCTTTGCTCACCCTTTAGCAAATTTACCGGAACATATTCGAAAGCGAGCTTTTTCAAGCCCAGCGCAATTCGGACACGATAGCTTGTCGAAGAGCGGTAATAACCGTGTAGTTTCATTCTCCAGACCCATGTTGATTGCGCGCAATTTCATGGAGCCATGCCGCATGATCGGGTGCTTTTTTGGTCTCGGACCATTCGTCCAGCATATCTCTAGAGACGCGTTTTAATTCGGTATATTGTTCATCCGTCCCAATATCCGTCGCCAGTTCGATACGGTGACCATTTGGATCGAAGAAATAAATAGATTTAAATATACCATGATGCGTTGGGCCTAATACGTCGAGCCCCAAATCCACCAAATGGGATTTTGCCGATTCCAGAGCCGCAAGGCTTTCAACACGAAAGGCGAGGTGCTGGACCCACATAGGGGTGTTTTCATCCCGGCCCATTTCTGGTTGTTCGGGCAGTTCGAAAAAGGCGAGGATATTATTATTTCCGGCATCCAGAAAGACATGCATATAGGGATCATAGGCCCCCGTTGAGGGAACATGGTCTTCTGCAAAGGCTGTTGTATATGTCATACCCAGGGCTTTTTCATAAAATTCAACGGTTTCTTTCGCATCCTTGCAGCGATAGGCCACATGGTGAACGCCATTTAGGTTAGGTTTCGCCATTAGGCCACCTCCTCAACATTCAGAACACCCCGATCAATTTGGTCCCGTTCTATGCTCTCAAATAAGGCTTTGAAATTCCCTTCGCCAAAGCCCTCTTTATAATCACCGACCCGCTGGATAAACTCAAAGAAGACCGGACCAATTTTAGGTTCCGCAAAGATTTGTAACAATAAGCGCGGCGTACCGCCTTCTGTTGTGCCGTCCAACAAAATCCCGCGTTGCTGAAGCTCACCTACGGGTTCACCGTGACCTGGGAGACGCTCATCCAGCATGGCATAATAGGTCTCAGGGGGTGCGGTCATAAAGGGTACGCCCAATTTATTAAGCCTGTCCCAACACGCTACAAGATCATCACAAATCAAGGCGATATGCTGGATGCCTTCACCGTTATATTCCCGAAGATATTCGTCGATTTGACCTTTGCCATTTTCACCTTCTTCATTGAGGGGAATTCGAATTTTTCCGTCTGGTGCGGTCAGGGCTTTAGAGGTCAAACCCGTATATTCGCCTTTAATATCGAAATATCTGATTTCTTTGAAATTAAAGAGCTTCTCATAATATTCTGCCCAATAGGTCATCCGACCGCCATAAACATTATGGGTCAAATGATCGATGAGTTGAAAGCCGCAGCCTTCGGGATTGCGGTCCACATCAGGCAAATATTCAAAATCAATATCATAGATTGAAAACGCGCCCTCGCCTTCTGCGTAGCGATCAATCAGATAGATAATCGAATTGCCAATTCCGCGAATGCCGGGAATATTGATTTCCATCGGACCTGTTTCCATTTGCACAGGCTCGGCGCCCTGCTCCATCAAATGATCCAAGGCCTTGGCAGCATTTTTAACCCGAAAGCCCATACCACAGGCCGAGGGACCATGTTCACGGGCAAAATACCAGGCCGGAGATTTTGGTTCATAATTGGTGATCAGATTAATCCCACCCTGGCGCCAAAGATCAACGTCTTTTGAGCGGTGCGTGGCAATTCTCGTAAAGCCCATTGTGTCAAAGACTGGCTCTAATATGCCTTTTTCAGGCGCAGAAAACTCAACAAATTCAAATCCGTCTAGGCCAGCAGGATTTTCGAACAAATCGCTCATTTTTTTAGCTCTCATCATTTAGGTCTTGATTTAGTTGTAAATGCAACTAGTATAAAATGCAACTGAAAAACCGATAGACCCGAATATGAAACCCACGCCTTTGATCCTAGCAGATAGCTGGACCTATAAGGTCACTGTGCTGTCTGATATGATTGCGCGCCGCGTGGGACGCATTGTCAATGACGTTTCAGGACTTAACCTTAGCCAGTGGCGCGTCATGGTCGCCGTCGCCGATCAAGCGAACCGGACTGTCAGTGACGTCGTAACTGTAACACCCATGGATAAGACGATTGTCTCACGATCAGCCCAGCATTTGGTCAAGATAGGCCTATTGACCCGTACGGCCTCTGATCTTGATGGACGTGTCTCACATCTTAATCTGACGAAGACCGGGCAAAATCTCTATAATGAGATTATGGAAAAGCTGGATATCCATGATGCGAATGGACGTGAGCTTATGGATGGCAAAGACGAAGCAAAGCTTTTAAAGCGTCTTGATCAGACAATCGACCTCTATCGGTCAACATCACAACAGCTAGGTCAGAGATAAACATGTCAAACAAGATTTATAAGACGGCTGATGACGCCTTGTCCGGCCTCACATTTGACGGCATGACTGTGATGAGTGGTGGCTTTGGCTTATGCGGCATCCCGGAAAACCTGATTGCCTCGCTGCGCGAAAGCGGCGCGAACGATCTGACCGTGATTTCAAATAATGCCGGTGTTGACGGGTTTGGCCTGGGTCAATTGCTTGAAACGAGGCAGATCAAAAAAATGGTCAGTTCCTATGTTGGCGAGAATAAAGAATTTGAACGCCAATATCTGGCGGGTGATCTGGAACTCGAGTTTAATCCCCAAGGCACGCTCGCAGAACGTATCCGGGCAGGCGGTGCCGGCATCCCAGGCTTTTATGTCAAAACCGGTGTGGGAACGGTTATTGCCGAGAGCAAGCCTGTTCGCGAATTTGACGGCGAAGACTATATTTTGGAAACCGCTCTTAAAGCCGACCTCACCATCATCAAAGCCTGGAAAGGCGACACAGAAGGCAATCTCATTTTCAATTCGACGGCCCGGAATTTCAATGCGCCCATGGCGATGGCGGGCAAGGTGACCATCGTTGAAGTTGACGAACTTGTGCAACCCGGAGAGCTGGATCCAAATTTCATCCATACACCTGGTATATTTGTGCAACGCATTATCGAAGCCAAATGCGAAAAACGAATTGAACAATTAACATTGCGGGAGACAGTCTGATGAGCACCGTAAAAATCGGCTGGAGCCGCGATGAAATGGCCGCGCGGGCTGCGCAAGAACTCGAAGACGGGTTTTATGTAAATCTGGGTATTGGAATTCCGACCCTAGTCGCCAATCATATTCCAGATGGCATGGATGTTACCCTACAAAGTGAAAATGGTATGCTGGGTATGGGCCCCTTCCCGTTTAAAGGCGAAGAAAATCCTGATCTGATCAATGCGGGTAAGCAAACGATCACGACCCTCCCGAAATCGAGCTTTTTTGATAGTGCCACCAGTTTTGCGATGATCCGGGGCGGTCATATCGATCTCTCCATTCTGGGCGCCATGGAAGTCGCCGAGAACGGCGATATCGCCAATTGGATGATCCCGGGTAAAATGGTAAAAGGCATGGGCGGCGCGATGGATCTTGTGGCTGGCGTGAAACGCTGTATCGCCCTGTTTGATCACACAAATAAACGCGGCGAGTCCAAATTCCTGAAAGCCTGCACCCTGCCCCTAACGGGTCAGAACTGTATTGATATGGTCATTACCAATCTGGGTGTCTTTGCGCGCGAGGGCAAATCCAGCCCATTTAAATTGATAGAGCTGGCACCTGGTGTAGAATTGGATCAGATTCGCGCATCTACCGAAGCCGATATTGTCTTCCCGTAAACATCTGCCAGGATGTTATACGGGACCTGTCGCATGCGTACCGCTCGCTGCGTTCATAGACATTAGGCCCCTGATCACGTCAGGGGAACCCCCGGATTAAGTCCGGGGTTGTTTGATTTGATTTGTGTATATTGTGTTTGTCTGGCCGTAGGTT
>CAYRMO010000097.1:0-10466 GCA_964425355.1 uncultured Algimonas sp. | reverse complement strand
CTATGGTCCCGAATTTCACGCCGCGCCTTGTCAGACAAAAAACCTCATCTCATCAAAGTGCCTCTAAATTAGGGTTCGACGCTCTAGTCTAACTTAACCAAAATTACATTCTACCAACAGCTTTATTTGGGTTATCAACACGCCACACAAAAGGGTGACTTGCCAGCGTTTCAAACATGCATAGCCTCCATCTTAAAGATAACTGATTCATTGGACACTAATGTCTTACGCTGACCAACGTCATATTCGACCTAGCCCGACCCTTTCGGGTGTTTCAGGTCTACGGCAAAACCCGCTCGAAGTGTTTGAGCGCATTTGTCTTGCCGAAAATTACGATTGCGAACGCGTCGATATTAATGAACTTCATATAACCTTGCCAGGTTTGTGGTGCGAACATGACGTATCGCTGAGTTGGAATCCTGGCAAAGAGCAAATTCAGGTCTTCCTCATTTTTGATGGAAAACTCCCGGGTGGGCGCACAGATGATATTTGCCGCCTTATGAGTCTCTTAAACGAACGCTTAGTTTCGGGACATTTTGATTATTGGGATAAAAACCGATGTCTAGTTTATCGAAACTCAGTTTCATTGCGGGGTGGCGCGAAACTTCGAACGGAACAAGGTCTCGACATCCTGTCTTTGGCGCTTGATGCCGCAGAACGCGGCTATCCAGCCTGCCAATATGTGACCTGGGCCGGAAAGTCCCCTGAGGACGCCTTGACCAGCGCGCTAGTCGATTTGGCAGCAAATCCCTAATGGCCCAAACAGTTCTACTTGTGGGGGCAGGCAAAATGGGGGGAGCCTTGCTTAAAGGCTGGCTTGACACCGCTTTTATTACACCTCGAAACATTTGTATTTTGGACCCCAATCCAGGGACTGAAGCCATTTACGCGATCGAGAAAGGTGCAAAACATCTTCAAATCCCGCAAGAAACACCACCCTCGATCCGTACTGTTTTACTCGCGATAAAACCTCAACTTTTCGGCGAATTGGGGCGCGATCTTGGAGACAATATATCTGCGGAAGCCACCATTATTTCGATACTCGCGGGTACAAGTCTTAGAACCTTAAGAACCCACTTTCAAAGTCAGACCGTCATCCGCACCATGCCAAACACCCCTGCTGCCATTGGTGCAGGTATAAGCGCGGTATTCGCCGATCCTAGCGTCTCTGAAAACAAAATCGAACTCGCAGAATCCTTACTTAAAGCGGGTGGAAAGGTTGTTCGGGTCAATAGTGAAAGCGCCCTAAATGCCGTAACAGCGGTTTCGGGGTCCGGCCCTGCCTATGTCTTTAGATTGGTCGAAACCCTGGACGCCGCCGCCCGCGATGTTGGCCTGCCGCCAGATATTGCAGCCCAACTTGCTAAAGAAACCATAATTGGCGCAGCAAAACTTTTGGAAGAAAGTACTGAGACACCGGCCGCTTTGCGTAGAAATGTAACCTCTCCAAATGGAACGACCCAGGCAGCACTAGATATGTTGATGTCTGAAAATGGGTTGTCCACGCTTATGACGGCAGCTGTGCGCGCTGCCTTTGCCCGCGCCAAAGAGCTTGCGGATTAATCAAAGCGGCAAATGCAAACTGGCCCTTAAGCCACCCATTTCACTATCAGCTAATTCAACCCGACCACCATGAATTTGTACAATGTCTTGGGTAATTGATAGGCCGAGACCTACGCCCTCAACATTTTGATTGCGCGCATCATCTAGTCTTTGGAAGGCCTTAAAGACATCTGGTCTTTGCGTTTCCGGAATGCCGGGACCATCATCATCAACATGGAAACTAATAATCCCGCCTTGGGGTTCTATGGTTAAATTGCATCTGGACCCATATTTCAGAGCATTATTGATTAGGTTACCAAGGGCTCGTTTTAACATAAGGGGACGCACCGAAATTTCCTGATCATCGAACGGGCTAATATTAATGTCGATTGTCTCGGCAATTGCCATATCCAGAAACTCAGAAAGCTGAATGGTTTGAGCCTTTTCTTCGCCCATTCCTCTGGCAAAATCTAAATACCCATTCAACATTGCATCCATTTCGTCGACGTCTCGACGAGCAGCCAAAGTGTCTGGCGTGTCATCTTGCATGGCAAGTTGTAATTTAAGGCGTGTAAGCGGCGTACGCAGGTCGTGCGAAACACCGGCCAACATTAATGTTCTTTGTTCAATATGACGGCGTATTCGCTGACGCATCTTTAGAAATGCCTGTCCGGCCATCCTGACTTCGCTCGCGCCCCGTGGCTTAAAACCAGAGATATCTTGTCCTTTACCAAATGCAGTAGCCGCTTCAGCCAATTCCCCAATCGGATCAGATTGCCGGCGAATAAACATGACCGAAACCAAGGATAAAACAACCGTTGCGGTTATCATCCAAAAAATGAAAACATAACCCGTCGGGGCAAAAACGCGCTCGCGTGCAGCGATAAAGCGTAACACGCCCTGGTCGACCTTGACTCTTATGTCGACATGATTGGGGTAACGTGTTGTGTCGAACCAAAAAGGATCTTCAATTGTATCTTGGAGAGAACGGCGCAAAGTCATATCCAGGTTCGAGAAAAACGCGTTCCTGTTCGTCGTCGGCAAGCCGTCACCAGGCCGCAAGACGACTGACAATTCCATATCCGGCCGCAATAAAGCATCCAAAGACTCAGCGTAATCCTGCGTCGGGTTATCTTTAAACAACTGAACCGCAACCGCCACATCGGCCGCGACAGAATCTGACAAGCTCGACGTGACGCGTGCCCAATGCGCGTTAAAGAAAAAATAGGCGACAACCATTTGCATGACCACGATCGGCAAAATGATGATCAAAAAAGCACGGCCAAATATAGATTTAGGCAGGATATTTCGAACGGTTTGTTTCATTCCATTTTAAACCACATCGGATACGAGACGATATCCCTCACCTCTGACAGTCAATAAATATTGTGGCTCAGACGGATCAGCCTCCAATTTGCGACGCAATCGCGTCATTTGTACATCAACGGCCCGTTCAGACTGAGCCTTGATATTTTGTGTCAAAATATATCGAGACACGACAGCTCCCGATTGGCCCGCAAGCAGAGCCAATAAAGTTTGCTCGCCTGTTGTCAGGCGCATTTGTTTTCCATTTTTCCGCAATAGCTCTTTGGTCAAATCAAACTCATAAGGACCAAATACTACTTTTTCAGCCGTCGGCTCCTTCCCCTTTCGCCTAAATATATTGTCTATTCGCAAGAGTAACTCTTCGGGCTCGAATGGTTTTGCCAGATAGTCATCCGCCCCGGCTTTCAATCCCGTAATACGTTGTTCGGCCTCACCAAGTGCTGTCAGTAAAATTATAGGTAAGTCATGATGTTTGCGAAGCGATGAGGTGAGTGAAAGCCCGTCCTCCTCAGGCATCATTATATCGACAATTAAAAGGTCATATTGGAGGCCACTCATTTTTGAACGTGCATCCGCAGCGCTGGACGCTGTGCTCGCCCTATAGCCATGTTTAATGAGATAACGGGACAGCAAATCTCGAATACGGTCGTCATCATCAACGATAAGAACATGTGTATCAGATCGATCTAGATAGGTAGCCACCATTTTTTTCGCCTTTTTCCCTCGCTTATGTCTTTTGTAAATTTTTTTCTAGCATGAAGAATAGATGACTTGTATCTGAAACGCTTGCAAGAGTGCGTGGCCATTACAATGGCGTCACATTAATGGATTGGATTTAGAAATGATCGAAAAAGCCTATCATGATCGCGACGGCGCTATCTGGCTTGATGGTGACTTTGTGGATTGGCGTGAAACAAAAATTCATGTCCTGACACATTCTCTACATTATGGGTCCTGCGTGTTTGAAGGAAATCGCGCTTATGAAGGTAAAATTTTCAGATTAACTGATCATAGCCGCCGGCTGATAACGTCCGCACAACTCCTCGGTTTTGAAATTCCCTATTCGTTAGAACAAATTGATCAGGCCTGTATCGACACGCTTGAAAAAACGGGCCTCCAAGACGCCTATGTCCGACCCTTTGCATGGCGGGGATCTGATATGATGGGTGTGGCGTCAAAAAACAATCAGATTCATTTTGGTGTCGCGGCTTGGCATTGGGGCAGCTATTTTAGCGATAAAATGAAAGGCATTCGTCTCTGTATTAGTGACTGGATCCGTCCTGACCCGCGGTCCGCTCCCTGTAAATCCAAGGCCGCTGGGCTTTATATGATTTGCACATTGGCCAAAGACAAAGCCCAGGCCACGGGGTGGGATGATGCCCTTATGTTTGATTTTAAAGGACGGGTTGCCGAATGTACGGGCGCTCATATTTTCTTTGTACGTGACGGCGAACTCCACACACCGACAAATGACATCCTGCTTGAAGGCATAACGCATGACACGGTTATCAAACTGGCCAAGAAACGCGGCATAAACGTCCATAAGCGCGATATTCACCCCTCTGAGATACCGCATTTTGAGGGCTGTTTCGTTGTTGGCACCGCGGCAGAAGTCACCCCGGTAAGAGAAATTGACGGCATAAACTATGTCGTCGGAGATATAATTAAGGCTTTGGCCGCCGATTATGATGACTGCGTTCGTGGCAAAATATCCATCTAACAGGTCGATCTGCTTTGGGCTTAGTCACCCTTACGAAAACGCAAGTTTTAGTCTCCTTTTGTCATCAGGCTTATAACCATAGCCAAGCATTGCTTCGGACAGTAAAGACAAGGCTCATGTCCGACCCTGATTCTTTTCGACCGGCACCTCCGCCGCCCAGCACGCGATCGATTTCGCAACGTGCCATGCCCGTGCGACGCGACGCCATCGAAGGTGGAGGCTACCTCGCCGGACTGAACCCCGAACAAAAAGACGCGGTCATTTCAACAGAAGGTCCGCTCCTTGTTTTAGCTGGCGCTGGGACTGGCAAGACGCGCGTTTTAACGTGCCGCCTGGCGCATATATTGAACCAAAAACTTGCCTTTCCGTCGCAAATCCTGTCAGTCACATTTACTAATAAAGCCGCCCGAGAAATGCGCGAGCGTGTATTCGATCTCCTGGGGCACACAACCGAAGGCCTACCTTGGTTAGGCACGTTTCACTCTATCGCAGCAAAGATATTACGTATTCATGCAGAACTTGTTGACCTGAAGTCCAATTTTACGATCTTGGATACAGATGATCAAATTCGCCTTATTAAACAGATCATCAAGGTCGAGAATATTGATGAAAAAAAATGGACGGCCCGCTATATGGCCTCTCTTATCGATAGTTGGAAAAATAAGGGCCTGACACCTGGAAAACTCAATAAAGGCCAAGCTTCGCAATTCGCCGAAGGCAAAGGGCAGCTCATCTACAAAACCTATCAAGACCGTTTGAAGGTCTTAAATGCGGCCGACTTTGGCGATTTGCTCTTACATAATTTAACCATCTTCCAAAATAATCCAGATATTCTGGCGCGCTATCACGCCAAATTCCGATATATTTTGGTCGACGAATATCAAGATACAAATGTCTGCCAATATTTATGGCTAAGGCTCTTAGCGCAAGGCTCTAACAATGTTTGCGTCGTTGGCGATGACGACCAATCCATTTATGGCTGGCGGGGCGCCGAAGTCGACAATATTCTAAGGTTCGAGACTGATTTCCCGGGCGCTAAAGTCGTGCGTCTAGAGCGTAATTACCGCTCGACAGAACATATTCTCGCGGCAGCGTCCGGACTCATTTCTGCTAATGAAGATCGCTTAGGCAAAACCCTTTGGACCGAAGAAAATGGTGGCCATAAAGTCACGGTGACTGGCGTATGGGACGCCCCCGCCGAAGCCCGTATCATTAGTGGTGATATTGAAAATTGGTATTCGAAAGGCCGGCGATATTCCGACATCGCGATTTTGGTTCGTGGCTCACGTCAAATGCGCAGTTTCGAAGAACGTTTTATTCAAATCGGTCTGCCTTATAAAGTCATTGGCGGCCCGCGCTTTTTCGAGCGTCAAGAAATCCGGGATGCACACGCCTATTTACGACTTCTGGTATCTGAAACAGATGACCTCGCCTTTGAGCGGATCGTCAATGTTCCGAAACGCGGCATTGGCGCGACAAGCGTACAAAAGCTACAACGCGCGGCCCGAAGCATGAGCGTGTCGCTTGAACAGGCCACAAGAGAAATCACCAAAACCGATGAAATCCGCGGCAAAGCCCGGACGTCTCTAAAGTCCTTTTGCCTCGACCTTGATCGCTGGCGATCTCGTCAAGGCGGCCTTAAACATACAGATTTGGCCGAACAAATGCTGGATGAAAGCGGTTACACGCAAATGTGGCGCGACAATAAGGACGCGAAATCCGCGGGTCGTCTCGAAAACCTTAAAGAACTTATTCAAGCCATGGGGGAGTTTGATACGCTGCCGGCCTATCTCGAACATGTCAGCCTCGTCATGGACTTAGATAGTGGAAATCAGGCTGTAGAAGACCAAGTCTCACTTATGACGCTTCATTCCGCAAAAGGACTAGAATTCCCCTTGGTCTTTTTACCAGGCTGGGAAGAAGGTCTCTTTCCATCACAAAAATCGATGGATGAAAATGGGATGGCGGGTCTCGAGGAAGAGAGACGTCTCGCTTATGTCGGCATTACGCGCGCACGTGAACAAGCCAAAATCTACTTTGCAGCTAATCGACAGGTTTACGGGAGTTGGCAATCCTCTCTACCGTCTCGATTTATCGATGAACTCCCGCCAAGCCATGTTGACGTGGTCAGCGAAACAGGCCTTTACGATGGCGGAGCCATTGCTGACCGTGTTGCAAGCCAATTCGCTAGTAGTTTTTCAAGCGCAGGATCTGAGCGAGTCTCGCCAGGATGGCAGCGTTTTCAACAAAACAAAAATCGAAATTACGGACGCGCACCAAAAGATATTGAGGGACACGCGGTCAAACGCCCCGCCAAAGCCAAGTCGTCAAATTACGCAATAGGTGATCGTATATTTCATCAGAAATTTGGATATGGCCATGTGACGGCCGCGGACGGTACAAAACTGACCGTAAATTTTGATAAAGCTGGAGAGAAAAAGGTGATGGACGGATTCGTCGAACAGGCCTAAAGCGCGCCTATGATAAGAACTTTTCTACTCCTGTGTGTCGCCTGGATGTTGTCAGGCTGTGCCACGAATAATTTCGAGGTCTTAGACATTAATGCCCTCTCATCTGATCGTGATAATAACGGTGCCTTTTTGGGGCTTGAACGTTTGGCCGAACGCGTGCCCAATACAAGAAAACAACGTGTCAATATTATCTACCTTCACGGTATCGGCTATGTTGAAAATCCTGAAGATGCGCCACTCGCAAATGCCTTCATTGCCGGGCTCGCAGATTCTTATGGCTTAGAGGTTGAGGAAAAAGCTGTCGCTAGTCGCTGTGGTCGCGAAGTCGATGATGAGGAAACCGTCCGCGCCAATAAAATCATCATTCAAGAAATAGCGCCTCGAACCTATAAAACGACCTTACCAGGGTCTACGCTAACGGTAAGTGACCTTGTATGTATGGACAAGCAAGTTGTTCCGATTGGCACGAATCTCGAATATGTAATCTATCGTGTTTTTTGGGACGATATATTTTGGGACGCCTTGCAAAGACCGCATGTGGGCCAGGACGCTATCGGTCAGAATCGCAATAGTATGTTTGCGGCCTTGCGGACAAAATATAATGGACGTTTAAAAGATAAGCTCGTCAATTTCGGATTTTCAGATGCTGTTCTTTATCTTGGTCCCGCTGGCGAACAAATCCGAAATGCTGTCCGGGGCGCGATGTGTAGTGCAGCCCTCGATGCATCAGGTTATAGTTTTGCGGAACAAGGCGATAGCATCAATTATGCCGATATTTGCCAGATTGCGTCATTTAGAAAACTCGAAACAGATCCTTTTGCTTTTGTAACAGAGTCATTGGGATCAAAAATCGCTTTTGATATTATGCGCGAAGCCATGACAGATGGGCGTGGAAATATTTATGACGAGATGATCAAAGGCACGCAATTTTTTATGCTTGCAAATCAAGTTCCACTGCTTTCATTATCCGACATTTCTCTTGATACCAGAGTGGTTCCCGAGCCTTATTCAGATGAAGACCGCCCAACAATTATTGCACTCTCGGAAATCAATGATTTTCTAAGCTATGAGTTGGTCCCGTTTTACAGACAATTACTCGATAGAAGTGTCAGAGAGGACAACCAAGAATTTGATATGACTCTCGAGACAGAACGCGAAAGATTAATCGACCTATTAGGGTTCAATGTCATAGATATGCGCGTTAAATTCGCGGATCCAATTTTCCCATTGGTTGAAGGATTTGTAGATCCACTTTTTGCGCATAATGGCCATGTTAAGCAACCTGAAATCATGGCCTATATGATTTGCGGCGCCAAAGCAGGCCAGTTAAATGTCGACTCTTGTCGTGGCCTAAGAAGCCCTGCTATTCAGGGGAAGAATTTGCGCAGAGATATACCTGTCAATGAAAATATCGGCGGTGAAACGGTCAAAGATGAAGCCGCTCAAAGGATGGACCCGTCTCCGTGACAAGCTTTCGACCCTTTGCGCTGGATATTATTGCGCCCCCAGATCAAGCCTTTGACATCGCCGATAAGCTTGGCATGGAAGGTGAGATGGATGCACTGGGTGTCACGGTTTTTAATGCACCTAATGATATGATGTTAGTGCAAGGTCTCTATGGATCAAAAGAAGAGGCTGAGACCGCGCGTGCTGCTCTGGACCTGTCAAACCGGATTAAGACGGTCATTGAACAACTCCCTGAGACAGATTGGGTCAGCGAAACCCAATCAGGGCTTCACCCGGTGGAGGCTGGACGATTTTTTATTCATGGCAGTCATGACATAGATAAAAGGCAGGACGGCCGGATCAATATATTGGTCGACGCAGGTCTAGCCTTTGGGACGGGCCATCACGGCACGACAGCAGGCTGCCTTCGCATATTCACCGATCAACTCAATAAGGGTATCATCCCCAATAAAATTTTAGATTTGGGATGCGGTGCAGGCATTCTGGCCATAGCAGCAGCCAAAACATGCCCTGACGCTGAAATCATTGCCACAGACATAGATTCCGACGCCGTCCTCGTTACGAATGAAAATGCGAATATAAATGATGTCAAAGGGCGTATTGCTGCACATGTCGCTGATGGCTTTGAAAGTCCTATTCTAACGGGTCAAACATTCGACCTGATCTTTGCCAATATTCTCGCGGGTCCCCTCATGGGACTTGCCGATGATATTGTCGGCGCAATGGATAAAAATGGCTATGTTATTCTGTCTGGTATTCTAGATGAAAAAGCGGAGGCCGTGTCAGCGCGGTTTAGCCAAGCGGGGCTGACGATATCGCCCGCCCCAAGCCTGAATGGCTGGACATCAATGCTTGGTCATAAGACAGCGTAAAAAAAACCGCCCTGCCTAAGCAGGCCGGTTCAAAAATTCTTTTCTGGGTCAATTAATGCAATTTGCTATAGGTTAATCCCAGATATGCCTCTCAAAATCGGAAAATCGAGCCCAAAATCTGGGTCTACATTTTCGCAAATTGCACTAGATCGCGCGGATAGCCCGACGATTGCGGCGTTGTTCCCGGCGGAGAACGATCGTATTCCGACCTGATGCCGTCATAGGCTTCCGTGTTGCTTTTTGGTCAAGCGTTACGAATTCAGTTCCATTAAGTTGCGTAGTCATTTTCTTCGTCTTTTCATTTCTCTGATGACCGGGCCTATCCCGTTGCCATCTGATGACCCCTATTTAGTCTTCTTTCGGTTTTTAAGAACCGATATCCGGCCAATAGAGCTATGCAAAAATGACGGAGCTCAAATAAGTATCTGTTAACCTTGCCTTGAGCAGCCAAACCATCATAGTTGAGTGACGTCGCTGGCTTTAATCTAAAAGGACTTACGCGCTCCATGAACCATATCCCGGACAGATTTCAGACATTCGAAGTAACAGGTGGCCCAGATTATGGTCGACGCAATCTGCCCAAATTGCGCAAAGAAATGGAAAAGCTAGGGCTAGACGCGTTTCTGGTGCCGCATGAGGATGAATATCAGAACGAATATCTGCCCGACTGTAATGAACGGTTGATGTGGGTGAGCGGTTTTACAGGGTCCGCAGGTGCCGCCATTATTCTCAAAGACAAGGCCGTTCTTTTTGTCGATGGGCGCTATACGTTACAATCCAAACAACAAGTCGACGTAGCCTTATTTGAATTTACGAAATATGAAGGCGCGGCAATCTCAAGCTGGTTGAAAGATAATATCCAGACAGGTCAAATTATAGGGTTTGATCCCCGTCTCCACAGCCCCACCGGTCTCGCCCGCATTAAGGACGCCATTGATTTTGCGAACGGAGAGGCAAAATCACTCGATGAAAACCCGATTGATCTGGCCTGGGAAAACCGGCCCGCAGCTCCGCTCACCGAAGTCACGATACAAGATAAAGCCCTTGCGGGGAAATCTCATAAAGAGA
>CAYRMO010000096.1:0-10504 GCA_964425355.1 uncultured Algimonas sp. | reverse complement strand
GCAGGCCTAGAGAGTTTTGCCGGGGTCAAACGTCGCTTTACACATGTTGGCGATTGGAACGGTGTGACGATCATTGATGATTACGGACATCATCCCGTCGAAATTGCCGCCGTTTTACAAGCCGCAAGACAAGTGGCCAAAGGTAAGGTTCATGCCGTGATGCAACCGCATCGCTATTCCCGCCTGCGCGACCTGTTTGAAGATTTTTCAACCTGTTTCAATGATGCTGACCGCGTTTATGTTGCCGATGTCTATGCGGCTGGCGAAGATCCGATCGATGGCGTGAGTTCACCGGCTTTGGCCGAGTCGATCCGCAGCCATGGCCATCGTTTTGTTAGCTTAACCTCTAAGGCCACGCTCGCCAAAGATTTGCATCCGCATCTGGAGCCAGATGACCTTGTGGTCTGTTTGGGGGCTGGTGACATTACATATTGGGCGGCTGAGCTCTCAGAAAATCTGGATAAGCAGTGAGCCTGATTAACGAGCTTCCTCAAGTTCGCGGGAATTTACGCGAAAATATTGCTCTCGCGCCTTATACGTGGCTGCGGGTCGGTGGAGAGGCCGAAGTTCTGTTTATTCCCAAAGACGAAGCCGATCTTGCGCATTTCCTCAGCTCGACACCTAATAACATACCGATCCATATTTTAGGTGTCGCCTCCAATACGCTTGTACGAGATGGCGGGGTGAAAGGGGTTGTTGTTCGATTGGGGCCGGCTTTTGGACAAATCAAAACAGATGGTCTGCGTTTGACCGCGGGAAGTGCTGTCCTTGATAAATTAGTCGCCAAAAAAGCAGCAGATGCGGGGATTGCCGGACTGGAATTTTACGCGGGCGTGCCAGGTACAATTGGCGGCGCGCTGCGAATGAATGCAGGCTGTTATGGTGGTGAAACCAAAGATGTCCTTAAAAGCGTGATTGCGCTTGACCGGACAGGGCGTCGTCAGGTGATGAGCCTGGAAGAGATGGACTATAGCTATCGCCATTGCGGTGCACCTTCAGATCTGATTTTCACTGAAGCGGTGTTTGAAGGTACAAAAGACGATCCAATGAATATTCATGGTCGGATCCTGGAAATCACCGCACGCCGCGAAGCCAGCCAGCCTATTCGGGAAAAGACGGGAGGTTCGACCTTTAAGAATCCCGACGGGCATTCGTCTTGGAAATTAATTGAGGCGGCCGGGTGTCGCGGCCTGCAAATTGGCGGCGCGCAAATCAGCGAACAACATTGTAATTTCATGATCAATACGGGCGATGCCACAGCGGCAGATCTCGAAGCTTTGGGCGAAACGGTCCGTGAACGTGTGCTCGCCTCGCAAGGGGTCGATCTTCACTGGGAAGTCAGACGTATTGGGGAGGCCCCATGACCAAAGTCGCGGTTCTGAAAGGGGGCATGTCATCTGAACGTGATGTATCGCTTGTCTCTGGTGCGGCCTGTGCCCAGGCTTTGCGCGAAGAAGGATATGACGTTGTTGAGATCGATGTGACCCATGCTTTGTGGGAACAGCTTGGCACGGCCGATCCAGATGTGATTTTTAACGCCTTACATGGCGATTGGGGTGAAGATGGTCGAGTGCAAGGTGTGCTCGATATGTATGGTAAACCTTATACGCATTCCGGTGTTATGGCCTCGGCCCTGGCTATGGATAAACATCGGGCTAAACATGTTCTTAAATCTGTGGGGATTACCGTCCCTGATGGCGGGCTATTTGATCGGCTCGAGGTTTCAAAATCGCACCCGATCGCAACCCCTTATGTCGTAAAACCGAATGGGCAAGGGTCTTCGAAATCCGTCTATATTATTTGGGATGAAAATTCCGACCTTCGCGCCGCGATTGCCGATGACAAGGATATGGGCGAGCAGATCGTCGTCGAGAGCTATATACCGGGCCGCGAGCTGACGGTTGCTGTCAAAGATGGTCGGGCCATTTGTGTAACCGAAATTGTTGCCGCCAAGTCAAAAAGCGGCTGGTATGATTATGACGCGAAATATGGCGAAGATGCCGCCAAACATGAATGTCCGGCAAATTTACCCCAATATGTGACGGATCTTTGTATGGATTGGGCGGCAAAAGCCCATATTGCCTTGGGATGTCGGGGTGTTTCCCGTGCAGATTTCAGATTTAATGATGAAAAATGCACTCCAGACAATTTGGTAAACAAATTGGTAATGCTTGAAGTGAATACTCAACCCGGAATGACTCCGACATCTTTGGTGCCTGAACAGGCGGCTTATGTTGGAGAGGAATTTAACCAGCTTTGTCGCTGGATGGTTGAGGATGCTTCATGGCCGCGGTAAAAAAAGGTAGATCTAAATTCGCGACGATGATGCGAGTGAGCCCGCTCAAGCCTGGATTGCGTGGCTCGCAAAATTGGATGGCCGCCAAGGTGCGTGCAGCCAAGCACTCGCCGCGCGCTATGGTCCGTTTCATGGTCCGTATGATCGCGACATTCTTTGTGATTATATTCATCGCGCTTTGGTTGGGGGGATTCTTACCGGCCATGAGCGCGAAATTGGACACATGGAAAGTTGAGCGTCTTATGGCGATGGGCTTTGTAGTTGAACAAGTCGATGTCATGGGCGAAGGGCGTCTAAGCGAGCGCGATATTCGCGCTGCCGTTCAAATTCATCAGGGGTCATATTTTTTTGGGGTGGATCTGGAAACGACGCGCGACCGTGTCGAAAGCCTGCCTTGGGTTGACCGCGCGGTTGTTCGTCGACTTTGGCCAAATCGAATTGTCGTTCAAGTTGTTGAAACAAAACCTTATGCGCTTTGGCAAAATGATGGAGAATTATATCTCCTATCCGATGCTGGAAAATCGATTGTTCCCGTCTCTCAAGCCAAATCGGTGCCTCAAAATTTGAAAACCTATATAGGGGAGGCGGCGCCAGCATCCCTTATCGAAATCGAAGCGGCCTTAAAACCCTATGACGATATTTGGGAGCGGGTCGAAAACCTCGTTAAATTTCCATCTGGGCGATGGGACCTTCATATGAAACACGATATTCTGGTCCGCTTGCCGACAAAAAATGTTGAGCAAGCTCTGGACCATCTCGCCAAATTGGATAGAGAGACATTTATCCTATCCCGTCAAATAGGCGTTATTGATCTGCGCCTTGAAGACCGGATCGGACTTATTGAAAAACCAACTCTAGAGGCGCAATCTAGTTAGACATGTTAGGTGGTGGGGTAAAACGACAGCCGGAAACGGTTTGTGTCCTTGATATTGGATCGAATAAGGTTGTTTGCCTGATCGGACGAGAAGAACCTGGCCTGGGTGTACGATTGATTGGATCAGGCTTTGGAGTTTCCGCCGGATTGAAAGGCGGGGCCGTTATCGATCTCGAGGCTGCGGAAGTTGGAATTCGAACGGCTGTTGAAAAAGCAGAACGCGCAGCCGGAATAACCGTGCAAGACGTCTGTGTGAATGTTGCACTGCGTTCGTTGACCTCTAAACATATGACAGTTCAAACCGAATTTGCGAGTGGCGCCGTCGCGGATCGAGATCTAAAGCGCGTGCTCAATTCTTCAATGTCGGGCGTTGATCAGGCAGAAAATGCGATTTTACATGCCATCCCGCTAAACTGGCAAGTTGACGGTGAGGACGGCATTCGCGACCCTAGGGGTATGTATGGCCAGACCCTTGGTGTTGATATGCATTTTGTCATGGCTGGTATTGGACCTTTGCGCAATCTCGCCCATTGTATTGAGCGGTGCCATCTTAACATTCGATCCGTCACCGTCAGTCCATATGCGGCCGCCATATCTGTTTTGACCGAAGATGAACGTGATCTTGGGGTCACGTTAATTGATCTTGGGGCTGGGATTACCTCGGCCTCTATATTTCGCGATAACACGCTTGTTCATGTGGATGCGCTGGGCGTTGGCGGTCGAAACATTACCTCTGATTTAGCCCGAGGTTTGTCGACGCCCTTCGAAGCGGCAGAACGCATTAAAATGATCTATGGCTCTTGTCTCCACGGCGCCAATGATGATCACCGACTAGTACCTTGCCCCCCGATTGCCGCGCAAGATGAGTTGCAGCATGAACCTCAGTCCTTGGTTACAAATATCATTCGCTCACGCGTTGAAGAAACCCTCGAACTTTTGCGTGACCGGATCTACAAGGCGGGACTTGAGACCTATTCTGGGCGGCAGGTGGTCCTGACCGGGGGCGGCGCGCATTTAAACGGCATAAGAGAACTTGCGACCCATGTCTTGGGAAAACGGGTTCGTGTGGGTCACCCGCACGGCGTTTTTGGCCTATCAGATGAACTGGGTCAGCCCGATTTTGCCGTCGCAACGGGTCTCTTGAAGAATGTTTTTGACGATCGCCCTGAAGTTGTACAAGGCCCACCCGATCTTTCAGGTAGGCGTATGAAAACACAGCGCTATTCAGGGAATGCGGTCATGCGATCCATGCAATGGTTGCGTGAGAACTTCTAGCACAGCCATAATGGGTTGGTTAATCCATTAACTGTCGTGGAAATGCGAAAATAAGGTCAATTAATGCGTTCTTTTGACCCCAAACCACGCGAACTGCCGAAAAAGTTAACGCGGTTAATAAGGTATTAAACCTTTCACGCGAGTAATTGGTTTACGAACTATTCACCATAAGCATGTGTGGTCCTATGCCAATTAATTTTACTCTCCCTGAAACTGTAGAGCTTAAACCGCGTATCGTTGTGATAGGCGTTGGGGGTGCAGGCGGAAATGCCGTCAATAATATGATAGAGGCAGGCCTAGACGGCGTCGATTTTATTGTTGCCAATACGGATGCTCAGGCACTGGCTTTGAATGCGGCAGAACGCAAAGTTCAAATGGGCTCTGGTATCACACAAGGCCTTGGCGCTGGCATGCGTCCTGAAGTGGGTGAACAATCAGCGGAAGAAGCTTTAGACGAAATTTTGGAACATCTTGACGGCGCACATATGTTGTTCGTCGCGGCCGGCATGGGCGGTGGCACTGGAACCGGTGCGGCGCCCGTTATTGCAAGAGCGGCACGTGAACGCGGTATATTGACGGTGGGGATTGTCACAAAGCCTTTCATGTTTGAAGGGTCTCGTCGTATGGCGCTCGCCGAGCAAGGGATTGAAAATCTCTATGCGGCTGTCGACACAATGATTACGATCCCAAATCAAAATCTTTTCCGTGTTGCGACTGAATCGACCACAATGTCGGATGCTTTCTCTATGGCGGATGAAGTTTTACATTCAGGTGTACGCGGCGTGACGGATCTGATGGTTGTCCCTGGTCTTATAAATCTAGATTTTAATGATGTTCGAACCGTCATGGACGAAATGGGCAAAGCTATGATGGGAACTGGCGAAGCCACTGGCGAGCGTCGCGCTGTCGAAGCCGCTGAAAGCGCAATCAATAACCCGCTCCTAGATGATGTCTCATTAAAAGGCGCAAAAGGGGTCTTGATCAATATTACGGGTGGCCGCGATCTAACACTTTACGAAGTCGACGAAGCGGCTCAACTCATTCGTAATCAAGTGGATGAAAATGCCAATATTATTGTCGGGTCTGCCTTAGACGATGATTTGGACGGTATTGTCCGCGTTTCAGTCGTTGCAACA
This sequence comes from uncultured Algimonas sp., assembly GCA_964425355.1. Classification (GTDB taxonomy): domain Bacteria; phylum Pseudomonadota; class Alphaproteobacteria; order Caulobacterales; family Maricaulaceae; genus Litorimonas. The sequence continues at coordinate 4,923 of CAYRMO010000096.1, read as the reverse complement.
GGCGTTGATGCGACTGCTAAGCCAGTTGCGCCTGTAAAAACGATGGCGCGTCCTGTTACACCAGCCGTTGAACCTGAGAAAATCGTCGAACTTGGCGTACATGAACGCGCGCAAGCCGCGGCGCAAGCTGAGGCTGAAGCCCGCAAGGCCTATCAAGACTATGAGTTTGATAAAGAAGATGAATCTGTTGCTGTAAATGCACCGCCGCCATATGTTGCGCCGAAACCTTACCCGCCAAAAATCCAAGCCGCAGAAACTGCGACCCCTGTGCCTGCGCAAGCTCCTGCGCCGAGGCCAGCGCCCATTCCTGAACCTGCCCCTGCAAATCCGACGATAAGAAGTCCATTCGGATTTTTTGGACGTCGCAAAGCGGCCGCTGCGCCAAGACCACAGGTGAAATCACGGCCAGCCCCATCAGGGGATCTTTTTGGGAATGAACACGAAGACGAGCTGGAAATTCCGAGCTTTTTGAGACGTCAAAACCGATAGAGTCGAAATACGCGTTACCTACGCTGAAAAATGTAACATAAATACCCAAAGGTCGCCTCTTTCAAAGAGGTGGCCTTTTTTTAATGTTTTGAAACAATCCGTTACCTAGCGTTTCTTGTTGAAATCTGCTTCCATGCGTATCGGAAATGGAATAACGGGTATAGATAGGCCTTTGGAGACATATGTGATCACGCCCAGTATGCAAATCAGACATCAATCTACGCTGAAATCGGCTGCGGTGACAGCAAGTATTGCTTTGCACAATGGAGAGCATACGCGATTGGCCTTGCGTCCGGCGGCTGTGGGGTCAGGCTTGAATTTCATACGATTGGATATCTCAGACCGCGATAACGTAATCCCTGTGAGGCCGGATTTGGTAACAGGGGTTCGAAATTGCACGACGCTAACAAATGCGGCTGGTGTCAGCGTGTCGACCATTGAACATTTGCTTGCAGCCCTGTCAGCCGCGGGAATTGACAATTTGGATATCGAGTTAGATGGGGCCGAACTTCCTGCTTTAGATGGGTCATCAGAACCATTCTTGGAATTGATTGAGCAAGTTGGTGTGCTGCGCCAGGCCGCGCCGCGCCGGTATATCAAGGTTCTTGAGACCGTTGAGGTCTCTTCAGGGGATACATATGCGCGAATTGAGCCCTGCGACCAATTGGAGCTTGATGTAACCATTGATTTTCCAGAGATCGCCATTGGGCGTCAAAGACTTGAGATCGTCCCGAATGTTAGGTCTTTTCGGGAACGCATAGCAGGGGCTCGGACATTCGCGCGTTTGCATGAAGTTGCAGCGCTTCAAGCCGCTGGCCTGTCCAAAGGTGGATCCTATAAAAATTCGATCGTCGTTGATGAAGATAAAATTCTGAACCCATCAGGCCTGCGTTTTGAAGATGAATTTGTTCGACATAAAGCGCTTGATCTATTGGGAGACCTTTATCTCGGAGGACCGATCCTAGGACGCGTTACGACAATTAAGTCGGGTCATGGTCTCAATCATGATTTGTTGATAAAACTGTTCGGGACGGCGAGCGCATGGAAATATCAGACGATTTCTATGGAGCAATCGGCCTTAGAGACTGACACCCATGTTCTGACATCAGTGCCAGCCTAACTGATTTCTCACTTTCACCCGCGCGCGGAAAGCGTTAAGAGACCTCTTAAGAATGATACATAGCTGACTCTTAGATATGTATATTAACAAAATTGGGCTCTTACATGACCTTTAGGAAAAGATTGAAAACCTTCGCGTTTCTTGGACTTGCAGTCTCGTTGACAGCCTGTGGTTCACTTGGTGGGAACCAGAAGGAGCGTTTGGCTTATATTGAACGGCCAGCGGAGCTTATTTATAATCAAGCTGTTGATCAATTGGAGCGTGAAGATTGGGGTGATGCCAAACTGCTTTTCCAAGAAGTCGAAAGACAACATCCATTCTCTAAGTGGGCGCGCCGCTCATTGCTTATGAGCGCCTATACCTCTTACCGCTCAGCCGATCACGATGAGAGTATTGCAACGGCACAACGCTTTATTAGCTTACACCCAGGCTCCGACTCTGCGCCGTATGCCTATTACTTAATCGCCATCAACTATTATGATCAAATCTATGATGTTGGTCGGGACCAAGCCACAACTGTCGCAGCCGAGGCTTCGCTCCAACAAATTGTGAGGCGATACCCAGAAAGTGACTATGCAAGAGATGCCCGATTAAAACTCGAGCTGACCCATGACCATTTGGCCGGTAAGGAGATGTCAATTGGGCGCTATTACCTCAAAGATAATCAACATTTGGCGGCGATAAAACGGTTCAAAAATGTCGTAAGTGAATATGAAACCACATCACAAGTTGAAGAAGCCATGCATCGCCTTGTCGAAAGCTATGTTTCGATTGGTGTTATTCAAGAGGCGAAACTTGTTGGATCTGTTCTAGGGTATAATTATCCTGATAGTGAATGGTATGAAGACAGCTATGACCTTCTACAAAACTATGGCGTGAATCTGGATGAAGAAATCTCGAAGCCAAAAAAAATAGGCTATTGGACCCGCCTGAAAGAACGTCTCTTTTAGACATGCTAACCGGGCTCTCTGTCCGCAATGTTGTCCTGATCGAACGTCTCGATTTGGATTTTTCGTCAGGGCTCACAGCTTTGACGGGTGAAACCGGGGCAGGTAAATCTATATTACTTGACTCGCTAGGCATGGCGACGGGAGCGCGGTCTGATCGGGGTTTAATCCGGACGGGCACAGATAAAGCACAATCAAGTGCGAGTTTCGAACTGCCGTCACATCATCTCATATGGACTATTTTAGATGATCAAGACATTGATTTTGATCCAAATGAAGACTTAACCTTACGTCGAACGCTTAATCATGACGGGCGAAGTCGTGCCTTTGTAAATGACCAAGCTGTCAGCGTTAAACTGCTGGCACAAATTGGTGGCCTTCTCATTGAAGTTCATGGTCAGCATGATGGTCGGGGCTTACTCGATTCCACAACCCATATTACGTTGCTCGATCAATTTGGAGGTCACGACAAAGCCTTGAATGCGGTTAAGGCGGCTTATTCCGTGCTTCAGCATAGTCAAAACGCACTCAATGAACTTTTGACCTTACAGGCTAAGGCCGGCGATGATCGAGATTTCTTGACCCACGCGATTGCGGAACTCGACCGATTGGACCCCCGGCAAGGTGAAGACGCTGAGCTGGCGCGACAAAGAAAGTTTTTACAAGGCGCAGAAGGCGCTCTGACAGAGCTAAGGGCGGCTCGCCAAGCCTTAGGCGAAGACGGTGCATTTGAAGCGCGTTTGTCGACGGCCTTGTCAGGTATTGATCGGCTTCGTGCCAAATTCGATAGTAATGAAAGCGCAGCTGCCAAGGCGTTAGAGACAGCGGCGCAAGCGTTAGAGCGTGCCATGTTGGAAACACAAGATGCACGTGAAGCCGTAAATTTGGCTGCGCAAGCCTTTGACATTGAACCTGGGCGTTTGGAAGAAACGGAAAAACGATTATTCGCCCTAAAGGCTGCTGCAAGAAAATATGACGTTTCTGTCGACGCGCTTATTAGCCAGCGCGCGCAATTTGCGGCAGATCTTGATGCGGTTGACTCTGTCGTCGTCAATATTGAGGCGGCGCAGCAAAAAGCGCAAGCGGCGCAGGCGGCTTATGACAAGGCGGCCACTATTCTGAGTAAAGCTCGAAGCAAGGCCGCGAAATCACTAGATGCGGCGGTTGCGATAGAACTTCCACCTTTGAAAATGGAGCGCGCACAATTCAAGACAGATATCCAGACCGTTGCGGCAACGATGAGAGGTGTTGACCACGTCAGCTTTTTGGTTTCAACAAATCCTGGAACAGCAATCGGTCCGCTTCAGAAAATTGCATCAGGTGGTGAGATGGCGCGTTTTGCTTTGGCGATCAAAGTGGCTTTGGCTGGAAAAAACGATGCCGTCATGGTTTTTGACGAAGTCGATCAAGGTGTCGGCGGGGCCGTCGCTGCAGCCGTGGGCAAGCGGCTCGCTAGGCTTTCTGAAGATGCACAAGTCTTTACCGTGACACATAGCCCGCAAGTTGCAGCCTGTGCCAATCACCAATTCCGGATCGAGAAGTCGTCTCAGGGCGAAACGACCACCACATCTGTGACCTCTATTGGGGATCAAGACCGAGAAGAAGAAATTGCGCGTATGCTCGCCGGTGAAACTATAACCCAGGAAGCGCGCGCTGCGGCGAGGCAATTAATCGGATCATGACAGAAGATGACGTAAAAAAAAGACTGGCTTTTCTGGTGCGCGAAATCAAAGCCGCGGACGCGCTCTATTACCTCGAAGATAATCCTGCCCTTAGTGACGCTGAATATGACGCCTTGCGGCGCGAAAACACCAAACTCGAAGCCGAATTTCCGCACCTAATCCGCAAGGACAGTCCGTCCAAATCAGTTGGAGCTAAGCCTTCCGGAAAATTTGGAAAGATCACTCATAGTGTACCTATGCTAAGCTTGGATAATGCCTTTTCAGATGAGGATGTTGTCGACTTCGTGGCTCGGGTAAAACGGTTCCTCAATATGCGAGAAGATGCCGAGATGGCGTTTACGGCGGAGCCCAAAATTGATGGTCTCTCGGCTGCGCTTCGATATGAAAATGGGAAATTAGTTTCGGGCGCGACAAGAGGTGATGGACAAATTGGTGAAGACGTAACAGCCAACCTCAGTACATTAGATGATGTTCCTAAGACGCTGTCCGGAACTGGCTGGCCAGATATTTTAGAAGTCCGCGGTGAAGTTTATATTTCTCATGATGATTTCACCACGATGAATGCCGCGCAATTAAAAGCGGGAAAAGCCGAATATAAAAATCCACGCAATGCCGCTGCCGGGAGCTTACGGCAGATCGATCCGAGTGTGACCGCCACGCGCCCGCTTAAGTTCTTTGCCTATAC
>CAYRMO010000095.1:0-10697 GCA_964425355.1 uncultured Algimonas sp. | reverse complement strand
CTTTTTTTATTTTCACATACTGAAACTCGATAAATCCGATCAGATGACATCCCGGTAAATGATGGCTGAAAAAACTCCTTATTTGGTTTTTAAACTTCTTTAGATTAAATTCGGGAGTATCCTCAGGTTGGTTATGCTCATCAGACACGATTGTTATGTGATACATCGGAGCTTCGGAATCTAGAAACATCGAAGAACACTCTTCGATAAAAGCCTTTCCTAGAACTTCAATGAAAGTGAATTGAGATGAATTTGGTTTGTTACTGTTATCTGTACTTAACAACAGTTCTCTAATCGCCCCATTACATCTACCATAAGCCTTACACCTTAAACGATTTAACATCCTTTCCTTAGTCGCATCTGTGAAGTTGATGTGTCTTTGTACTGCCTTTCCCATTGTCGCTATACTGTCGGTTGATTGAGTTTTGTTGAGTGTATTTGGTATACAAGGGCGCACCGGTGGTTTTGTCATTCTGGATCTCCATAATTGTGTTACTTGGAGAACTTCCGAGAGTATGGATTTTTGCTGAGCTGTACTTTTTTAACCTGCATTCTCGGTCTCTAATGACCAGCAATTCCTGCTCTAATCTATCAAAGATTGGCCAATAAGCATCTCCATAAGCCTCTATGAGGCGTGTAGTGACGGATAAGGCTGATACGAGCATTTCTTCAGAAATGGCGCTCATCTTAAAATTCCTTTCGAAAGTTCAAGATAAAATTGATGTGAAAACGCCGGTTTTAGCCGAATGTGGACATGGTCTCAGACACACTCCGCCTAAGCCATTGTAAAAAAGCAGCATTTTAATCGTTAGCAGCAAATTTCAACATTTTTGCACGTCACGAAAATTGCATTAAGTGCTAAAATTACCTAAATAGAAAAAAGTTGCTTCGATTTTTCGAAGCATACTCTTTGCTTTTAGAGGAAATTGACCTTAACTCGCTTCGGAATATCGAAGCCTCGCTCGCGAATGAAAGCTATGAACACGAAAATTTTGATTAACAATAACTACAATAGAAATGCTCGCCAACATTTCAGTCGGGAAATAAAAGCTCTCAAAAAGCGGTATGAAGGGACCGCTACCAAAGGGAATAGGCATACTGATTTTACGCCATCACTGCTGCGGCTAATCTATGAATATGTACAACAAATAGATCGAGAAGGTTCGACAAAACAGATGGTTAAGAGCGCCAACCTCAAAGTTCGCAACTGTGACAGCAAAGTAGATGAGAACAATGCCTTTGCAGTAGTTATCGAGGCATATGTACGCACACATTTCGAGGAAAAGAAACTTAACTCAGCTCAACGTTCGAAATTTTCTAGAGCATTAGCCTACGCTCACGAGCATAAAATACTCACCAACTGGCTTGGACCTTTTTTAAAAGAAGCCGGAGGGTATGAAGTGGCAGCAAAAAAGTATTCCGAGGGACAAAGGGAGGACTGGGTCACTCCACAGGCAACTTACGAATAGAAGTAATTGTGCTGTCGGAAACTGGATGCACTATTTTCAAAAGTTGTTCGCGTCGATGTGATAATGAACCTCCATCACCATAGCTTGGTCGAGTATTTTTGTGACCCATCAATATACACCGTAACCCGTAGTCGATTTCAGCCTCTAGCATACGCTTTTCAAATGAGTGCCTGAAAGAATATATTCGATGATTTGGAGTTGGGAACAGACCTCTCGATTTAAACGCCTTCATCAGCGAAGCCGACAGCAATTCCGATTTATCACGATAATGCGGAAACCCGTCAGGAGCTTTCCGCATTGCTTCGAGGGAAACACCCACTAATGGTATATCTCTTACCGATGCTTTCGACTTCAACTGCCGGTCATTTGAATTTCGAATCCGAATATGTGGCACCTCCACCTCTAAGCAAATATTCACAGGCTGTAGGTTCGCTATCTCACTTGGCCTACACCCAGTTTCAATAAGGGTATAAACAATGAGAGCTGCTTCTCTATTCAATCCCTTAAATACGCCCGGCACCAAAATCTTTGAGCGTACCCAGTCATTTGAAAAGTGAAGAACCTCTTTGCCACCTGAATCTGAAAACCGAAGCTTTCGAAATGGATTTGCTCGATCCTCTTGGCCCTCATACTCCCAATACTGCCTGTACAGTTTGCTCAAGTTGCCCATGTCGCGATTTCCGCTATTCGCTGAACGAGCCTTGATAAGCGGGTCATCGGGTATAATCCTTCTAGACCACCAGTTATGAAACTTCTTGGCATGCTGTCTTGTAATTTCAGAGATAGGGATATCACCAATAAGAGCTATAAAGTTGTTTACAGCTCTCGCTTTGACCTTTTTCCATGACCGTTTTTGCGCGTCCGACTTACCGATTAACTCGCTTGCGACAATCTCGTTACAGTAAATTTCAAAAGCCCTCGATATTGAAACTTTGGGGGACTTTACTGTCCCCAGCAAAGCATCAACAAGCTCTTTCTCTGGAATTTTTCTAGCATGGGTTCCGGCCTCTAGAACTTTCAATCGGTCCAAGATATCCGCTGTTTGGGCTCTAGCAAGCTCATCTATAGGTTTATATTGAAATCCGTGGGCCATTGCCGTCGACTTGGCCGCTTTATATTTCTGAACAGCGATTTTGTATGTTTGTTCTTTTAACTGCTCCGAGTAATCATCAGTACTGTTTTGTGAAATGGTTACCCAGTACTCGTCATCAGCAATTACAAGCTCGTCACGGCGCTTGCGGGCGATTTCAAGGGACTCTGTTTTAAGTGACTTACGGACTGTGCCACGCTTATCGAGAGCCTGATATTGAATTGGCACCCGCCGCACGTAATGCCACCGGTCGCCCCGCTTTTGTAAATACTGATTAAGGTCTCGCATCAGGGTCATAATATACTCATTCCATCGCAAATGTTACACAAAATGTTACACAAAATTTGATACACGGAAGACTCACCACAGGCGAATCCATGTATAATTGTTATAAAACAATGTGTTACAAGTTTTTATGATCAGTATAATGGTGCGGCCGAGAAGACTCGAACTTCCACGGGTTTTACCCCACAGCGACCTCAACGCTGCGCGTCTACCAATTCCGCCACGGCCGCACATTGAGGAGCGCGGTCTATAGGGGGTAGGATGCGACTTGTGAAGCCCTTTTCGGCGTGAATTTCAGAGCGAGGTTCAGCTTACGCAGTCTTGGCTTTATATGCACCCGTCTCTCTGCTATCGTTATTAAAAGGGAGATTATCATGCATCCGATCAAACATATTTTTTTGGCCACTGGCTTGGCCCTAATGTTGTCGGCCTGTGGCGATAATGGGGCGGATCCCCTTGACCCAAAGACAAAAGCTGAATTGTCTGAGATGAGTGTCAGTGAGACCTTTGACTATCTGGAAGTTCAAACTGTTGAGGTCACAAAAATTTTGAAAACTGTGGTTGATGAAGGCAGCGCCAAAGCCGCGATAAAGGATCTCCAAGCCCAAGCACCTCACCTCAAAGCCGCCTTAGAATCCTTTGAGGACATTGATGAGTCTGAATTATCATTTGGCGTCTTGCGTAAACTTCCGGCGCTACTCGAATCTCAATCTGAATTATTTGAAGAGTTTTCCCGCATCCAGGATTCCCCCGAAGCCCGCGAAATCATCATGAAAGAACTGGACAAACTCAATCTTAGCGATTTGAGCCTTGACGAAAACTAACTCGATTTATACGTCCGAGCCTGTTGAATGGGTCATATCCGACGGTCTAACGAAGTTTGAAACCGCGCATGCACATATGAAAGCCCGCGCAGCTGCTATTGCGGCTGGCGAAGCGTCTGAACAAATCTGGCTGTTAGAACACCCGCCTCTTTATACAGCCGGAACATCTGCCAATCCCGAAGACCTTGTATCGCCAGACCGGTTTGAGGTGCATCAAACGGGTCGCGGCGGGCAATATACCTATCATGGGCCGGGGCAACGTGTGGCCTATGTCATGCTGGACCTTAGAAAACGCGGGCGCGATGTCTCAGTCTTTGTGAGAGCTCTGGAACAATGGGTGATCGATAGTCTCGCCGCTTTTGACGTTATTGCGGAACGCCGCTGTGGGCGGGTTGGCGTATGGGTTGCGCATGAAGATGGCCGGGAAGAAAAAATTGCGGCCATTGGTGTGCGGCTTAAAAAATGGGTGAGCTTTCACGGCATTAGCGTCAATATTGATCCAGATCTCTCACATTTTGAGGGAATTGTACCTTGCGGCATCAGCGAACATGGTGTGGCCAGCCTAGCTTCATTGGGTAAAACGATTTCTATGCCAGAATTTGATAGGGCCCTGCGTCAGACTTTCGAACGTATTTTCGGCCTGACAAAATCAGCCGCGCAATAAAAAACCCCGCCAAAAGACGGGGTTCATAAGATTTATTTTTAACCGCTTAGGCTGTGCCAGCGACAGGTCCAAATTGATTGTCATGATCATTATGCTTGATTGTATTGTTGAAGATCATTGCAATAACATATGAAATTACGGCTCCGGCAACTGCATTGATGATCGCGCCCGTGGTTGTCATCCCACCAGTCCCCATACTCTGAAAAATCGCCCCAAAGTCACCCGCTTCGGCTGCTTCGGCAGCTGCGAGAGCAGCATCTGGATCTGCAAACATTCCTGCAAGAACGACTCCAACGATCGCGCCAACGATAATCCAAACCACAATTGGAATGAGACACATCCAACCCGATTTACCGCCATCATGATATCGTTTAACCCAAATAACGACCCAGCACCAAATCAAAACAAGCCCGATTATATTCAACAATAGCAGCGCTGGAATAAAGATCGGTAAGAGCTGCAAAACCAAACTAATGACAACCAGAACCGTCACACCACTCATAAATTGACCCGGTCCAATACGACCAGACGGCGAAAATAGTAAATTGCCCATGAAAAACTCTCCCATTTGTTGTTTAACGATATGAGCCTGCCGATTTCTTACCAAAAATCAAGGAAAATCGTAAAAATTCTTATTTTTCTGGCGATCCATACCGATTTTCTTCGGGGTCAGGTTTTGCCAATAATAGCCAGAGTGAGAAGGCGCCGATCAACCCGGACATGATCCCATATAGCCAAGGCAGACCGGGCGCGAGCTCTTCTTGATACTGATCGTGAATAGCTTTGGCTATTTCATCCGTAAGCGTATTGTCCTCGCTATGTTTTAGAAAGGCTTCAAAATAGTCTAGCCCTCCAAATCCCAGCATTATAAATATCATGATCAAGATCAAAGCCGAAATCAAAACGGTAACAGGCCAAAAGGATTGTCCAATATCGTGCAACCTTTTCCCATAGACGCAATATGTCATATGAAGCACCAGAAACGGGAACGGCAGGGAGATTAGAAACCCAATAAGGGATCCACTTATTCGACCCAATATGAAATTAAAGACGGTGGTGATCACCACCATTGCGGCCAATCCAATCACATATACACCACGCCCGATCCGTCCGCTTGGCGATAATAAAAGTTTCAACATATTTGGCATGAAAGTCTCAAAAGCTCTTTATTTAATCTAAGTCTGAGCCCAAAGCGGTCTCGATGATATTGCCATGTTCCAGCATTTTATGGACAGGGCATTTATTAGCGATTTCAACCAGACGGCCCCGCTCTTTATCGGAAAGGTTTCCTTTTACATTCAAAGTGCGCGTAAACACGCTGATCTTATCGCCAGTATCAGTTTTGCGGTAACTTTGCGCGACGGTGACAGCTATTTTCTCAATGTCCCAATCTTTGCGGCCCGCATACATGCGCAAGGTAATTGCCGTGCAAGAGCCCAATGACGCACAAAGATATTCAAAGGGTGAAGGTCCCAAATCTGCGCTTCCGAAACTTAAGGGCTCATCCGCGTAAAGATGATGTCGCGTATTGGTGACATCCAGCGTATATTTGCCGCCAGGGCGCTCTGTAACTGTAACGGGATCAGCCATTTAAAAACTCCAAAATATTACCCAAAATTGTGGTCTCAACGCGAAGGGCGGCGTCTATCTCTGCCTGCTCTTCATCCTCACCCCATAATTCAATTTGATAGCTCTGTTCAATACGTGAGAGATCAAAAGCCTGATCTGCAGGTAATGCCCCCCGCATAACGGCCATCGCCAATATAACCGATCCATAAACCGCGACGAGGTGAACAAATAAGGTCAGAGCAAGATCATCAAGGCCCTGTGCATAGGCGCGAACGGTTTCAATACTCTTTTCCGCTTGATCAATAGCTGTGACCGTATCTGTTACCTCTAATTTTACGCCTTGCGCCGCGCCCCAATCGCGCCAGACATCCCAGGCCTGTGCTTGTCGTTCTACTAGAACTCTGGGCTGAGCGGCGCGATAGCAAATCAGATCCGTTCTGACGTAGCGTTCTGCCTCATCGATAAGCTCATCTCTGCGCGGCGGTGTTTGTTCAAAGGCGACATTGACCAATCGTGTCACGGGCATGTTGGACGGATTTATTCGGTCTATTTGCGCGTCCCATTCAGACGCCACCTGATCGGCCAGGCCTTTCATTGGAAGATCAAGCTTCAATTTCCCCGGCGTCCTGAGTTGCATCCCGTCAAGCAAAACCATCCACCGATTATCGACCTTTTCGACGGATACTGTTTTGTAGAAGCGTTTGGCGAGCCGTTTTGCCATTACGCTGGAACAACATCAAATGGGAGCGTCAGACGTTTTTCGGGTCCCTTGAACGGAACGGTACCGTGCCACATATAAGAAGGAAATAATACGAGGCGTCCCGGTTTGGGTTTGATATAGCGTTCTGGAGTTAGTCCCGTAAGTACCATTCCGGGTTCACCAAACTTTATCCATCCGGCCTTGCTGTTTTCATTTATAATCTTTGGAACATCTACATAATAGACTGAACTAATCCATCCCATAGGATGCACATGATTCACATGGTGACCATTTTCTGATAAGTTCACCGACCAAGCACCCGAAATACGGTATTTTGAGCATTTGCGAGTAGATAAAGGATGAGTCGAATTATCTGGCAATTGTGAAATGAAATCTCGTATTGGCGATTCCATAGCTACAAAAAAATCTCTAATTAAAGGGTCATTAACCAAAGTTAAATCTATATTCGTCTGTGTTCCCTTTCGTAATGACTGATTTAGGGGCGCATGTTTATAGATATGAAAACGTTCCAAACTCGATTTTAATTGAGCATTAAAATTTTCAATATCAGTGTAATTTTTAGGAGGGTCAATATCATAAACACGTATGAAATCCTTGTAATTATAAAGTGTTTTATAATCAATTCCCATCATTCTATTTAGAGTTGCCTTCAAGGCCCATAGGAATTGATTATTTGGGGCTTGACGGAATGCTCCTTGCAAAAGGCGGCCCGCCATATCAAAATCTTTTGTAGAAATTAAAGCCTCAATATATCCCATAATGAGTGAAATATCTCCCGGCTTTATAGAAAGCGCGGATTTATATAAATCACAACTTGCTTCCAAATTTTCTGCTTTATACATTAAACGCGCTTCTTGACCTAAAAGCGTCGGATCATTAGTCAGTCGTTTTTGAGCTAATCTTACAACTCTGGTCGATTGTTCAACATCGCCCACTCGGTTTAATAACTGGCTCGCTTTGACAACAGTTTGAGCCGTTGTTGAATTCGAAGCCAATGTCTCGGCAATAATTGTCATGGCCTCAGGTTTTTTTCCAACCATCTCAAGCGTATTGACAATAGCTCCAAGCGCTTGAGCCATATATGGTGAGGATTTGGGCATCGCATTAAACTGTGTTTTCAATTCATCAAAGCGGTTGGTTAACGCAAGAATTTCAATACGTTGACTACGAATTCTATCTTGATCTAATGACGCCCAATTCCGATCCAAACCTTTCAAAGCTTCGTCATATTGGCCGAGCTTCATCTTCGCTTGACAAAACGCAAAATCACCCAACTCTCCAAGATCAACTTTCCGTCCTAACACTTTTAATACGGAGTGCGGTTGGTTTGATTTTAAATACATATCCAATAAATTCAGTGTCGCAATAGAATATGTAGGATCTATTTCTTCGGCTCTTAAGTATGATGATTCAGCACGTGCCCAATCTCCCGAGGCTTTGTATATATTTCCTTGAGTATTTGCCATTTCCGCAGTCATTGGAACCATTGAAGCCGCTTTAGATAGACGTTCTTGCGCTGTTACAATTTGATTGATTGCTAATGCTGTTAAAGCGCCCAATCGCAATATATCTGGATGATTAGGCGTTGAATGCAATAATTTTCGTATTCCAATTTCTGATGAAATTGAATCACCACGTTGATGAAGGGCATAGAGATTTTGCAAATCAGAATATAACGTATTCACAGCAACTCCTCCCAATCCACCTCATCTTCCTTTGGATCAAACCCTAAAGTAGCAAAGGCCTTTTCCATATGGGACGGCAGATCGGCCCGAATTTCTAAATCTGGCTTATCAGGCCTTGGAATAACCAATGAGTGCGCATGTAAATGCAGATTTCTTTCCAGACTTCCCGGCATGGGCCGATCTGTGAAATAACGAGGATCCCCCGCAATCGGCGCGCCGAGGAGTTGCATATGAAGTCGCAATTGATGGGTGCGCCCTGTCAGCGGCATCATAATAACCCAGGCGGCTTTTTGTCCGGCTTGCGATTGGACCTGATAAAGCGTTCGCGCATGTTTGGCATTTTCCGTGCCGTGCCGGACCGCCATCATGACTTCTTTGCCCTCATTGATATTGCCAAAGCGATTATCAAGCCGACCCTTGGCCATATAACCTTTGATCTCACCGGATAGAGGTTTGGGGACGCCATTGGTTATGCCCCAATATATTTTCTCGGCGCGGCGGCTTTGAAAGGCGCGCCCGGCCCATTTCGCAGAGGCTGCAGATTTGGCGATTAAAAGCACACCGGATGTATCTCGGTCCAGACGGTGCACCAGACGGCACCCCTCACCGAGAGCCGGCAACATGCCATCAATATGACGTGTGGTTTTCGAGCCTCCCTGGACGGCAAGACCAGCAGGCTTATTTAGCCCAATCAGGTCGTCATCTTCGTAAATTACGAGTGACTTTATGAAAGCTTGATCAGCCTCGTTCACGGGCGGGGTCACAGACATGTCTGACGGATCCGGTAGTGGCGGCACGCGTACGACCTGCCCGCCCTCAATCCGCACACTGCCTTTGACCCGCTTTCCGTCTAATCGAATTTCACCTTTGCGCAGGAGTTTTTCGACACGGCCATGGGGAATATGCGGAAATTGTCGTTTGAACCAACGATCCAACCGCCCCCCCGCATCATGATCCGGTACTGTCAGTTTTTGGACACCACTCATGCTATATTCCGCATGAGATAAAGCCCAAGCGCCACGGCTAAAATTGAGAGGATTACAGAGAGACTGACATATCCAATCATGGCGCCATAGGCTTTTTCTTGGAACATCCTGAGGGACTCTAGCGAAAAGGCGGAAAATGTCGTAAAGCCCCCCAAAATACCGACACCTGCAAATAAGCGAATATCGTTTTGCGCTTCGGGCGTTTTAGTCACGAGCCATCCCATTAAAAGGCCCATTAAAAAGCCGCCCAATAGATTGGCGAGCAGTGTTCCATAAGGATAGCCAGGGCCAAATACCCGCAAGGCGACCAGACCCAGGCCGTGACGAGCACTGGCGCCAATGGCGCCGCCCAATGCGACATAAAGAAATGACATCATGGGCGGCATGTAGCGCCAGCTCCTGCCCGTGACTAGCCTCTATGTCGGTTCAGCTACTCCGTTGGGAAGAAATAATTCCCACAAGCTTTCATGAAATAGACCGTGCGACCATTACGAGAGGCAATTTGGAAGGCCTCTAATTGCGCGGGGTCAGTCAGGCCAAATTGCGCATATTGATAACCATGGAATGACCCATACCCCAAAACGCCTTTAGTTCCGTTTGAAAGCGTGGCCTCGCTAATGTCGGTCGCGCTCACCTCGCGCCATCCGCGATAGCCGAGCTCTTTGGCCAGATAATCGAGATATTTTCGATCAAAGTCATTGGTAAGGTAGCGATTATTCAGCTTGTCATAAAATCCGTTGGCGCTGAGACCACGACTATCACCAAATTCAGGATTTGTACCCAAGCGTCTTACGAGAACCGGCGTCACACCAGCCGCGAAAATACCTGATGTTGTACCGCGATTGGTAGAAAATATACGTGTGGACGGCGGAGGGGTCGGCGCTGGCGTAATCTCCGGGGTCACTATCGGCTCCGGATCTGGTGTTGGTGCAGGTTCTGCAGGACAATTTGCAAGGTCTGTTACAACGCTATTGTCCCAACATGTAAAGGTCCGGCTTGGCTTTGCCGGAACAACAGGTTCTGGCGTCGGCTCGACGGGACAAGCCGCCTCGGATGTGACCTCATCCCCATTCCAACAGGTCACTTTTGTCGGACAGGCTGATTGGCTTGCCGCCTCACTTCCATCCCAACATGCCACCGTTTTCACCGGTGCGACGGGTGCCGGCTTTTCGCCAGAACAGGCTTTGAGTAGGAAAAATAAGGCGAATAGGGCCAGTAATAAGAGTAAAAGCCACTTTAGCCAACGCCAGATACCCCCGCCCTCGCCGTCGTAACTCGCTGGCGTAGGGTCAATAGGAGGAACGGGGTCCGCTTTCGTCACAGGGGCCTTTACTTCCGGTTTTGCAGGCGGAGGCGCTGGTGGCGTTTTGCAAAAAGTATAAGCCTGAAGCTATTGCGATTGGA
>CAYRMO010000094.1:0-10712 GCA_964425355.1 uncultured Algimonas sp. | reverse complement strand
CCGTTTCACCGACGGCTCTCGCAAGGCCGATTAACAGGCCCGTCACAGTGCCGTGGAAGCTTTGGGGAATGAGGATGTGGGTAAAGGTCTGTCCTTGAGTAAATCCAAGAGAATAGCCGTTTTCGCGGTAAATTGAGGGGATGGCATTTAGGCTCTGATAGCTTGCCAGCGTAACAGTGGGTAGCATCATAAAGGCCAGGATGATTGAGCCAACGAACCAGCTAATGCCCGTGCCTAAAATCGTTACAAAAAAGACGAGTCCAAAAATCCCGAAGGTAATAGAGGGCACGGTATTGAGCGTGAGTAAAAGTGTTTTCGCTGCACGCCGAGCCTGAGCTGTCTTAATGATTTCGCTCATATAGAGCGCTAGTCCCAGCGAGACCGGCATAACTAATAGACCTGCAACCACAACCATTAACAGGCTTCCAATAATTTGATTGGATATTCCGCCTGACGCGCCAAAATTCCGTGAGGTCTGTGTCAGAAAATCAAGATTTAATGCGCCCGCACCTTTGACAATAATGAGGCCTAAAAGGCTCAATAGGGTGAGGGTGGCAAGGGCCAGTGCTGATAAGGCAAGGCCTGCAAAAAATCGGGATTTGAAAGATCTAGTTATCAAGGCGCGCCTCGCCTTTGCGGATCATAAATTGCGCCATTAAAGTCATGACCAGACCGATTAAAACCAAGAGCAGAGCCAGAAAAATCAGTGCCTGGAAATGGGGTGATCCAAAAGCCGACTCGGATACCTCGCGGCCTAATTTCGACGTGATGGTTTGTCCTGGAGATAAGACATTCGTAAAGGGCGTTGGGATACGGTCAATCGATCCGATCACCAACATAACCGCCATGGTTTCACCCAGAGCCCGACCGAGCGCCAGAAGTATGGCGCCTATAATATCGGTTTTAGCTATCGGCCATAAAACATCTTTGATAATTTCGAATTTAAACAGCCCAAGACCTGCGCTGGTTTCCCTGTAATGATCCGGAATATTGGAAAGCGCGTCTTCGCTTAAGGTGATAATGGTCGGTAAGATCATGATAGCGAGTAAGATCCCGCCCGCGAGAATTGTGCGCCCAGATTGCAACTCAAAATTATTGGCCAGAAATGGGGCCAAAACGGCGATACCGATGAGGCCATAAATGATGGATGGGATGCCCGCGAGAAGTTCGAGCAGGCCTTTGATCTGAATTCTAAATTGTCTGGGTAAATATTCGGATATAGCAATGGCGCATAGCGTGCCAATCGGCGTTGCCAGCAAGACCGCAATCAAGGCGACAATAAATGTGCCGTAAAGCATAGGTAAAATGCCAAATTTATTTTGGACGGGGTGCCATTCCAGGGTAAATAGCCCGGCACCTTCTCGCAAAAGGGCGGGGACGCCATTGCCAAGCAAAATCGAAATAAGCGCCAAAATCATCACAAGACTTATCGTCAGGCTGGCATATATCAGACCATTTGACAGATTCAGGGCGCGGCGTCGTCTCGGGAAAGATATTTCCGACGCGAAGACCATGATTTAGATTTGCCCAGCCAAGGCGATATAGCCCGTATCTTCGACAATTTTCTGACCCGTTGGTGACTTGAGGTAGTTGATGAAATCAACAGCGGCCGGGGCCGTGTTATCCCGCGTTACGACGATTAGGTCTCTCACAATTGGGAATTGTCCATTGATTACATTTTCCAATGTTGGCTCAACCACGATGCCATTATCTAGAGCCAATCCGAGCCCTTTCACATCTTCATCCAGCCAAGCAATAGAGAGCATGCCGATGGCAGAATCGCTTTGGGTCAGCGCGGTTTGTTCTTCATTATTTGATCCTAGGATTAGATCAGCGCCTTTCGCAATTTCGTCTTTATCACCAAGAATATAATTCATGAAGACTTGTCGGGTTCCACGCGAGGCCTCTTTGTCGATCACAAGAATGTCGCGATCAGGGCCGCCCAAGCTGGACCAATTGGTTATCTCGCCGCGATAGATTGAGGCAATTTCATCGCGTGTTAGGGATGTGATACCTGCATCAAAGATTTCCGATGAAATTACGGGGATCACGGCGTCACGGCCAATTTTGTGAACTGTGAAATTTATGTCTGAATATTGCGCATATTCCGTCTCGCGAATATCGCGCGACATCATGCCAATATCGATTTGACCTCGTCCTAATTGGCTTATGCCAACACCAGAGCCGCCCGAATTTACAACCAGTTGGATCCCAGGCATTTGGGCCTGATAGGCCTCGGCTGCATTGGCGATAATGGGCAAGACTGTGGATGAGCCGGCAATGGAAACCGTATCGCCGCTGGAAGAGGCGCCACAGGCGGACAGGGCCAGAACGGCGATCGCAGGAACAAATTTTGAAAGCTTAAAACGGGCCATCTCTCACTCATATAACACATATCAATAGTTTTTGATATCAAATGTCTTTGATGCGTTTAGATCGAAAAGGCAATTCATTCTAATGTTAGCTCTGGTCACGTTACCGTTATGACCTGCGGGGATAGCACAAAGCTAATTATCCGCTTTTTTCCATGCAAAGATGGATAGGGGTCTTATAGATCTTAAAATTGGCGGGGATACCAATAACGTCTGATCTCAATTATGTGATAAGCGAGAACTGCAAGAATTGAGGTATTGAGCCGACGTCACTCTGTCGCTATGGCCGTCCTATGTTCACCCGCGAAGAATTCCTTCAAAAAATGCATGTCGAAGAACTCGACACATTACTGTTCCGAGGCGAAGCTTTGCAAATGGGCTTACCGCGCGTTTTTGGTGGCCAGGTTCTGGGACAGGCTTTGAATGCTGCCGTTCGAACGGTTGAAACTGAGCGCAAACCTCATTCTTTGCATGGTTATTTCCTCAGGCCTGGCGATCTGAGCCGTCCTATCCTTTATGAAGTTGACCCGATCCGAAATGGACGAAGTTTCTCGACGCGACGTGTTGTTGGAAAACAACGCGGGGAAGCCATTTTCAATGCCTCGATCAGCTTTCAAATTGTGGAAGAGGGCTATAGCCATAGTTTCGCGTTTCCTGACAACATCCAGCACTATAGCGAACTTTCCAATGATTGGGATCGAGCGCCCGAAATCGCCAAAATGAGGGATTTGTCAACAGAACAATTCCGGAATTTTTACCTTAAATTCAACCCTGATATTCTAGACATCCGAACGCCGGGGCTAGAGACAGTCGCTTTGCCTGGCGAATATGAACCGCGCTTTGGATTTTGGTTCCGTTTTAATGACGGGATTGGCAATGATCCGATAACACACCGAACCTTACTCGCCTTTATTTCTGATAAAGCCTTGATGAGCACTGCACTCAGGCCTCATTCTGTAAGTTTCCAAACACATAAAATTATCGGGGCAAGCTTGGATCACGCCATGTGGTTCCACGAAGAAATTCGCGTCAATCAATGGATCTACTATCACCTCGATAGTCCGCGCTCTGCGCGCGCGCGCGGTTTTAATCGCGGCAGTTTTTATGCAGAGGACGGGCGTCTGATTTGTTCAACGGCTCAAGAAGGATTGATCCGTGTTATTGGTGAAAGAGACAGTTAAACCGTTCTTGTGTCCCGCACCTCTTCATAACAATGACAATCAATAGAGTGATCATTGATCAGGCCAACAGCCTGCATAAAGGCGTAACAAATGACAGGGCCGACAAATTTAAAGCCTCGTTTTTTGAGGTCTTTTGACATGGCTTCAGACTCGGATGATTTCACGGGTGCGTCTTTAAATTCTTTCCACGCATTTTGGATAGGCGACCCGCCGACAAAACCCCAAAGATAGTCTGAGAAATCTATGCCGTCATTTCGCATCTCGATATAGCATTTGGCATTGTGAATTGCCGCATTCACTTTCAATTTTGACCGGATGATGCCGGGGTTGCCCAAGAGACGCGCTCGGTCCACATCTGTGTAATGGGCAAGCTTATCCGGGTCGAAACCGTCATAGGCGGCCAAGAGGTTATCGCGTTTTCTCAATATGGTAATCCAAGACAAGCCAGCTTGCTGACCGTCTTGGATGAGTTTTGAAAACAGGGCCTTGGAATCGCGAATAGGACGGCCCCATTCCGTATCATGATAATAGCAATAAAGCCGATCATCTGGCGGCACCCAGCCACAGCGCGGAATATCCGCGTGATCATAATCCTCGGGGACTTGTGTTATTCTGTTCATGAGGTTTGGCGATTCATAAGGTTTTGATCATCCCGATATTACACCGATCATAGATGGGATGTTTGCCTTCGTGATTTACGACCCAGCCATTGCGTTTATAAAGACGAAGGGCGGCTTCGTTTTTCGTATTAGATAATAAGAAGAGCTCAGTGAGATTGAGTTCATTCCGGGCATAACCCTCAAGGGCTGTCATAAGCTCCTGCCCAACCCCGCGTCCACGAAACTCTGGATCAACCGCCATTTTGGTTAGTTCATAGCGACCATCTTCATGTTTTTTAAGCGCGCAGGCCCCTGCGACCTGTCCATCCATGTGCACAGAGAAAACAGAATTTCCATTTTGTGTATAGATCTCAGGATGGGCGACCATAAGCTTGTCACTCTCTTCGAGGTAATGCAGATCTTCAATCCAGGCCGCATTCAAAGCCGCAAAACGAGGCAGGGCACTTTCATCATTTCGGCGAATATCCATAAAAGCACTTTGGCTTAAAGACCGCGTTTAAATCAAGTCGATATATTGAATTTTCAATGGGGCGTTTAATGCCGAATTCAAAAGGCTCGGAATCCGTACTTATATGGATCATCGTAAATTATCCAGCTATAAAGACTGGCATATCGAAGCAGTGCGCGCCAATGATACAGAGTTTTGATCTATCTCGTTATCTTAGTGATACTGTGTTAATTTAGGTCTGGATTATCGGAAAACAACGCCTTTGTGATATCATTATACATTTCAATCCCACTTTTCCATATTTCAGCGGATCCGTTTGCCTTTGGCCAATTTGATAGGGTCACAACAAGATAGTTATGACTTGGAACCATAGCTATTCTTTGCCCAAAAATACCTCGGGCGTCATAGCTACCATTCTCAAAAGTCCACCAAAAGAAACCATAACCAGCCTGACCGTTGAAGTTTTTCTGTGATGATGTTGCAGAATTGAGCCAACCATCCGGTAAGATAGAAACGCCGTCAATTTTGGAACCGTCCATGATAAATTGACCAAAACGACCATAGTCGCGCAAACGTGCTGATAAGCAACATCCGGGAATTTCTTTACCGCTGGAGTCGAGAACCCAAATGGCATCGCTTTCCATACCATATGGCACCCAAATTTTCTCAGACAGGTAAGCTGCAAGTTTTTTCCTGTTGCCCGCGCAACTAAGATACCCGCAAGGTTGATTTCACCTGTATTATAATTAAACTGGTCTCCGGGCGGTGCTGACTGGTCTACGCCTTGCAAATAGCTGACAGTGAAGTCTACGCGATTTTCAGGTATATGCGTAATAAATTGCGCAACGTCTGCGTTCGGATTTCCATAATCTTCAGCCCATTTCACACCTGACGTCATGGTCAGTAAATGCCGGTTAGTCACGGCGTCATATGCGCTTTCCTTCAGTTCGGGAATATATTGCGTAATCAAATCGTCCATGGAGCCAATGTAACCGTCTTTAATTGCCGATCCGACCAAAGTACTTGTTATAGACTTCGCAACGGAAAAACTGCTCCAGCGTTTTTCAGGGGTCAGTGTTCTCCCATATTGTTCATATACGATTTCACCTTTACGCAGCACTAATAATCCTGCCAAATGTTGATCTTTGAAATATTGGTCAGCCTTTTCCGACGTTATAAAGCTGCCTTCGCGTAATTCTGATGGAATGCCGGCTGGAATATTCGCGGTTTCCGCAAGGTTTTCGGCGTTTACAAAGGCGTCGTTACGTCGATCCTGAGGCCAAAATAAAACGCGATAATTATCAGGGAGTTTTTGATAGGCGCTTAGCGAATTGAGTGTGCCGCACCCGGTAAGGGATGGATAAGGCGGTTAGAATAAGAAAAATTAGTTTATATTTCATCGCGGCTCGAGTTGTAAAATTTTTACAAAACTTCAAATTACTTTTTTGATAGGGTTTTTGAAATACGGCACCAAATGGCTGATGTAGCCTATCCGCAAAATATAAAAAACAATAGGTTTTTATGTGTAGTTAGAAAGTTCTTAAGTCTTCTCGAGTATAAGGACGTATACCGAAATAGCTGCAAATTCTATGTCTGTATAATTTCGACTCTCAACTCGGGGCTCACTGAGTTGGAACACTAGGAAAATCATGTCTGAAAATTTGACTGTCTCGACGCGCATCGATGAATTCATTGAGCGCGGAAAAGCTTATCTAAAACAATATACCGAGAGAGCGAATATCATCAAAGCGCAAAAATGCTTTAGTGAAGCCTATGCCTTGTGTTCCACGCATTTTGGAAAAGATGACGTCAAAAATATAGAAATATTGAGCCTACTTTCTGCATCTCATAATTATCATATTGGATTGCAGTCTTCCTCGATTGAAGTCACTGGCTTGCTAGAAGAAATGAAAAGAATTCAATTGTTGAATAATGTTTCAATAAGTCCAGACTTAATTGAAACCTGTAAACGTCTCGCAACCTCCTATGCGCAATCTAAAAAATTTGAAATGTCACTCGAAAATTACATTCAAGTTTTAGACATGCAATGTAAATCTCGGAGCGATGATTACGCAGATATCGCCCACACCCTAGAAAGGATCGGAGACGTCTACAGACATTTGGAAAAATCGAAGAAAGCTCACATGTTTTACCTGAAAGCCTATGATCTGTATAAAACGGCAGGTGGTGAAACTGGAAATACGATCTTAAAACTAGAGCATAAAATTTCCCGCGTAACACCGATGGTCATAAGCAATGATAATAATATCCGAGCGAATGCTGGCTTTTCCCTGCAAGTCGGCGTTTAGCACTTTAAAAGTGCGACCTGTGCTAGCCCAGTATACCACTTTCGGCCCAATGATTAGTCGAGTCATCATAAAATAACCGTGTCATGACACGAATGACAAAATGTCGGACTCTATTTTCTTTGCTTTTTACATCTCACTTCGTTTCACTCAAAGGGTAGGAAGTTCCTGACGGGAGTGAGTTGTGAAGAAAACTGAAAAAATTGAAGTTAGAGTGAGTGTTGAGGAAAAAGAGCGCCTTGGAAAAATGGCTGAGCGGCGTGGGCAATCGGTCAGTGATATGATCCGTGAACGCATGTCTGAGGATGTAGGTGCCATCCCTAAAAATATGAAAATGAACCGAATGATTTCGATGCTTGCGCTTCTTCTCGCGATTCTTGCGTTGCTTTGGTTAGCTATAGTTGGATTTAAATCAAAAAAATCTGACTACCCAATGATGTCAACAATTGGATTTATCTCATTTGATCCTCACGTAAGGTATGGCAGCTTCAATGTGCCTCATATTGATAGTTATTCTCAACGCCATAAAATATACGCGTTTGAACATGATTTCGAGGTTAGCTTGCGCGTTGAAAAAAAAGAGGGCGGTCTCTTTATGCTGATGTCTAATATCTGCAAAAAAGTTGAGGCAAGATGTGTAAATAGCCAAGAGAATGAAACTATTTTATCATCTCCATTGAAAACCCCCAGTTTTTCCCAGTTCCTTTATAATGGTGAGGGTGGAGAGAAAATTGACATATCAATTAAAGGTCCGAGACTCGAAATCTTACCCGTTGAGAAAACTCAGTGATCCAAGCCGTTGACTGAATTCATAATCTCAACAGACGCACCGTTCAGCGTTGGATCGACCTCCGCATTCTTAAGATGATCAATCCGGATCAGGGCCATGCCCATATTTCCATGAACATGGAGGACCTCACCAATTTTCTTTTCGCCGGCGCGGATGATGTCGCCGGATTGGGCGGCGCCTGACAAGACGATCCCGCGAAGGCGTTTGCGCACGGTCGTCATACGCTTCATGCGGCTGACGACTTCTTGTCCGACAAAACAGCCCTTTGAAAAATTAACGCCGTTTAAGAGGTCCATATTCACATCGGCCGGAAAACGGCTTGACGTCTCGAAATCATATTCGCTGTCCGGGACACCAAGCGATAAGCGGTGCGCATTATAATCCCCGTCTGCTTTAATGACCGCGTCACTTATGAAACGTCGTCCTAAGGCCGGGAGGCGGGGGTCTTCCAGACCTTCCAGCTCATCTTGATCCCAAATGGCATAAACCTGATTTTCGGTTTGGGTGATCTCGATCGGGGCGCGTAGCCGATAAAGCTTGAGCCGTTTATGAAGATTTGCGGCAAATTTTTCGGGTGTTTCGAGGAAAAAGCCGTCCTTGGCTTTGTGAACAAACATATCGGCGATAATCTTGCCTTGAGGCGTCAAAAGCGCGGCAAAATTGATCTCGCTGTCCATTGTGTTGGTGAGAAGGCCGGCAAGCCAGGCCTCGACGCCCTCGCCGGAGAGATGAAATACGGTTCTATTGAGGCTGGCAATCGGCATAAATTCGATATGCCCCGCTCTTTCGAGACATTCAACTCCAAGCGCATGAAAAGACAGCGCAAAGACCGAAGAAACATCATAAAGGGCTGTTGACGTTCTCTGATTCCTTGTGTAGTGGGCGCCCCGTTGATGAGCATGCTGTCCAAGGGTCTCCTTGGAAACCTTGTTTAAGACAACCAAAGTAAAGAATTCTAGCCATTATGGCTCGCTTCGCGAGTAAAGGTGGCTATTTTAGCAGATGGCCGGCTTCACGGAAAATGGTTTCCAGTGGAGAAGGGCTTTTTGCGCATTTGTGCAGGATATTAAATGCCAACGATTCAACAGCTCGTCCGGAAGCCCCGGAAAGATAAGCGTAAGCGGAACAAGGTTCCTGCGCTTGAAGCATGCCCTCAAAAACGTGGTGTTTGTACACGCGTATATACAACGACACCGAAAAAGCCGAACTCAGCCCTTCGTAAAGTTGCCAAGGTTCGCCTGACCAATGGTTTCGAAGTTCTCTCTTATATCCCGGGTGAGGGTCATAACCTTCAAGAGCATAGTGTTGTTCTGATCCGCGGCGGTCGTGTGAAAGACTTGCCGGGTGTGCGTTATCACGTCCTTCGGGGTGTCCTGGATACACAGGGTGTTAAAGATCGTAAGCAGCGTCGTTCGAAATACGGCGCGAAGCGTCCGAAGTAAGATTAGGGAGGGTATACTATGTCACGTCGTCACCGCGCCGAAAAACGAACCATCCTTCCGGATGCCAAGTATAATGATTTGGTTCTCGCCAAATTTATGAATGCCATCATGCTAGACGGTAAAAAGTCTACAGCCGAACGTATTGTTTATGGGGCTCTCGATATTGTTGAGGATAAAGCCAAAACAGAGCCAGTTCGTGTTTTCCATGATGCGCTTGAGAATATTAAGCCAGCTGTCGAGGTTCGCTCTCGTCGTGTTGGTGGTGCAACCTATCAGGTTCCTGTCGAGGTTCGTCCAGAGCGTCGTCAAGCGCTTGCCATTCGTTGGCTTGTTAAGGCATCCCGTTCGCGTAATGAGAATACAATGCGTGAGCGCCTCGCAGGTGAGTTGCTCGATGCATCAAATAACCGCGGCACGGCCGTTAAGAAGCGCGAAGACACGCACAAAATGGCGGAAGCCAACCGTGCCTTCTCGCATTATCGTTGGTAAGCAAAACACTAGTAGGAAACGCCCGTCATGGCTCGCGAATATAAACTCGAAGATTACCGTAACTTTGGCATCATGGCTCACATCGATGCAGGTAAGACTACCTGTACGGAGCGGATCTTATATTACACAGGTAAAAACCACAAAATCGCCGAAGTCCATGATGGTGCGGCCACAATGGATTGGATGGAGCAAGAGCAAGAGCGTGGAATTACCATTACCTCTGCGGCGACAACCTGTTTTTGGGCCGGTAAGCGTCTAAATATCATCGACACACCGGGTCACGTTGACTTTACGATTGAAGTTGAGCGGTCTTTACGTGTTTTGGATGGTGCTGTTGCGCTTCTTGATGCCAATGCCGGTGTTGAGCCGCAAACCGAGACGGTTTGGCGTCAAGCTGACAAGTATAATGTGCCGCGCATGATCTTTATCAATAAAATGGATAAAATCGGCGCTGATTTCTTCGCCTCCGTTCAATCTGTCAAAGATCGTCTGGGTGGCAACGCGCTTGAAATGCAACTGCCGATCGGCGCGGAAGATCACTTCAAAGGTGTTGTCGATCTTGTGAAAAATGTCGCTTATGTCTGGGAAGCTGAAGCTGATCTGGGCGCAAGCTACGAAACTGTTGATATTCCGGCTGATCTTGTTGATCAGGCTGCTGAGTACCGTGAAGCTCTCATCGAAGCTGTTGCTGAGATGGATGACGCGGTCATGGAAGCCTATTTCGAAGGTGAAATGCCAAGTGTTGAAACAATTCAACGTCTTGTACGTGAAGCAACGATTGCCGGTAAGGTTGTCCCTGTTTTCTGTGGTACAGCCTTTAAGAACAAAGGTGTTCAGCCGCTTCTAGACGCGGTTGTGGCCTACCTGCCGTCGCCGCTCGATATTGCTGCGATCAAAGGCATTGATGGCAAGACGGGTGAGGAGACAACACGACCTGCTGCTGATG
Source organism: uncultured Algimonas sp. (assembly GCA_964425355.1). Classification (GTDB taxonomy): domain Bacteria; phylum Pseudomonadota; class Alphaproteobacteria; order Caulobacterales; family Maricaulaceae; genus Litorimonas. Next base: position 118 of record CAYRMO010000094.1, on the reverse strand, counting down.
ATGAGCCGCTCTCAATGCTCGCCTTTAAAATCATGAATGACAAATTTGTCGGAACGCTGACATTTTGCCGGATTTACTCAGGTAAATTATCGACAGGCACGACACTCCTCAACTCTGT
>CAYRMO010000093.1:0-10734 GCA_964425355.1 uncultured Algimonas sp. | reverse complement strand
CAAAAAGAAGGATCGACATGGCGAGATAAGCTCGAACAGGTGACGTCCATTTTGTTCTGGCCCCATCGGCATATTCGCGCGCGACTTGTCCGGGACGTGTCAGTAGTTTTATCCAGCTACGCCAAATACGCGAATCTATCGCGGTTAGATTTCCCAGCATGTCGACGATCAGGCTAAATAGGGATCGCCGCATATCATCATTTTTTTGGCCGCAATTATGGCAGAAAACCCCAACATATTTTGTTCCACAGGACAGGCATGTCAGACTTTGATTATTATCGGGAATATTGTCACGAGACAGCAGATCCTCGCCGCTAATAGCAAGCGCAGCTTCGCTTGCGCCTAACTCAGCTTGTTCCGGTGTCGTCGTCATATCCTTGTCCTCTCTCAAATCCTATTCTGCCATATTGAAACCCGTATGACGACATGCAAATTTGAGCCTTGAACCCATGCGCCAGCCCTATAGAGATAAAGTTATGTTCAAAGATAAAATTGTTTGTGTGACCGGAGCGTCGGGTGGAATTGGAAGAGGCTTGGCAGAAATGCTGATCAATGAGGGTGCCAAGGTTGCCATTAGCGATCTGACCCTGCCAGAAAAGACGGCGGACGAGATTGGCGCCAAACCCTATATTTGCGATGTAAGCGATGAGGACGCGGTGATATCTTTTATAGATAATGTCCGCTCTGATCTGGGTCCTATCGACATCTATTTTTCTAATGCGGGTATTGGGGCAGGAAATGGCCGCTTTGTGGCCGGCGCCAGTAATGAAAGCTGGCAAAAGAGCTGGGAAATCAATGTGATGGGCTCGGTCTATGCCGCCAGACATTTGATGCCAAATTGGACGGAACGTGGTTCAGGTCGATTTGTCATCACCGCCTCTGCAGCAGGCTTGTTAAACCAAATCGGGAGTGCCGCTTATAGCTGTACAAAACATGCAGCTGTAAGCTTTGCTGAGAGCATTGCCATTGAACATGGAGATCAAGGCATAAAATCTCATTGTATCTGCCCGCAATATGTGCGCTCAAACATGACCAAAGGCATGGATATGGCGGAAAATTCTCCTGATGGATATCTTGAACCCAGTGATGTCGCCCAAGCTTTCAAGGCTGCCGTGGCGGCGGATGAGTTTTATGTGTTCCCCCACAAAGTCGTCAAAGACTACTTCATCAACCGCGCGATACACCCGGACGCCTATCTTTCGGGGATGCGCAAATTAAAAACCAAAGTCGGGCAAGCGTTTAAGACAAAAGGATAGTCAAAATGGCAAGATTTGATTTAACTGGCCGTGTGGCCCTTGTTGCAGGAGCTTCGCGCGGCATAGGTGAGGCGGTCGCACATGGGCTGGCCGAGCACGGCGCAAAAGTGATCTGTTCCAGCCGCAACCAAGCAGATTGTGAAAAAGTTGCCGAAGCCATCCGGGAAAAAGGTGGCGAAGCCATTAGTGCGGAACTTCATTTGGGTGAGCTTTCCGATCATGACCGCACGATCAAGATGATCGAAGAGACCTATGGACAACTTGACATTTTAGTCATTAATGGCGCGACCAACCCTTATTTTGGACCGGCCCATGACGCGCCGGAAGGCGCCTATGACAAAACATTCGATGTGAATGTGAAAGGGCCATATTTCTTATCCACCAAAGCCATTCCACTTATGCTTAAAACGGGTAGAGGTGCCATCGTGAACGTCGCCTCGATTGATGGCATCCAACCGGGCAAAGGCCGCGTTATTTATGGCATGAGCAAGGCCGCGCTTATCAATATGACCAAAGGCCTCGCCAAAGAATATAGTAATCGTGGCATTCGCGTGAATGCGCTATTGCCCGGATTTACAGATACGAAACTTGCCGCGGCTCTCAAGGAACTTCCTGGCATGCAGACCTATATGGATCAAAATCTGGCCATTTCGCGCATGGCACAACCCGAAGAAATGGTTGGGGCTGTCCTGTTTATGGTCAGTGATCAATCCAGCTACTTTACGGGCCAAGGTATGGTTGTCGACGGAGGAGCTATTATTTAATGGCTAAGAGCGACTCAAATCCAACTATTCCCGTCAGGGACGGGGAAGCCTTGAATATGGAAGCGGTTGACCCGCTTCTAAAGGCCGCCATTCCAGGCCTGTCGGGAACGGCCCAAGTCACGCAATACCCCTCTGGCGCTTCTAATTTGACTTATGCGGTCGATTATCCGGACCGGTCACTCGTTTTACGGCGCCCACCCTTTGGTCCGCGGCCAAAATCCGGCCATGACATGTTTCGCGAATACCGGATCATGCGCGATCTCAAACCTGTTTTCGACGCTGTCCCACCCGTCCTCTATTATAGTGATGATGAAAGCCATATTGGGGCAGAATTCTATGTGATGGAGCGGGTGGCGGGCCATATACTCCATAAAATCCCAAAAAACTGGGGATGGAGTGAGGTTGAAAACCGAAAATTATGTGAAGCGTTTTTTGGCAAACTTTGTGATCTCCATACGCTTGATGTCGAGGCTGCAGGCTTATCTGATTTTGGAAGGCCCCAAGGATATGTTGAGCGCCAGATTTTGGGTTGGAATAAACGTTGGAACCGCGTCTTGACGGATGATGTGCCGCATTATGAAGACATACAGGCTTGGCTTGAGGACAATATGCCTGCTGATTCAGGCAAGGTTGGTGTGTTGCATGGGGATTTCAGGATCGATAATTGTATTCTGGACTTGGAGGACCCGACGAAAATTTCGGCAATCATTGATTGGGAAATTTCGGCCCTAGGTGATCCGCTCATGGATCTTGGCAATACGCTTGCCTATTGGATTCAGGCCGATGATCCACCGCATATGCAACTCACTGTGCGACAGCCCAGCAATAATCCAGGCATGATGACACGACAAGAAATCATAGAATTCTATGGGGAGCGGACGGGTTATGATGTCTCGAATATGTCCTATTACTATGTTTACGGCATTTGGCGTCTCTGTGTGATTATCCAACAGATCTACTATCGATATGTCATGGGCGCGACCCAGGATGAGCGGTTTAAGGACTATGGAAAAATGGTCATGGCTTTGGCTGAAACCGCACAAGAAAAAATTAAAACAGGAGAGGTCTAATGGCCGGAATGGATCTTGGACGCACAAAACGTGTCGAAAAACTTTGTGATGCCGTAAGGGATATCGTCCGCAATGACGTGATGCCAATTGAAAACGAATGGCACGAAGAAACTGAAAATGCCGAAGACCGTTGGAAACATTCACAGCGCCAGATTGAGATATTGGAAGGCTTGAAAACCAAAGCGAAGTCGCAAAATTTGTGGAATTTCTGGCTGACCAAGACCGGACTCACAGCCTCTGATAAGGGTTTTGGTCTCACGACGGTTGAATATGCCTATCTGGCAGAAGAAATGGGATGGTCTTTTCTGGCTCCAGAAGTGTTTAATTGCTCGGCGCCCGATACAGGTAATATGGAAGTTCTCGAAAAATACGGAACCGAAGAACATAAGGCAAGATGGTTAAAGCCGATGTTAGAGGGCAAGGTTCGTTCAGCCTATCTAATGACCGAACCTGATGTGGCGTCTTCTGACGCGACAAATCTGGAGTTTCGTGCCGAAAAGGACGGCGATGAATGGGTCTTTAATGGTGAGAAATATTGGTCTTCCGGAGCCGGGGACTCTCGCTGTAAAGTCTATATTCTGATGGCCCGCACAGCGCCGCGCGACGGAGAGAAATCCCGCCATCAACAACACTCCATGTTTGTTTTACCCGCCGACACGTCGGGCATTACAAAATTACGCGCGATGACAGTCTTTGGCCATGACGACGCGCCGCACGGTCATTTACACCTAAAATTTGAAAATGTACGCGTGCCCGCCGACGCGCTTTTAATCGGAGAAGGGCGTGGTTTTGAAGTCTCTCAAGGACGCCTTGGACCAGGGCGGATCCATCATTGTATGCGGGCCGTGGGTCAGGCTGAGCGCGCCATGGAGCTGATGTGTCGCCGATCCGTATCGCGGACAGCTTTTGGACGTCCATTGGCCAAATTAGGCGCAAATTATGATATTATTGCGGAATGTCGTATCGCGATTGAACAGGCGAGGCTGCTTTGCCTCAAAGCGGCGTGGATGATGGATCAGGGCGATTCTCGTGCAGCAGCGCCTTATATCTCACAGATCAAAGTGGCGGCGCCAAATATGGCGCTGAAAGTCATTGATGAAGCCATGCAAATGCATGGGGGAACGGGCATTTCTCAAGACACGCCTTTGGCGATGATGTTTGCGCAAATGCGAACGCTCAGATTTGCGGATGGTCCGGACGCTGTTCACCGTATGCAGGTTGCCCGAAAGGAATTAAGAGCTTACACCAATCAAAAGGTCTAACGCGTTTAATCCTATCGGAGGTCAAAGTGCCATCATTTGATATTGTGTCTCAAGTGGATCTCTCTGAGGTCGATAATGCTGTGCAAAATGTTATGCGCGAAATATCGACCCGCTATGACTTTAAGGGATCTAATTCATCCGTTGAAGTCAAAGATGGCGGCATGGTCATTCACGCGGATGATGAGTTAAAGCTCAAACAGGTTCAGGAAATTTTACGCGGTAAATTGCACAAGCGCGGCATAGAACCTGGACAGCTTGATTACGGCAAAGAAGAAAAAGCGACGGGCATGAGCGTGCGTCAACATATCGGTGTCAAAGAGGGCATTGATAAGGAATTGGCCAAGAAAATTGTCAAAGCCATTAAGGGCGAAAAGATCAAAGTCCAGGTCGCGATACAAGGCGAAGAGCTTCGCGTGTCCGGCAAAAAGCGTGACGACCTTCAGGCCGTCATGCAATTTGTCAAAGCCATGGGCCTCGAGCAACCTTTACAATTTAAAAATCAACGGGATTAAGTTTAGGGCGCACTAAAGCGTTTAATTCGCGCGTCCATCAAAGGCGAGGCGGCCATCGACCATTGTCACAAGCGGTTCTGAGCTAAGAATATCAGGGCCGTCGACTGTTAATAAATCCGTCTTAAATATTGATATATCAGCTTTTTTTCCGACTTCCAATGTGCCAATCATCTTGTCTTGGAAGGCCGCATAGGCTGGCCAGATTGTGAACATTTTCAGGGCCTCTTGCGCAGAGACTTTCTGCTCTTCATTCCAGTCTTCATTATTGTAACCGCTAAGGTCCCGCCTTTGCGTTGCGGCATAAATTTCGATTCTGGGGTCGCCAACTTCCACAGGTGCATCAGTCCCGCCAGCAATGATCGTTCCGCTGTCAATCAGGGCACGCCAGGCATAGGCGCCAGCGAGACGATTTTTACCAAGTCTGGCAGGGGCAAAATGTAAGTCGCCGATGGCGTGGCTGGGTTGCATAGAGGGGATAACACCCAGTTCAGAAAATCGCGGTAAGTCACGCAGGTCAACAATCTGGGAATGCTCAATTCTCCATCTGGGGTCGGCCGCGCCCCATTGATTTTTGGGCACGCGTTTAAAGGCCGCTTCATACCAATCCAGGACAAGGCGGTTTGCGCGGTCTCCAATGGCATGAGTGTTGACCTGGGTGCCACTTCTAAGGGCGGCATCCAGAATGGACTCGGCATTCTCTTTTTTGAGTAAGATCAGTCCGGAATTTTTTTGATCATCGGAATAGGGCTCCAGCAGGGCCGCCCCGCGCGATCCAAGCGCGCCATCGGAATAGAGCTTAATCGCCTGGGTCGTCACCAAATCATTTTTGGTGTTCTTCATATCGTCAATATCAGACATGGTTTGACGGGCTTTAGACGGGAATAGGTCTAGAGAATTATAGACGCGGATTTTGATTTTACGCTGTCGGGCCAGCCGGTTAATCATCGGGATATCTGCTGGATCGACTGACATAGAGTGAATATTCGTCCATCCCCGTGACGCATAAAGTTCTGCGCCTGTGATATAGGCCTGACGTTTTCGCTGGCGGGTCAATTTGGGCATAAGAGGCTCGACCAAAGTGGCCGCATTATCGATGAGCATGCCCGTCGGCTCACCTGCCGCATCCACATTTATAGCTCCACCAAAGGGGGCTTCGGTTTCTTTTGTAATCTTTGCTTTGTCCAAAGCGAGGCTATTGACGACGCTTGCATGACCATCGCTGCGTTCCAGGATAACGGGATTGTCCGGCGAAATTTGATCCAAGTCCTGACGCGTTGGAAATCGGCCTTCAGGCCAATGCGTTTCGATCCAGCCCCGACCAAATAGAGTTTCACCAGCGGGAAGATCCGCAAGAGCCGTTTTTACACGGGTTTGTAAATCAGAAATTGATTTCGTTCCCTCAAGATTGAGGGTCATTTCACGAAGACCAATCCCAATCAAATGACCATGTGCGTCGGTAAATCCAGGATAGGCGGCGCCGTTTTTAATATCTAGTTTTTGCGAGTTTGTGCCAGCAAAGTCCGCGCACCAATCTCCACTATCATCGCCAACATATGTGATTTCGCCTTTGCGAATAGCAATCGCTTCGGCGATAGGATCAGTATCAAGCCCCGTATAGATTGTCCCACCTGAAATACACCAAGCGCGCGCAAAATTAGATTTATCCTTATCTTTCGAGGTGTTTGAATCGGACTTACAGCTGATTATGGCTAGGCTTGCCAAAAGGCATGCTGATAGCTTCAGCATGGAAATAGATCGATTCATAGGTCCCTCGCTGAGGGTGTTCTAAAGCGAAAATACGCGATTGGCTATAGCGTTATTTAAAGGGCGCCATTCAATAAGTTTAAGCAGCAATCTCAGCCGAGTTCGTTTTATGGGTTATACGATCAACGGCCGCCAATAATTCCGTCAATCTGACGGGTTTCGCCAAAGCATCATCCATACCTATATTTTTACATAGGCGTCGTTGCTGATATTGCGGGTCCGCCGTCAAAGCGATGATGGGTATATCTTTGTAGGTTTCTTGAGAAGACCGGATGGCAAGCGTGGCCTCAATTCCATCCATGATAGGCATATGAATATCCATTAGGACAAAATCATAGTGATTTGTTTTCAGCTTCTCTATCGCTTCTACGCCGTTTTCTGCTGTGTCGATATGGGCGACCAGTGTATCGATAAGAGAGACGACAACCATGTGGTTAGTTGTATTATCATCGACAACCAAGACGCGTAGATTTTCATAATTTGTTTTCGCGGGCACTGATTTTTCTAACATGTCACTGATCAGTGCGTTGGTAGAGTCTTCGCGGCGGTCAATGATGCGTCTATCTTCAACAATTGGCAAGGATAGGGCGATGACAGTCCCTTGACCAGTTTCTGATTTGGCTGAAATCGAACCTCCCATTAATTCAATAATTTGCTTGGTAATGTTCATACCCAAGCCGGTTCCACCAAAACGACCCGCAATTGATTTGTCGGCTTGGGTAAAGGCGTCGAACAGGCTCTCAAGTTGCGCCGCATTCATGCCTATGCCGGTATCTTTGACAGCAAGGATTAAGCGTTTTGAAGGGGCCTCACCCATAGTTGTCAAAACAACATTTATTCTTCCGCCCGGCGAGAACTTCACAGCATTCGACAGAAGATTATTGAGACATTGCTCAAATCGATGCGGATCAAAAACGATTTCCTCGGGGACAGACGCATCAATTTTGCAAGACAGATCAATATCATTTTTGAGGGCTTTTTGTTCCCAAAGGGCGCATACTGACCTGACCGCTTCCTCAGGTGAGGCATTTATTGGATCAAGAACGAGTTTTGACTCTGCCAATTTCGTATGTTCCAGACTTTCATCGACAATATGAATGATTTTTTCGGCCGAAGATTGAATGAGCTCAAGTTTTGGTAGGATTTTTGGGTCCCCATTGTGATGGATGAGGGCATCGGCAATCCCGACAACCGCATTCATAGGTGTACGAATTTCATGCGATAAGCGGCCTAAGAAATTATTCTTTGCGCTGAGAGATTTTTCGGCAGTTTCGCCCGCTTTTCTGAGGTCATCTTGAATTCTAAGTTGTGCGGTCACGTCACTATAAAAGACGATAACATTGCGCACGGCTCCATTTTCAGTAATTTGTGGTGTCGCCTGACATTTGATCCACCGCGTTTGTGTGCTCTCGGGGTCATTGACTTTAAACGTCATGTCCCAAGGTTTTTTACTCTCCAAGCCACTATTCCAACGCGCATAAACACGCGGCGCATCTTGTTTGTGAAGGACTCCGCCCAAACCCTTTTCAAGAAGGCGTTTAGAAAGTGTGGCGCCCAACACCTTCCGACCGATATCGCCGTGAAGTTCATATTTCTGGGAATCCACGTGATAGATGATGTAACCAGAAAGGCTACTATCAAGGGCGACGTTGAGAGCATGCCGCTTGATATAAGCTTCGGTAATGTCGCGACAGGTCAATAAATAATAGCCATCCATATCGCTATCTTGACTAAACTTAAGTCGACGACCTGATGGTGTAATCAATGAGAGGGATTTTCTCTCATCGGCGGCGGGGGCCCGTTTTATTTCTGATGCAATCAAATCGCAAAAAACGGCCTGATCACCTGGGCCGAAATCTCCGCGTTCTCCAAGCTGTTCCAAGAGACGGATCATGGAAACGCCATGTAAATCGACATGACTTTCAAATTCCATCATCTTGAGTATCTTGTCTTCATAAAAGACAATTACCATTTCCGAGTCGATCACAATCGAGGCAAGATCGCTCATACGGCTTAGGCGGGCGAGCCATTCAAATTGCAGCGTTTTTAAATCTGCAATCGAGACTGTGCTTGCTTCCGAAGTTTTACTTAAATTAAGAGCGTCCGACATGAGGTCACCTTGAAATCAATATGTGTTTTATCCAGTGGCACAAAAAAACAAAGAAGCCGTTAAAGCGGATCGGTCAATTTCTATTGGAAAATCAATGGTATTAGGGGTATGGCTGGCCTAAATCGTGACGATGATCGAGGGTATGATGAGATCTTTTATCCGACTTATGGGATTGGCGTTGGTGGGAGCCTGGCTCTCGGCCTGTAATAATGCCCAAACACCGGACGCCACGCAAACGCCTAAAAACGCCAAATCCACACCCGCGCTAGACCCCCATATTGAATATATCGGCCACGCATCGTTTCGCTTTGCCGACGAGACCGGTAAGGCCGTCGTCATTGATCCTTATAATAGCCGGATTTGGGTTGAGCACCGTTTTCCCAGTGACGTCAAAGCGGATGCGGTTCTGGTCACCCATCCGCATTATGATCATGATGCGACCTATTATCTCGAGGGCGCTGAGGTTTACCGTGATCCCGGGACATATAAAATCGGCGATATTCAAATAACAGGTGTCGCCACGGCCCATCGCGGCGAAGACCGTATGCGTGAGCGCGGCCTATCGCCGGTCAATACGGTTTGGGTGATTGAGTTGGAAGGTGTACGATTTTTACATCTCGGGGACACGCGCCCGCTAAAAGATACGGAAATTGCGGAGATCGGACCCGTTGATATACTTATCTCTAACCTCAATGGAACAGATGAATTAAAGCGCCTCAAAGACGGCCTGAATGCCAGGGCCATCATCCCCATGCATTATTTCAATCAACTCTCACCTGAGGATAAGGCGCCGCGTGGCTTGGGGGATGTCAATACATGGCTAGACCCCTATGAGGCGGTTCAAAAATTTGAAACAAACCGGATCGATATCGCAGATATTCAAGGCTATCGCGGAGTCTTAAGCCTGCGCCATTCCCCAGACCTAACGCCCTGGACAGAGGCCCAGGACAAAGCGGCCACCCATTTCAATGATTTCCGGACAGCCATGCGCGCCGAACCCGCTGATCCAGACACAGCCAAAGCCTCTCTCCAAGCCGCGATAGATACCGATCCCGGAAATATATTATATTACCGCATACAGGCCGGCCAAATCGCCGAGGCGGATTCCAGGGCCGCCATTCAGATCCTAGAGACCGGATTGAATAAAGCCGATCATCTGGATTGGTCCCAAGCCATAGCGGCACATGACTTGCTGGCCGGGCTCTATGAAAAAACCGGAAATATCCAGGCCGCAAAAACGTCCTATCAATGGATTTCCGAACGCCCAAAAGACTACAACCTAAAAGCCCATCAAAAGGCCCTGGATTTTCTGGCGGCAAATGGAGGGTAGAGGGCGGCACGGAGTAGCGGAGCGGTATATAGCAAGCGCTTTTTTTGTTGGTTGAATGGTTCCAAATTGTCGTCTTCGGGTCAAGCTTCAATCGATGTTTGGTGAGGGTAAGATGAAACGGATCCTCCATAACCCCGTGTCGAGGAACAGTCCTTCACCTGCTCAAAATCGGGCGTCAAAATCCCGAAAAACGTAAAAACGGTCATCATCCGTGCCCAAGATAATGTGCATGGATTGAGAAAGGTGCCTAGATAGGGGGTAATCTCATTAAAAATCCCATATGCAGATTGGTTTTGATAATCATGTAATTTATAATTCATGAATCCCATGATGAGGATTCTTTAAATATAATATATTGTCCTCGTCTTTTTCATATTCGCTTTCTTCAATTTTTGAGAGAAATCCCAAGACGTATTCCTTGTGACGATCATCGGCAGCAGCTATGTCGTCAATACTATTTTCATCAATAGAAAGAACGAATTTAACCTTTTTGGAATTTGGGTCGATCACGATCGTTTTTCCAAACTTCTTTGAGATGAATTTATTTTCTTCTTCTATTATCAGTCTCTCTACCCAGCTTACTTTTAACACGAATTCATGGATGATCTCACTTTTATCATCTCGTGCATAGATAAACTTCTCGCGCTTATTACAATAGGAGGGGAG
>CAYRMO010000092.1:0-10944 GCA_964425355.1 uncultured Algimonas sp. | reverse complement strand
CTTCTTCGGCTTCCAGTAATCGCGGCGGCATCTTTGGCCTAAACGGGTGAGAAGTTCATAGTTTAGCACGCCGTTGGCTTTTGCCTCGGTTTCCAGATGTTCGCCGCGGAAGACGGCGACGCCGCCGACGTCGACGTTTAGGCGAGCTTCTGAGGCGTCGAGTATCGTCAAATCCATGGAGATACGACCCACAATCGGGACTTCCATATCGTGAAGGATGGCTGTGCCAGAGTTGGAAAAGCTGACGGGAATGCCGTCTGCATAGCCGGCACCGACAATGGCAAGCCGCATGTCACGCGGTGCGGTGAAGCTTGCATTATATCCAATCGTGTCTCCCGCTTTGACATATTTGACCTGGAGGATTGGCGCGAGAAGGGTCGCAGCAGGCTTAGAGACCTCTTGTTCGGGATTATTCGTGGCCATCCCGCCATAGAGACCAATGCCAGGGCGAACCATTTGGAAATGATAGGCCTTGCCGAGATATATGCCGGCCGTATTGGCAAGGGATAGTGGCGTCAGTGGGAGTTTGGCCGACGCTTTGCGGAAACGGTCTAGTTGCGTCTTGTTTAACGGATGTGTGGCGTCTGGTGCACAGGCCAGGTGACTCATAACCCATTCGGGATTGAGAGCCTCCCAGAGCTTTTTATCGCGCGATAATGCGGTGAGCTCATCAGCGGTCAGGCCAAGCCGGTTCATGCCCGTATCAATATGGATTGCGGTATAGGGTGGGGCTTTGACGTCTCTGGACACCTCGGCCCAGAACTTGGCTTGTTCGAGTGAATTGATGACGGGCTTTAGCTTGGCGCCTAATAAGACGCCTTTATCGCGCGGAGCCGGGCCATTCAGGACATATATAGCGGCATTGGGGCCGACCCCGTCTCGGAGTAATTTGCCTTCGCCAGCTGTCGCGACAAAAAATATCCGGCACCCCGCCCCGTAAAGTGTCTTGGCCACGGGGACGGCACCTAGGCCATAAGCATCGGCTTTGACAGAGGCGCCGATTTTGGCTTTCCCGACTTTAGCCTTAAGCGCCTCATAATTGGCGCGGATTTGTGGCAGATCAACGCGCAGGGTCGGGCGTGTGGAATAGCTCCGGGGTTTTATATCGTCTGTAGGTTTGAGCATTTCGATGGCCTAGAGGTTTTAGACTGAAGTGAAACCCACCCGTTTGGCGAGAATCAAAAGAGACAGATTCTGTGTGAAATCTTATATTAACGATATGTGTTATCTTTTTGTTTAGGTCTTGTTAATTTTCGGGCGAAAAACGCCCAAAAACCCCATAATTACTGGGTTTTTGTTCAGTTTCTATTCAATGACACTACCCTAGATATAGTCATGCGCGCGTCCCAGCCGTGTTTGCACTTCGTCCGGTTTCTCTCTCTCCTTTGTCCGGATTGACCGCTGCAGATATCAGCTTTGATGTCTGGCATAAAGGTCAACGGTAACGCGCAGCAAGGCCGTGGCTGTCCAGTTTCTCTCTCTCTCGACTGGACAGTCCGGCTTTGTCTTTATTTTTTTTCCCGAAAAAAAATTACCCAAAAGAAAAAGCCAGCCCAAAGGCTGACTTATAAAGACAAAGATATTTGGTGTCCTTACGGGTTCAATCTATGCGCTAGCCGTATTGATCGCTGGAATGCGTAAAACTTGCCCAGGATAAATCTTATCCGGATCGGACAACATTGGCTTATTGGCTTCGAAAATTTCCGGATAGAGCTTCCAGGTGCCGTAATATTTTTTCGAAATCCCGCCTAATGTATCACCAGAAACGACAGTGTGAAATTGTGACTCACGACCCGCAATACGTGTGCCCGCTTGGTCTTTGACACCGCCAACGCCTTCGACATTGCCGACAGCCAGGATGATTTTTTCTTTCATTTCCTGCGTCGTCGCTTCACCGCCGACTGTGACAACACCATCATCATCGACCTGAATATCGACGCCTTCTGTGTCGAGGCCGTAACCTTCGACTTCTTTTTTGAGTTTATCGCCACCGTCTTTGCCTTTGAATATGGCACCCATGGCTTTTCCGGCGACTTTCACAAATGGAATCATTCCAAACATATGCGATCCTTTAAACAAATTGGGGGGAGTTCCCACAGCCCCGTTTTACCCAATCTCGCGAAGAAACCAACTGAAACTTCAAAGAATGCGTAATGAATGGGTAAAAACGCGATGATATGATACTGTATCAAGACTTGGCGTTTGCTTTTGACCCAGCTATAGCTCGGCGAAATTCTTTCGTCATCGACATGATTATATGTCGGAAAACTAAAGGTCACGACATGGCTCTTATCCTATCTGCCGGTATTTCAATATTTGGAATCCCATTTAATCCAGCGCTATTGGCTTTTCTTATGGTCGCGATCGTTTTTGGTGGATTGAACATTCTTGAATTCAAACGGTTTGATTAGAGAAAAGCCCAAGGTCTAATATAGATGTTTCTCGCCTTTGCCCTTCTTATATTCGGGTTTGTCATCCTCATATTGGGCGGCGACCTTATGGTGCGCGGTGCGGCTGCGATCGCCCGGCATTGGGGCGTACCGGCTTTAATTGTTGGTCTGACAATTGTCGCCTTCGGAACATCGGCCCCAGAACTTGTCGTCGGCGTTCAAGCGGTATTACAGGGGCAGGGCGATTTAGCTGCTGGTAATGTTGTTGGATCAAATATTGCCAATGTTCTCTTGGCCTTAGGACTGCCCGCTCTGATTATGTCTATCCCCACCAATATGGCGGGTGTGGCGAGAAATAGCCTTATTGCCCTCTTTGCGACGATATTATTTATGGGCCTTGCCTTTATCAATAGCCCCTTGGTCTTTTGGCAGGGTGCAATCCTGTTTGGCGGTATTCTTGTCTATTTGGCCTATATGTTCAGATTGGCCAAAGCCGGCGCCGAAGACCCGATCCTTGAGGAAATGACCGAGATTGATGAGGGGCAAGACGGATTGCCTATGAATGTCTGGAAGTCCGCCTTATTTCTGATCTTTGGTTTGATAGGCCTTGTCGCTGGCGGAACCTTGATTGTTGATAATGCTGAAATTATTGCGCGCGGCTTTGGTGTGTCCAATACGATTATTGGTTTGACTATTGTTGCGATCGGCACGTCTTTGCCTGAAATTGCGACCGTGATAATTGCGACCTGGCGAGGTCATCCAGAGGTCGCAATTGGCGGCGTTTTAGGATCAAACGTATTCAACATTTTCGCGGTCATGGGGGCGGCGGCGATGGCCGGTCCCGTTATGGTCGACAATACGCTCAAAGTCTTTGATTTCTGGGTTATGTTGGTCGCTGCGATCGTCCTCTTTGTCTTTATCGCGACACGCCAGCCGATTGGCCGAAAAACGGGTATCATCTTTACCGTCGGATATATCCTTTATCTTCTCGCCATTGCTGCGCAAACGATGTGATCCGTCATGCGATTTGAGATCGAAAAGGATTTCCAATTCGAGGCAGCGCATTATTTCGGACATGCCGACGCCAATGATTTGTTCAAGAAAGTACATGGACATAGTTTCAAAGGTACCGTGATGATTTCAGGCGATACTCAGGTGGAAAAAGGCTGGATCCGTGACCTCTGGAAAATCGACCAAATCATTCAAGAGGTTATCAAGCCCTTAGATCATGCCTTACTCAATGAGGTGGACGGCTTGGCCCAGCCCGCCCTTGAACAGATAGCCGCTTGGATTTTTGAAAGGCTAAGGCCCCAACTTCCTGGCTTGTCTTGTGTCGAAGTGGGTCGACCCAGTTGCGGTGAACGTGCGCGGGTGCATGGATAAATCGATCTTGATAACGGGGGCGGGCGCACGCCTCGGGGCCTTTCTTGCCAAAGGTCTGGGCCAAGATGGCTGGCATGTCTGTATTCATTATTTTCGAAGCGAAGCGCGTGCCCAAGCTTTGTCAGATGAAATTATCGCGGGTGGCGGATCAGCCTCTATTGTCAAAGCCAATCTCTCAGTCCCCGATGATCTAAACACATTGATTGCGCGTTGTGATCGTCCGTTACAGGCCCTGATCAATAATGCCTCGACATTTACCCATGACCGCGCAGAGAATTTTACCTCGGCGAGTTGGGATTATCACCGGGCGGTCAATCTGGATGCGCCCTTGCGCCTTTGCGCCGATTTTGCGGCACAAGCTGGTGAGGGTGGAGCGATCATCAATATGATCGATCAACGTGTTTTGAAACCAAATCCCCAATTTTTCACCTATTCAATTGCCAAAGCCGGACTTTATTGGGCGACGAAAACCATGGCGCAGAGTTTTGCGCCGGATATACGCGTAAATGGTATAGGCCCGGGCCCAACACTTGAAAATACCGAGCAAGAAGATGGTGAGTTTGCAGCTGAAGCCAAGTCAACGCTTTTAGGTGAGGGCAGCCCGCCAGACACAATCTTACAGGCTATTCGGTATCTCCTGAGCGCAAAGGCCGTCACAGGTCAGATGATCGCGGTTGATGGCGGACAGCATCTTACCTGGCAAACGCCGGATCTTACATTTGGTGGAGGTCATGATGAGTGATCGAAAAACAATGTTTCAACGTTTTCGCTCACGAAAGGCCTTACCGGTCTCGACACGGATTTTTGTCAAAGGTCTATCGATACAAGCCAGTATTGGCGTGCACCCTCATGAATATGAATCCACCCAACCCATCATTATTGATGTGGAACTCGACATGGCGGATATGGTCTTGCCAAAACAAGATCGTCTGGCCGAGACATTGGATTACGGCCTGGTTGCGCAGAAATGCGAAGAGATCGCCCAAGAAGCCCATGTTCAACTGGTCGAGACTTTGGCCGAACGAATTGCCATTTGGGCGCTGGAGGCAGATAAGCGTGTCCAATCCGTAGCCGTACGAATTGCCAAGCCCCAAGCCCTTTTAAAAGCGGATGTGGCTGGCGTTGAAATTGTGAAAACCAGATGAGTACAAATCGCAGCAGCTTGAATGTTCTAGGAACCCCGCTTCAGACCTGTTCGCTTGATCCCGTCACAGGTTGGTTTCGCGATGGTTGTTGTGAAACCCAGTCTGCTGATCAGGGACGTCACCTGGTTTGCGCAATTATGACGGATGATTTTCTGACGTTTTCAAAATCACGTGGCAATGACCTCTCCACGCCTCGGCCGGAATATAATTTTCCAGGGCTAAAAGCCGGGGATCGCTGGTGCTTATGTCTGGAACGTTGGAAAGAAGCCCATATGACCGGCAAGGCGCCGCAGGTCATTTTAGACGCAACCCATCAAATGGCACTAGAACGTGTACCGGTCGAGACGTTTCAAAAATTTGCCCATGAGGACAACCCGGCCTAATAGAGGGCGTGTCCGACGAGTCGAAATTATCTAAACCAAAACATGGTCCTGATCTGATCGCGGATTATGTGAAGAGATTGCCAGCCAAGCCTGGTGTCTATCGCATGTTTGATGAATTTGGATCGGTGCTCTATGTGGGCAAAGCCAAGCATCTTAAAAAACGGGTCAACGCCTATAGTTCTTATAAGCGCCATTCGACCCGTATCCAACGTATGATCCGTGCCACAACGGCGATGGAATTTGTCATAACCGAGAGTGAAACAGAGGCGTTGATCCTTGAGGCGTCGCTGATCAAGCGGCTCAAGCCGCGCTATAATATTTTGCTGCGCGATGATAAAAGCTTCCCTTATATTTTGGTGCGTAAGAACCACCCGGCGGCACAAGTTACGAAACATCGCGGCGCACGAAAAATCAAAGGTGATTATTACGGACCCTTTGCCAGTGCCGGAGCGGTCAATCGAACCCTAGACACCTTACAACGCGCCTTTAAGCTCAGAAATTGCTCGGATAGCTATTATGATGCGCGCACGCGCCCTTGTCTGCAATTTCAAATCAAACGTTGCGCCGCACCTTGTACGGGTGAGATTTCGCTGGATGATTATGGTTATTTGATCGGGGATGCCGAAGATTTCCTACAAGGCAAATCAGACAAGCTGCGCAAACGCCTTCAAGGACAAATGGAAGATGCCTCAAAGGCTATGCAATTTGAAAAGGCGGCCGAATATCGTGACCGCTTGCGCGCCATGGCCGAGGTCTCGACCAAGTCGGGGGCCGCCAATGTGAACCCCAAAACCTTTACCCATGCCGATGTGTTCGGGCTTTATAATGCGGGCGGGCAAAGCTGTATCCAGGTCTTCTTTTTCAGAGCCGGTCAGAATTGGGGAACCAATGCCTATTTTCCACGTCATTCAAATGATGATCCGGTTGAACAAATTTTTGGCGCGTTTCTCGCCCAGTTTTATTCCAATAAACCTATCCCCAAACAGATTTTATTGTCCCATGACATCGAGGCGCAAGACTTATTGAAAGATGCGCTTTCCGAGCGGGCAGGCCGAAATATCGAGATTTTGATCCCGCAGCGTGGTGAGAAGAAAAAAATTGTAACGCAAGCGGTTAAGAATGCCGAAGAAGCTTTGGGACGGAAACTTGCCGAGACGAGTGCTCAACTCAAACTTTTGACCGAGATACAAATACTCTTTGGTATGGAAGACATTCCACAGCGTGTCGAAGTTTATGATAATAGCCATATTCAAGGCAAACACGCGATTGGCGCCTTTATTGTTGCCGGCCTAGAGGGGTTTCGAAAACGCGATTACCGGACGTTCAATATCAAAGACTCTGAGATCACGCCCGGGGATGATTTCGGGATGATGCGTGAGGTCTTACAAAGACGCTTTGCGCGCCTCAGCAAGGACCCAAAACTGGAATGGCCTGATCTTGTCATTATTGATGGGGGGAAGGGGCAACTCTCAGCTGTGACTAAAACGCTGGAAAAGCTGAATGTTTTGGGGCGCATAACACTAGTCGCTATCGCCAAAGGACCGGACCGAAATGCAGGGCGAGAGACGTTTTATATGAATGGGCGTGACCCCTTTACCCTGCCTATGCGAACGCCCGCACTCTATTTTTTACAACGTCTCAGAGACGAAGCCCATAGATTTGCCATCGGGACGCATCGGGCCAGGCGAAAAAAATCAATGCAAACAAATCCACTTGATGGGATTGACGGCATCGGTCCGGGGCGCAAAAAAGCCTTATTGAGTCATTTTGGGTCTGCAAAAGCCGTGAAAGGCGCAACAGTCGACGATTTGGCATTAGTAGAGGGGGTCAGTCAAAAGCTGGCTCAAACGATACATGACTACTTCAACGAATGAAAAAAGTGTCGAAATAGACGACGTCATGGATACGCCAAAAGAGGCAAGCGGCGCTTTTGCAGATGCGCTTACATGTTTGCGAATGCTCCTTATGCCTCTCATTGCCTTTTTGATCTGGAAGGGCTGGCAACCTGTTGAACAAGGCGGGATTGATCTGAACCTGGCCCTCCTATCCTCCGCCTTGTTTTTTATTGCCGCGCTAACGGATATTTTTGATGATTTTCTGGGTGGCAATGAACAATCAGCCTATCGAAAATATGGCTATCTGGATGATGTCGCTGATACGGTCCTGATCATTGGAACATTGGCAGCTCTCTTATTTGTCCTGAACCGGGCGGGTATATTAAGCTGGACGATTACCGTGCCCGTGGCGATTTTAATCTTGCGGGAACTGATTGTGGGCCTTGTAAAGGGCTATGAACTGACGCGCTATATATGGCCGAGTACCTTATTATCGAATGCTAAATCTGGCTTTGCGATGTTAGGCACGTGCTTACTTCTCGCCTCACCCTGGCTACAAACTTGGATTGATCAGATCCGGGCTGGAACAGATAATGTTGAGGCCGTCTTAGCCTCAGCTTCACCTTTGATTTGGGTCCTCGGGACGGTCGCCATTTGGATCGCGGCAATTTTGTCTATCATTACAGCCATCACGCTCTTACGCACAAAACTGGATGAAAGCTTGTTGGAAGATGAAGCGGAATGAGTGATACAGCCATAGACATAAACGCGACGCGCCATTCATTGTGGTGGATTCCGAATGCCCTGACCATTGGCCGAATTCTCGTCATTCCCATATTGATAATGGCGATTTTATCTTTGGGTCTCCAAACTGAGAGTATATTTGCGAGTTTTCCGATTATAGGCGGGCTCTTTGGAGCGGCTATAGCAACAGATTGGTTGGACGGTTTTCTGGCAAGACGTTGGAAAGTCGAATCCGGCTTTGGGCGCATGATTGATCCCATTGCTGACAAATTACTCGTCGCCGGCTGTCTTATTGCCCTTATGATTGTGGCCAGAGGGGCCTGGCTATTAATGGTTCCAGCTATTGCGATTATCTTTAGAGATATCTTGGTTTCGGGTGCGCGTGAACATGCTGCGCTTACAGGTCGCGTCATGCCACCGACAAAATTAGCCAAGTGGAAAACGGCGTGTGAAATGGCGGCTATTGCGGCATTGATCGTGTGGGTATTTGGCGGTGCAAACCTCCCCATAGATGATGCGGTACTGTCTTTAACGGCTTTGGCCAAAAAAATCGGTCTCATCTTATTGTGGCTTGCAGCTACGCTTTCTGTTTATACAGGAAGCCTGTATTTGCGCGCAGCGATCACAAAGTAAATCCATGACAAGAGGGTACGAGTCGGGATAGGTCGCTCGCCGTGAGTGTTTGGACAAATATATCTGGCGCCGCTGCACGCTTATTTGGTCCGCCGTCTTCATCTGATGATGGGTGGGGCCGCGCCTCGCGTGTTGATCAAGCCAAGCTGGTTGCGGCTATGGTTGCGCTGGGCGCAAAAATGGCCAAAGCGGACGGTCAGGTGCGCGACGAAGATGTGATCGCCTTTCGACAAGTCTTTCGCGCCGACGCAAAAACCGAAGTCACAATTGGCCGCTTCTTTAATCTCGCCCGTCAAACAACGCTTGGCTATGAACGTTATGCGTGGATTGTTGCCAAAGCCTTCCGGGCGCAACCCGGTCTTTTAGAAGACGTATTAGACGGGCTATTCCATATCGCTTTGGCCGATGGCATTGTGACCGAAGAGGAGGCTGATTATCTCAGGACAGTCTCGGACGTTTTTGGATTTTCGGATCGTGAGTTTCGTCGCATTCGAAATTCCCATTTGGGACGTGACGCCGATGACCCCTATCTCATATTAGGTGTAGATCCCGATATATCGGATGAAGGCCTCAAACGCGCATATCGTCGTCAGGCGGCGGCCAATCACCCGGATCGTTTAGTGGCGAGAGGCTTACCGCGCGAAATGCAGGGATTGGCCACTCACAAAATGGCGATTATAAATCGAGCCTATTCACAAATCCTTGAGGAACGTAAGTCGAGAGCTCCCTTGCGAATTTGACATAAAAAGAGGGCTTGACGAAAGCGGTTTCTGCTACGACATATAGAGATATGACTCAGTCCGGTTACATACAGGGTCGCCGACCCGGATTTTTTTCAACAATCGCCCGTACCGCCTTTTTGGCGGTCGCCGCCATTGGCGGTTTGTTCATGCTGATTTTCTCTGCCGCCTTCGCGCTCTTTGTGGTCGCTGGAATTGCGGTTATTGGCTTTCTTGTCTTTGCATTTTTCTGGGCCAAGGCCAAAATAACAGGCCGCCCCTTTGGCCCGCGTGCGCAATTTGAGCAAATGCGCAAAGATATGGAAGCCCAGATGGATGAGAGACAGGGTCGCGCAACTCAGACATTCGAAGATGATGGTCCGGTTGTTGACGCACGTTACACACCACAAGGCTGGTCAGTTGATGATTAATCTGATTGCCAACTGGTAATAATAGCTTTCATTCCTAAACGTCCTTGTTAAGCCCGCTTTATGCGGGCTTTTGATTTTTGGATATTAATGCTGTGTTGCCTTGGATGGGGTGGCAATCTTGTCCTCACGGTTTGGGCCTTAAATGGCACGGCGGTGACACCGTTCCTATTGGCAGCATTTCGAGCGGTTTTTGTTTTGCTTGCTGTCGGGGTTTTTCTTTTTCGACCCATCCCTAAAGGCTTTGGGCGCATGCTGATTGTCTGTCTTTGTGTCGGACCAATCCATTTAGGATTTCTCTATACGGGATTACAGACGGCGACGGGATCTGGGGCATCGATCATCTCGCAATCCCTCATTCCAATCGCAACGCTTTTATCCGTGATCTTTCTCAAGGAACGCGTAAGCCTATTGCAAAGCCTCGCCATTACGGGCGCACTTATTGGGGTGCTGATCATGATTTATGAACCGGGCGCTCTCAGCTTTGATGTCGGGCTCCTTTACGTATTAGGGGCCTATATTTCCATGGCGATTGGAACCGTTCTCATCCGCGGCCTAATAGACATAGATTGGCGAGCCTATGTGGCTTGGACAGCTGTTATGATTTTGACGTTTTCAACGCTTATGTCTTTTGTCTTTGAAACCGGACAGCTAACAGCTTGGCGGCAGGATAAATGGCCACTCTTGATCGCGGCCATTTATGCCGCATTTTGCGTTTCTGTCGTTTCACATGGTCAGTATTTTCGACTGCTTCAAACCTATCCTGTCTATAAGGTTGTTCCCCTCACCATTATGGTCACGGTTTTCGCCACCATTTTGGGCATTCTGTTTTTAAAGGAAACACTCTATCCGCGTTACATAATTGGAGCGATTTTGATCCTGCCTTGTGTTTGGTATATATCCAGTCGAGACCCTCAAACATCGCAATCGGAAAAAACAGGGGAGTAGATATGGCGAATAAGACAGTGCCAGCAGGATTAAAGGTCGAAGATTATCTCGACCAGATTTCAGATCCTCAAAGACAGGCTGATTGCCGGAAAATTCACGATATGATGCTCGAGATTGTCGATGAAAACCCAAAAATCTGGGGCTCTAAGCTTTCGAGTGGCATAGTCGGTTTTGGCGACTATCACTATAAATATGAGAGTGGCCGCGAGGGCGATTCCTTACGTTTGGGCTTTGCCAATCGCGCACAGAGTATCTCAATCTATATTATGCCAGGCTATCAGGATTTTTCAGACCAACTCGCGCGTCTGGGTAAACATAAGATCGGCAAGTCCTGTC
>CAYRMO010000091.1:0-10944 GCA_964425355.1 uncultured Algimonas sp. | reverse complement strand
GTAACGGTACGGTCGAAATTTGGTCTGTCGATCTGACGGGACAAAACCTCAGACGTGTCGAAACGCCCGGTGAAGCCTCTGACCCCGCATGGTCTCCACTATTGCCTTAATTTTGTGAGTTTGCCGTGAATTTTGGCTTACCTAACTAAATTTTTAGGCTATCAGCTTGAATTCGTTCATTTTTGCCTTGATTGCGCCGCAATGCCAGCGTTTAAAAAGAGAAATTAGACGGAGAGTATAATGAAAAAGATATATGTTTTGCTTGGCGCATCAGCATTAATAATGTCCGCATGTGCCTCTAAGCCAGACCCCCAACCCATAGCTGAGACAGCGCCGGAAGTTATTGAGCGCGCTCCAGAAGTCATCGCACCGGCACCGGTCGAACCGACGCCACAGCCTTTGCCACCTGTTATTGTGCAAAACCCCGCCCCTGATCCTAACCTTCCGATACCTGGATCTGAACAGGATTTTGCCTATCAATCAGGCGGAGAGCCACGTATTTTCTTTGGCTATGATCAATATGGTCTAAGCAATGAGGCACGGGATGTTCTCAGACGTCAGGCCAATTGGCTTAATATTTATCAGGACGCCACAGCAACAATTGAAGGTCATGCCGATGAGCGCGGGACACGTGAATATAATCTCGCCCTTGGCGCGCGACGCGCCGATAGTGTGAAGTCTTTTCTGGTTAGCCAAGGTGTTGCGCCCAATCGCTTAAGAACGATTTCTTATGGGAAAGAGCGCCCCATTGACGCGCGTCCAAATGAAGATGGATGGTCGCGCAATCGAAATGGGTATACGAATTTACGTCTCGGCGGCATTGGTTGATATCTAAATATTAACCCAGAATTCATAACCCTAACTATGATTTAAGTCCCGTAATCCTTTGCAATCGTCTAGGGTGCTGGCGAATGTATTGACGGAGACAGAGTTATGTCCGCCTTTTTAAAGTCTAGCTTGGCTGCAACCTTGCTTGTAACAAGTTGTTTTGTCGCCCCGGCCTATGGTCAGTCAAAGAAAGACCTCGCTGCGCAGGACGCTGCAATGGCAGAACGCTTGTCGCGTCTGGAATCTCGGATGCTCACGGGTGACCCAGCTGCGGAGCGTTTAATGGCGCGGATTGACGCGCTTGAGAGTTCGCAACGCGCGTTGCGAGGTGAGCTTGAACGCATCACCTTTGAACGTGACGGCCTAAAAGGCGAGGTCGTGCAATTAAGAACAGAACTCCAGATTATCCAAGACCTTGCGGGTCGAATGAAATTACATTTGGATGCTGTTGATCTGATCGCCGAAGAGCAAGCCCGTCCCGTACAACGTCGAACAGGCCCGGTCACATATGGCCCAACAACACCGCTTAATCCCTTAGGCGGGGCACCTGTATATAAAGAGCAACCCCTTATCATTGGTCAGCCACAAGTTACGCAAGAGGTCGTGCCAAATGATGTTTCGCAATTGGGCCAAAGGGGAAAACAACTCTTGACCGAGGGAGATTTCTCTGGGGCGCAAATTTCCTTGAAACAATATCTTCAGTTCAATCCAGATGCAGTCGATTTTGGTGAGATGCAATATTGGCTGGGTGAAACCTATTATGTTCGGGGTGGATATGCGGATGCTGCAGACGCCTATATTTCTAGTATGAAGCGTGACCCGCGCGGGCTTAAAGCGCCGGACGCGATGATCCGCTTGGCGGGTGCCTTGCGTGAATTAGGAAAGCCAGCTGATGCCTGTGCAACCCTTGCAAGCTTTCCCTCTCAATATCCAAATGCTTCGCCTGAAGCGCAGGAAAAAGCTCGCACCGAAGCTGCGCGTACGGGCTGTTAGGCACGTTAGAGCGTTGCTGTTATGACGCTCGCCTTTCAAGCCCTAATAAATCCTGAATTTACGGGACGCGGTGCCATCGCGTTTTCGGGCGGGGGCGATTCAACAGCCATGCTCCATGCCTTTCGGGATGACCCTAGGGTCACGCATGCTTTTATTGTTGATCATGCCTTACGCGCGGAGAGCAATATCGAGGCTGAAACAGCTGCAAATTTTGCGCGGCAATTAGGATATCAGGTTCAAATCAATCGCTGGAAACATCGTGGCATAAAATCGGGTCTTCAGGCCAAAGCCAGACACTATCGCTATCAGGCCTTGGGCCAGATGTGTCGCGCTAAAGGCCTATCCCATTTAATGACAGCCCATAGTGAGGATGATCAAGCAGAAACTTTTATTCTAAGGATTAATCGGCAATCAGGCTGGCGAGGTCTCGCGGGAATGGCAGATGCGGCCTATGCACCGATTTGGCCGGCTTTGGCGAATGTCACGCTGCTTCGCCCATGGCTGGATGTGTCGAGACAGGCCCTAAGAGATTACAATCTGCAATATGGCCTGCCATTTGTTGACGATCCCTCAAATGAGAATTCTGATTTTGCGCGCATCCGCGCCCGCCAGGCTTTGTCTGTCGATCCAGATCTAAGAGACGGTGTTTTGCGCGCGCAAAAATCACATCGAGAGCGCCTAAATAGAGAGCGAGATGAAAATTCGGAATGGGTAGAAAACCACGTCCGTTTGAACCCGCATGGGTTTATTGAAACCAGCTCGGTTCCAAACCGTCAAATCTTGCAGCTCATATTACGGGTTGTTTCTGGCACAGGCGGGCCGATTGATAGGGAGAAAGCCTCTGATTTCTTGGGTCAAATGAAACGACCGGATTTCAAAGCCGCGACTTTGGTCGGGGCCTGGTGCACAAGGCAAGATGACAAGTTTGTGTTCGCGCGAGATATGGTCGCAGTGAAAGGGCCTCGAAATGAAGCAACTCTTGAAACAATAAATCTAAAAATTGGCGAGCTATACATTTGGGATGGCAGGTTTTTAATTGAGCCATTGCGGGATGAAATATCCGTTATGCCCGCTTTTGGCCATCTCGAAAAATCTAGACAAGTTCCTGTAGTTAAAGGAATTTTTGATGTTCCTGCATCTGTCCGATCAACCTTGCCGCTCTTCAAACGGGGCGAGGATTGGATTGGATATTCGGCGTTTGAATCAGAATTTGTAAAGGTGAAAGGCTTAGCGGCGCGGCGCTTGCAAGCGTCTTTAAGCTATTCATAAAACCCTAATGTCAGAACTGTAAGAAATCATCACACTATTGAGGCTTTCTTTTGAGGTTTGGCACCCCATATGATAAGCATTGAAAAAATCGAGCCCTAAGGTCCGTCTAAAATGAAAAATGTGAACACGCGTAATTTTATCGTCTGGGGCATCGTGATCGCTCTGTTTTTTGCTATGCTGACAGCGGCAAATACGGACATTAATCCGTCAAATACGGAAGATATTACCTATACCGAATTAAAGGGTTATATAGACTCTAATCAGGTCGAATCTGCTTTGATCGATGTCGAACGCGGAAAAATCACCGGTACACTGTCTGGGGACAAAAAGTTCACAACAAATATTGGTCCCATCAATCTCGATGCAGATGAACTGTTTGAAGGCACATCAATTCCTTACGAATATGAAGAACGAACCAAGCCAAATATGTTTGGGTCTGTACTCATGGGCCTTTTGCCCTTGCTCCTGATTGTCGGGATATTCTTCTTGCTGTTCCGGAATATGCAAGGCGGCGGTCGTGGCGGCGCCATGAGTTTCGGCAAATCCAAAGCCAAGCTTCTCACTGAAAACTCGCAACGCAAGACATTTGACGATGTAGCTGGCGTCGAAGCCGCCAAAGAAGATTTACAGGAAGTCGTTGAATTCCTCAGAGACCCAACCCGCTTCACGCGCCTAGGGGCTCGTATTCCAACAGGGGCCTTGCTCGTTGGACCTCCGGGAACAGGTAAGACGCTTCTGGCCCGGGCCGTCGCTGGTGAAGCTGGTGTACCATTCTTTACGATTTCCGGCTCTGACTTCGTTGAAATGTTTGTCGGTGTTGGCGCCTCTCGTGTCCGGGATATGTTTGCGGATGCCCGCAAGCAGGCCCCTTGTATTATATTTATCGACGAAATCGACGCCGTCGGTCGTCATCGCGGCGTCGGTACATCCGGTGGTCATGAAGAACGCGAGCAAACTTTGAACCAACTCCTCGTTGAGATGGACGGCTTCCAAGGCGATGAGGGTATTATCATTATCGCAGCGACAAACCGTCCGGATGTCCTTGATAAAGCTCTATTGCGTCCGGGCCGTTTTGACCGTCAAATCGAAGTCCCATATCCAGACATTCAAGGACGTGAAAAAATTCTCGAAGTCCATATGAAAGGCAAGCCAATCGCTTCCGATGTAGATGCCGGATATATTGCTAGAGGGACATCAGGGTTTTCCGGTGCTGACCTTATGAACCTTGTCAATGAGGCAGCGCTTCTTTCGGCGCGTCGAAATAAGCTTAAGATTACGCAACGCGAATTTGATGATGCGCGGGATAAGGTTTTGATGGGCGCGGAACGTCGCTCACTGTCTATGACCGAAGAAGAATTAGAACTCACAGCCTATCATGAGGCAGGTCATGCGATTGTTGGTTTGAATATGGAAGGCAGTTTACCGATCCACAAAGCCACAATCATTCCGCGTGGTCGCGCATTAGGTATGGTTCAATATCTTCCTGAGCGGGATCAAATTTCTCAATCCAGACAGGAAATGATAGCCCGAATGGCGATGGCGATGGGTGGTCGAGCTGCCGAAGAGCTTCATTTTGGCCATGATAAAGTCACGTCAGGCGCGAGTTCGGATATTGAGCAAGTCACGCGGATCGCAACGGCCATGGTCACCGAGTGGGGTTTGTCTGATGCGGTTGGTCCAATTGCCTATAAGCATCAAGATAGTAATTCATTTGTTCCCGGCATTGGTCGAGGTTCCGCTATTTCTCCGGAAACGGCAAAACTCATCGAAAGTGAAATCAAGCGTTTCGTAACAGAGGCGCATGAAACGGCCGTGAAAATCTTGAAGAAGAAAAAGAAGGATTGGATCGCGCTCGCCGAGGCACTCCTTGAATATGAGACTTTGTCTGGTGAAGAGATTAAAGAGCTTCTTGAAAATGATACTAAACCAAAACGTCCGGATGGATCTGGTGGTAGCCGACCAAAAGTGTCAGCTGTCCCGACGACACGAAAGCCCAAACCACTTGGTGGAGCGTCGCCGGCGCGGGACATTACAGAGTAAAATTAAAAACCCCGGTCTTAGATCGGGGGTTTTTATTTGTCTTCACGCGGACGATCAAATTCCGTACTTTGACGATGGAATGGTAGATCCTTTTGCGCTTTTCTAAGTTCAGGACATGGCTTTACAATTCCACCCTTATAACTACAGGTTTTGTTCACGCCGTGAAGGGCATCCCATAATGGACCGTCCAATCCGATATTTGTAAATGGAATAAAGACACCATTATTCCCAGCGGTTGGTATACTAAGTCTTTCACGTATTTCCGCCTCGCTCAGGCCATATAAATCTGCGTTGTTCAAACCTGAATGTGCGAAACTAGGCATCCATACAAGATCTGTTTGGGTGAGTTGTTCTGCAGCAAAAATTTCTTTTCGTTGGTCCGCACAATTTACGGAAAACCCTTTGAGACAATCTAACGATGCTTCCAATGAAGGCGGGCCAATTTTTCTGTTTTGAGCGTCGATGCCTTGGGGTTTGGCAAGCGTCCATTGCGGGGCAATGGAGCCTGATTTCTCTTTTATATTATCAGGTGGAGGGTTCTGTGTGTCGACCGAGTTTGGGGACGTCGCAAGGGTTTGCGGTGCATTTGTTGAATCCTGACTCATGGGTTTTGGAGATGAGGGTATCGGACGCTTTTCTTTGGAGGGTTCGATTTTATTTACCTCAATTTTTTGATCTTCAGAAATTGGTGCATTATTTTTCGAGGTCAATATTTCAATTTCTGCTTTGGGTTCATCAGTAGGTTGGGGAGAAATGAGTTCGATATTGATAATTTTTAGCTCTACCTCCAATGAATTGACGGGGATATATCCCAATAAAAGTAAAAGACTCGCATGTATTAGCGAGACAATTGCAATAATTAATCCATAGAGAAAAAACTTATG
Organism: uncultured Algimonas sp.; assembly: GCA_964425355.1. GTDB lineage: Bacteria > Pseudomonadota > Alphaproteobacteria > Caulobacterales > Maricaulaceae > Litorimonas. The sequence continues at coordinate 4,930 of CAYRMO010000091.1, read as the reverse complement.
ATTGTCGTCTTGACGATTTGGACCGGCCCTTTCCATAGACAAGAGCTTTGAAATTATAAGTTCTTATTGACAACTTAAGATACGGATACGCACCGGCAATGTTTGCGATCTGACGATGAGCATTCTATAGGCTGTCTTATGTTCTCCCAACCCAAAATTATGGGCATTTTAAATGTCACGCCGGATAGTTTTTCGGATGGTGGGCAATATGATACGCTGGATATCGCTGTAAAACAGGCTATGCGCCTGATCGATGAAGGGGCCGATATTCTGGATATTGGTGGCGAAAGCACAAGGCCTGGCGCCTTAGAAGTTAGTGTCAAAGATGAAATTAACCGGACGGTCCCTGTGATCAAAACCATCCGAGAGGCAACGCGTGATTTTGATCGTGATCCGCTTATCTCGATTGATACGCGCAAAGCCGATGTCGCAGAAGCTGCAATTTTATCGGGCGCTGATATTTGGAATGATGTCTCGGCTCTGGGATTTGATCCACGATCACCTGCACTTGCCGCTGAGCTCGCATGCCCGGTCATTTTAATGCACGCGCAAGGCAGCCCCGAAACCATGCAAGATAATCCGGATTATGAAAATGTTATAAGCGATATTCTTGGCTGGTTTGAGACGCGGATCAAAGCCGTGATTGAGGCAGGCGTGGATCCCGACAATATCACAATTGATCCGGGCATTGGATTTGGAAAACGACAAGAAGACAATCTGGCGATTTTTAGACATCTCGACACATTTAAAGACTTAGGCTTTCCAATGCTTGTGGGGGCGAGCCGAAAGAGTTTTATCGGACGCATTGACGGCTCAAATGCGGAAGACCGATTGGGCGGGAGCCTCGCATCTGCGCTTTGGTCGGCCAATGCGGGCGCACATATATTGCGGGTTCATGATGTGAAAGAAACGGTTCAGGCCGTGAAGGTCTGGGAGGCGATTTCTATTGACGTTTGAATTTCAAAAGACAGCTTTGACGGAACAAACACATCTCTTTCGACTCTATCGTGACGGTCGCCCGGTTTCCTATGATACGGTCTTGAAATTGTGGCAGACAGATAGCGAGTTTGTTCTCTGGTTTAGCCAGCAACTTGTACAAAGCCCATTCGAGGCCTTTCGGTGGGAGACGCCCGCCTTAACGCGCGAAACGCGAAGCAGAGATTTTGAGTGTGTTCTTGTATATGCGCCTAGTTTTGTAACTCGCCCAACAAATAGCGCCGCGTTTGCTAAATATTTTGATCAGGCAGCTGTCACGAGTTTTCCAAATTTGGGCGGTGATGGGTTGATGATTGTGCCGTGTCCCACCGTTGAAAAGGACATATATGGTCATTTGGCAAGTGTTCTGAGACATGCGCCGAAAGACCAAATTATTGCTTTGTGGAAAGAGGTAGGCGCGCGGGTAGAGGCGTCCTTGGATGATAAGCCTAAATGGCTGAATACGGCTGGCGGTGGTGTCGCCTGGTTACATGTAAGATTGGATAGCCGTCCAAAATATTATCATTATACGCCCTATCGGGACGTTAACTATGTTTGAGAACATTCATGTCTGAAGAAAATGCGTTGGGAAGAGTATTGATCATTGCAGGCTCCGACTCCTCAGGTGGGGCAGGCATCCAAGCCGACATCAAAAGCTGTGCGGCGTTTGGCGCTTACGCCATGACGGCCATTACGGCTGTGACGGCACAAAATACAACGGGTGTACAATCTGTCGAAATACTACCCGCGGAATTGGTCAAACAACAGATCGAATCCTGCCTCTCTGATATTGGCGCGGATGTCATTAAAATCGGCATGTTGGGATCAAAAGAAAATATCGAACTTGTTGCCAAGGCCGTTGAGGATGTTGATGCCTTTATCATCTTGGACCCGGTCGCGGTTGCGACATCGGGTGATCCTTTATTACAAGACGACGCGTTAGAGGCGTTGAGAGATGTTCTTTTGCCCTTGGCTGATTTGGTGACGCCAAATGTCCCGGAAGCAGAACTTCTGACGGGTTTGAAAATCAAAGATATAGATGATCTGACCAAGGCCGGTGACGCTTTGCTTGAAAAGGGCGTCTATGCCGCCTTGATGAAGGGGGGGCATTTATCCGGAAAATCCGTTGTCGATGTATTGGTTAGCGAAGAGGGCGCTAATATCATGTCCGGGCCTCGGCTGCATACACGTCACACCCATGGAACGGGCTGTACGCTTGCGAGTTCGGTCGCGGCCAATATGGCATTGGGACTAGATCTAGATGAGGCTGTTATGCGGGCGCGCGAATTTGTCTTTGAAGCTATTCGCTCAGCTCCCGGATTTGGGGCAGCGAAAGGGCACGGCCCGTTAAATCACGGCCTGGCTTTGAATGCGGATGAAGAGCCGGATGACGGCCCGCAAGATAGCAACCCATTTGCGGCGTTAAAATCGTTGAAGGACTAACGCATCTTACGGCTAATAATGACACCCAGAATAATCGCACCAAGTGACGCATAGATACGCCAGGTCAAAGGTTCAGATAAAAGCCAGACACCCAGAATTACCGAGCACACTGGGACGAAATAATTCGCTTTCGCCATATTGGACGGACCTGCCGTATCGATGAACCAAAGATAGAGAATGGTGGCAATGCCCGTTGATCCAAATCCCAGACCCAGGACGCAAAATAGCGCAACTGTATCAGGTATGACAGGCAGTCCTTCTGTTCCCAGCGCCCATCCCATGGACAAGATTGCCCCAGATATAAGGAGCATGGTCGCGCCGACTGGGGATGGTGTATCTGGGGCACGTGAAGCGATAATGGTTGTCGCGGCATAGCTAAAGGCTGCGATCAAAATCAAAATTTGCGATGGCCAATCTGAGATGAGAGCCAAAGACAGCGTTTCCGGCAGAAAGAGAATAACGACTCCGATAAAGCCTAGAACAAATCCAATGGTCTTCCAGAAATTGAGTTTTTCATCCGTAAAAAAATGGGCCAGGATAATCGTAATCAAAGGCATCGAGCCAACAATGATGGCCGATATGCCACTATCGACTTTGATCTGACCATGAGAGATCAATAAAAAGGGCAGGCTTGCCCCCACTAGACCTAATACGGCATACCATCGCCATCTTGTGTCTGAGAGTCGGGGAAGCCTATGACCTTGCAATCGACTGATGGCGTAAACGAATACGGCCCCTATCACCATGCGATACGCGACGATCCAAGCCGGAGAGAGCGTCAGAACCGCTACATCGATCATGGTGAAAGCGCTTCCCCAGATCAAAATAAGAAAGAGAGCAATCCCGACTAATTTTAACCGGGAGCTATTTCCCGTCGGGGTCAAAGTCTGATGTTGTTCGGTCATTTTAAATGCAGATTTTAGGTAAATCGAGTTACGAATCTCGCGGCAGGGTTTAATGTCTTTATTGTGAATTGCATTCATTGAAGAATAAATCGATGGTGGAGGCGAGAGAAAGGTCAGCTTATGCGCATTTTTATTCAGGGTATTTTTGTTTTTTTGAGCCTTTCGGTTTTTGCGGCCTGCTCATTTGCGCAAGACGGGGAAGGCGCAATAACTATCCCTGATGAAGAGGTGCCATCTGTCGAAGATGCACCCAGTGTGACATTGATGACCCCAGAGCGCATGGAAGCGCTGGTCAAAAGTTTTGATGAGGAAGCCGAGATAGGGGGCAATGGGATCGCCTTTACCCTTGAAGAGCGCAATGTTTTGATTGTTTATGATGTGAATAATAATCGCATGCGAATTATGTCGCCCATCGCGCCAGCGGAACTCTTGGATGAAGAGATGCTGATGCGCATGTCGCAAGCTAATTTTGACGCCGTATTGGATGCGCGTTACGCCATTGCCAATGATCTCTTATGGTCGACTTTTATTCATCCCCTTGGCAGTCTTCAAAAAGAAGATTTTATCTCAGCCATAGCGCAAGTTGTAACCGCGGCTGAGACATTTGGAACAACCTATACATCAGGCGCCATGGTTTTTGGCGGCGGCGACTCCTCTGCGCTTCATGACGAATTGCTTGAAGAGCTTGAAGAAGCGATCAAGAAAAAAGGTGATGCGATATAGTGCATTTTGCAAATTGCACGGGACGCATCAACTCCTAAGGCTGGATGCGTTATTCGGACGACAGGTGACACTCACCATTATGCGCCCGTCCACATTTTTTAATTTGGTCGTATAAGTCCAACCTTTATCGGTGAAGAGAAGTGCGTCTTCCGTGTCGCAAAGCCATTTGTCGCCATAGAATGATTTCAATTCTTTGACTTGTTCTTTCGACACTTTGTCCTCGGACGCGATAACCTCGATAAATGTGGTTTTCTTTGGGTCCAACTCATAGGTCATTTCGCCGACCAAGGAGAAGTCATCTGTGCCAAAAATTGCACCGCCATAAAACTCTGTGAATTGAACGGAGACGGACTGCATATAGGCTTCACGGTCCGCATAGGGAACTTCGGAAACATATTTTAGATCGTCTTGTAAGACGTCCCCAAGACCATATTCGCTTATGCCATAAACGGCTCCGCCAATCACTACAAAGCCAGTAATTCCAAGTTCTTTGATGTCCATGCACCCCTCCCAATTTATATTTTTTAGGAGGGTTAACAAAAATACCGCCAGAAAAAGTTAAAAAAATTTTTCTAACTTAGTTTGTGGTTAAGCTTGGGTGAAATTTTCTAAGATCGGCTTTCCCGAATTGAAACGCTTAGACTTTAAACGGATCCCGCATCAATATGACGTCTTCGCGTTCCGGAGACGTGCTGACCATACTGACCGGACATCCGATTAATTCTTCGATATGGCGCACATATTTAACAGCTTCTGCGGGGAGGTCTGCCCAACTTCGAGCACCCCGGGTGGAGCCTTGCCAGCCTTCCATTGTCTCATAGATGGGTTCAACCGCGGCTTGATTGGCAGCACCAGCTGGTAGGCGTTTGACAATCTTTCCATCA
>CAYRMO010000090.1:3543-11246 GCA_964425355.1 uncultured Algimonas sp. | reverse complement strand
ATTTTTTGGGCATTATCTAGCCTTTATATTGAGGAATGCCGACGGCTTTTTGAATGGTCTTTTCAAACCCTCGTTCGGACATAAGGTTCAGCATAACTTTCATTGGCTTCACGTCTTTACCGACGAGGTAACGCGGCTTCCAATTTTTCTTGTCGAGTAAAGCGAGGACTTCGTCCGTGACATAATCCGGGTCATTGCCCTTATTGATGGCCTCGACCATTTTTACCGTTGTCGTCTCGCGCAGGTGGGGTTCGTAAACGGCTTTGACCTCGTCAGAAATGCCTGTCCAAATGTCTTTCGTTGTTTCTTCGGCATTGGCGGTCATATGGGTTTTCACCGCACCCGGTTCGATAGAGGTAACTTCAATCCCGAAAGGAGCTAGCTCATTGCGCAATGTGCAGGTCAGGCCTTCAACCGCCCATTTTGACATATTGTAACTGCCCGAACAGGCAGGGTTAGCGCGCACGGCGCCAGACGCGAAATTTATGATGCGCGAGCTGCCAGCGCCTTTGCGTATCATGGGAAGAAAAGCTTGGCAGACTCGCATGGGGCCAAATGTATTGACCTCGAAGAGGAATTTCATTTCGGTCATATTGATGCCTTCAATCGGGCCTGTGCCCTGATTAGCGATGCCGGCATTATTAATAAGAAGGTCAAGCGGGCGCTCGCCCAGATGGTCGGCGACAACCTCTGCACTTTTCGCGACGGATGCGTCGGAGGTAACATCTTGCTCGACTATTGTAATGTTGGGATTGTCACCGAGTTCGCTTGTATTGGCGCCGGGGAGGACGCCCGCGAAAACCTCCCAGCCACGTTCGGCGAGTTTCTTGGCTTTCATAGCCCCCATGCCCATGGCGGCGCCTGTGATGAAGGCAGTTTTTTTATTGGCCATTTTTATCCCCATTCTATAGTTATGTGACTTTCCGAACGGCGTTCAGAAAAGCCTAAGATTAACCGTGAGTCAATTGGTCAGAAATCGAAAATTTGCGCCTGCCACTCCGTGGTTAAAAGTTTTTGTTGTTTCAGCGGATTGACGATGTCGCGAATGTAAATCTCGATGCCGCCATCAGGCGCGGGAAAAAACATGATGTTATCTCCGACATCTTGCGGATAAATGCGCGCAGGTGTTTGCCCATTAAAGCTGACGTCATAGATGGGCATCTTACTTTGATTGTTTAGCGATATAATTGGGTTTTTTACATCTAGCTCTGGGTTGGTGTAACCATATCGCAGGCAATCACTGAGCAGGTCTAAGCGCGTTTTAACGTCCGCCGTGTCGGTCCGCGTTTGGCGAGCTTTGAAATATCTGGCGAGAGCACCGCGTGATGTATTTTGCAAGCCGTCTGGAAAAGCAGCTTTGTCAATATGGATGAGGATAGCATTGCCGACAAAGTTGGATTGAGCATTTACTTCGACTTCAAAATAGCGGTTACGCAAATCTAGGAGTTGTCCAATTTGCATGTCCGTTTTTAGCGCATCACCATAGCTTAGCTTCGCCATGATAGAGGTGAAATGCGCACAAAGGGCGGTATTTGTGCCAATCCAGTCTTCGCCGCTCTCCGTGAGGACGGCTTGTTTGAGATGAGCTACATCATCAGGCGTAAAGTGAATAGAGACTGGCGGATTATCCCGAAGGCTTTTATCCATGGCTTTAATAATGAGAGATTTAATGAATTTACCCGCAAAGCCCTTAATCGGAATGGGTTTGGGGAGGCCGCGACTTTTTAATTGGCTGAGGGTTTCAGATTTAGATCGCTCAGTCCCAAATTGAAAAACATCAAGCTGTGTTGCGAATGGAAAATTCGGTGCTATGCGGCCTGATATCAGCGCAGAATATATATCGCCAAGTTGGCGCATAATCATATGAAACCCCGCCGCATCTGTCAGAAGGTGGCTAATAGCTAAGCCCAAATATGTGCCGTTCTTTGATTTGGTCTGGGAGACCGTGAATAGGGGAGCTTTCCCGCGCAAGACATCTCGTCTTTTGGGTTCACCATAGTTTCGGGTGTTAATTTTGACGGGGTCAAGCGAAGGTAGAACCTTGCCCGCTTTTGCATCATACCGCCCAGAAAGCGCCGGGAATTGTGACATCAACTCCGCTACGGCTCTTGCTACAATCTCTGGGTCTAGCTCATCCTCAAAGACATATCGTAAGCCAATGAAATTGCCGTAAAGCCCATGGTTCTCGTCAATTGAGCTGACGCGATGAGGTGCGCTGGCGCTCAAGCTTAAAACGCGTCGGGGCGAATTTGAGCATCGGTGCCGCCATCGACATATATCACACTACCTTGCATATAATCTGCAGTGTCTGAGAGCAGGAACTCGATAATTTCGGCAATTTCATCTGGGCGCGCAAAACGTTTCTGTGGAATAGGTATCATGTCCAAGCTCTTACTAATGGTCGGATGCTCTTTTACACCATTCAGCATGGGTGTTTCAGTTGGGCCAGGCGCGATTACATTGATAGAAATGCCTCGTTCACCCCAAAGCTGTGCGCGCCGCCGAACTGCGCGGGTGAGGGCATGTTTAGAATGGCCGTAAACCGTCGCCGCATGAAAATCACCGATGACGTCTACAGCTTTCTCTTCATCGCCCGCGAGCATGGCTTCGACCATTGGGGCGTCAGCGTTTGTTCTCATCTGCGCGGAGTTAGACCCGATCACAACGCATCTACCATTGGTCTGTTCTAGCGCGTCACGTAATCCATCGAGTAGGCTTACAGCGCCAAAATAATTTACGCGAGCGACAAGAGCGCCATCAGCCAAATGTCCGCCAAGGCCCGCAGCTAGCACAAGCCGATCTATCTTTCCGTTTGACATGTTTAAGGCTTGATCGATTGCGGCTTGTCTTCCATCCACAGTGGATAGGTCGGCGTCGATAGCTTCACCCTTGAGGTCAATACCGATTATCTCAAAGCCTTGCGCTTCAAGTCGAGCTTTGACGCAGGCTCCAATGCCGGATGCTGAACCTGTTATGACGGCTGTTCCCATAATCTGATTTCCCGAATTTTGCGTAGTTTCTACCGCTTAATTTTACGCAAATCGAGATAAAAAAGCTTTTAAATGCTAAAGTTCGTAGACATAGTCGGATCTGGCAGCGAATTCGGAGTTTATAAATGAATAATTTTCCAAAAGGTGCGGCGATTGTTTTCGGTGCGACGGGTGGAATAGGGCGAGTCGTTTGCTTGGAGCTTGCGCGCGCGGGAAGCGATATAGCCATTGTTTGGCGATCCAAAGAAGATGTCGCGACGTCTTTGGCGGAAGACATCAAATCTCTGGGTCGATCGGTGAGCCTTCATCAATGCGATGTTTTGGTAGACGGGCAGGCAAAATCCGTCATAAAATCCGCCACGAATAAGCATGGTCTTTTGCATAGCTTGGTCTGGGGGGCAGGTCCCTTGGTCGAGCAAGTCTTTGTCGCTGATACGAGTCGTGAGCAATGGCATAATGCCGTAAATATTGAGGTGCATGGTTTTTTTGACGCGGCTCAAGCCGCGATTTTACATATGCGCGAAGTAGGCGGCTCTATTATTCACCTTGGGTCTGCAGGAGATCTGAGTTGGCCTGATAAGGATGTTTTGTCTGTCGCGCCTAAAGCGACCAATGAAAGCTTGATTAAAGCCATTGCCCGCGAGGAAGGCAAAAACGGCATTCGTGCAAATTCGGTTTTGATTGGCGTCATTGAGGCGGGCATGTTTCTTGAGCTTTCTAAACAAGGTGTCTTTGATGAAGCCTGGACGGAGGATGTTCAGAAAAATTTAGCCCTAAAACGATGGGGGCAACCCGAGGAGGTTGGGCATGCCGTCGTCTTTCTAGCGTCAAATAAAGCCGCCTATGTTACAGGTCAACAAATTGCGGTGGCCGGAGGTTACGGTCTTTGAAAGTCTTGTGGAAATACGTGATTGTGCGCTCTAAAATGCGTAACCAAAATGCAACAACGCTACGCAAAATGGTTATATTTGGGTCATTTTGACATAAAACGCGCATTATTTCCTTAGTTTTTTGCGAATATTGCATTGCGCCCATTTTTATTTTGGCTTACGCCGGAGGGTAATAATGGCAAAAATGCCGCAAGAAAATCATATGGGGAGAGACGAATATGTCATCATGTGCGTTCAAAGGACTCACGGCTTTAGCTGTTTCAACTTCACTTCTGGCGTTTAGCGCGCCCGCCTTCGCGCAACTCGACGAGATAGTGGTTACCGCACAGAAACGCGAACAGAGTCTTCAAGATGTTCCAATCAGTATCAACGCTTTCGATCTTGAAAGTATCGAGAAGAACCGCATTTCAGGCCTCGAAGATATCGCCAAATTTTCGCCCGGCGTCTATACGACACCTAACCCCGCTGACGAAACTGGGGTGCGCGTTAATATTCGCGGTATCGGAACATTTGACCCTCAGATTGGGCAAGATAGCCGAACAGCGATTTATCTAGATGGTGTGTATTATGGCCGATCTCAGGGCCTGGCTTTTGACTCTCCAGATCTAGGTCGTGTCGAAATATTGAAGGGGCCTCAAGGGACACTATATGGCCGAAATTCAGTCGGCGGTGCGGTGAATATTATTTCTGTTGCGCCTGACGCTGGTGAGTTCAGTGGGGGGATTGATGGCGAATTTGGTAATTTTGATTATAGGAAAGTTAAAGGTCATATCAATGTGCCAATTGGTGAAAACGCGGCTTTGCGTGTCTCTGGTCTTTATTCAGACGTAGACGGTTGGGTTGAGAATACTGGCGCCGGAGAAAATTTCGGGGCGACAGAGCGTCTTGGCGGTCGTGCTGCCTTGCGATATGAGCCTACTGATCGGTTAACCCTTGATGTTGCGGGTGATTACACGAATACTCAGAGCACGCCTCTCTTCCATCAAGCTTTGCCAGGTACAGCCAACCCTACATCTCTGTTTGCAGCAGCCATTACGCCAGGGCCTGATGGTTCACGCCAAGAAAGCGTGAGCAGCTTTGCGCCGATTGAATTTGGTGAAACTGAAATTTTTGGTGTCTCTGGCATAGCTAATTATTCTGTAAATGAGACTGATGATCTTAAACTTACGCTCGCTTATCGCCAGGCTGATAGTAATCGATTTGTAAGCCTTGCGCCAACCGCTAACCCTCTTATTCTTGGCGGCATTATAAATGCAGATGTTAGTCCAGCGGCTGGCCTTCAGAGCTTTAACTCTGAGTTCACAGCTCTACCCGCGGCTTTTGAGACGGCCCGCCAAGTTTCAGGTCAGCCTTTTCCTCTTCGTGCCGATTTTGCATCTCAATTTGATGGGTCTTTGCCCGCCGATACAGGATTGTTTTTATCAGCCCCGGGAGGCGCTTCGACATTGAATGGCCATGAACAATTTAGTGCAGAACTGACCTACACGGGAGAATTTAGTGACGGTGATATACAATATACGGCTGGATTGTTTTATTTTGATGAACAAACAGGCAATGATGGGGGAAACCCACCGAACCAAACCGATGCTAACTCATTCCTTTTCGTCTTAGGCGGATTAGGGAGCGTACTCGGCGCTACAGGATTTAATGCGGGTATTGCACCTACACAAGGTGGGATTGCGCAAATAGGTGCAGGTATTGCTCAACTTCAAGGCGCACTTGCACAAATTCCTGATGTTCCAGCAACGGCGGCTATACGTGCGCCGCTTCTGGCTCAACTAGCGGCATTACAGGCCCAACAAGCACAATTGCAAGGCACTTTAGGGTTTCTTCAAAACGGTGTTGTTACAAATGTTACGGCCGCCAGTTCATTTTTAGCAGGTGCTCGCCAATCTGCCGCGAATACCCTTTCTATTGATACACAGGCATTTGCCATTTATGGCGAAGCGACATGGCATGTTACAGATGATTTCCGTATCACAGGTGGTTTGCGCTATTCGGATGATAGGAAGGATGGCGTAGGGCAAGCGGTTTCTCCCTTCTTCTTAGACAATATTGATCTATTAGGAAATGTAATAGCTCCTAATATCGGCGAAGCTGATACGGATAGTCTCGATCCGTCTGTTGTCTTGGAATATGATGCGAGCGACGATGTTTTACTCTATGCGTCTTATAAAGAGAGTTTCCGCTCCGGCGGATTTAATGCGGCAGCGGTTGGCCTGATACCACCGGGCGAAACGGCTGGAGCGGATTTTGTTTTCGGCCAAGAAGATATCACAGCCTATGAGGTAGGATTTAAGAGTGATCTGGGAGATAATCGCCTTAGATTAAATCTTGCTGGTTATTTTTATGACTTTAAAGATTTTCAAACGACCGTTTCACTGGATCCATTAATCGCAACGTCGCGAGCCATTGTAAATACGGACCAAGAAATTTGGGGTATCGACCTCGAGGCAGTCTTTGCTTTCAATGAAAACCTAACAACATCCCTTACTTATGCTTATGTTGATGGAAACACAGATGATACGGTTAACCCTGGAACAGGCGTGATTGATGTACGCGATGAGTTGCAAGGCACGCCGCAAAATTCAGTCGCAGTGAGTTTTGACTATAATCAGCCTCTATCAAATAATTTAGATTTCTTTGCGAATGCGACATATAGCTATAAGGACGGTGCCTTGGCGATTCCTATGCAAGGTGCAGCGGATGAAATTCGCTTCTCGGATCAAGATCTTCTTTCAGGCCGGATTGGTGTAGGGTTCGATGTGGGGGGGCGAGACATATCTGTATCTCTTTGGGGTGAAAACCTGACAGACGATGAATATACAATCGATGGTCTGCCATTTAACACATTTGCATTTAACACGGCTGTATTCGGGTCACCTCGCACATATGGCATCGCCGCTGGTGTGAGGTTCTAATAAACCCGATTTAGATCGTGAAAAAGCTAAGTCAGCACGGGTCATCCTAGGGTGACCCATTTTATTTGGAGAGCGCAATGATTAGGCTGTTATTATCAACTGTGCCGGTCCTTGTTTTTATGTTGGGGTGTCAGCAAGCAAATGAAATTGAAAGTGCTGAGCGTAATAAGCCGCTCGTGTCTCCAAAAGTGGAAACGTCCACAACTTCTTACGAACAACCAAATGTTGTCATCCTGCTAGCCGATGACTTAGGGTTCGCTGATTTGGGATTTCGCGGGAGTGATATCAAAACGCCTCACATTGATCGGCTTGCCAGTGAAGGTCTTACGCTAAACCGTTTTTATTCTATGCCTATATGTACACCAACGCGAAGCGCACTCATGACGGCGCGGGACCCTATGAAACTCGGTTCGATCTATGCAGGTTTTCAGCCCTGGCAAAATGGCGGCGTTTCGCCTGATGAACATTTTATGCCGGAGAGTTTTAAAGCCGCCGGATATCAAACGGCAATGATTGGGAAATGGCATTTAGGTCATACGATAGAACCGCTAACGCCAAATTCCCGCGGCTTTGATCATTTTTTTGGGCATTTAAATACGCAGATTGACTATTTTGAATCAACCGTGGCGGGGGGGTATGATCTGCAAGAAAATGGTGTTTCGGTTCCGCCGAGAGAGCAATATATGACGGATCTGCATGGGGCCGAGGCTGTTAGATATATCGAAGACATTCGTGACCCTGAAAAACCGTTTTTTCTGTATGTCCCATTTCTTGCGCCGCATTCTCCAATGCAGGCCCCTGAAGCGCTTGAGAGTAAATATGGCAGTCGGCCAAATCGTCCCTTTCCAAAACGGACATATGCGGCAATGGTTGATAGTTTAGATCAAGCTGTTGGCGAGATT
>CAYRMO010000090.1:0-3443 GCA_964425355.1 uncultured Algimonas sp. | reverse complement strand
AATGAGAAGACATTGGACGGACAAGCGCGTTGGGACGCATTGATGAACTCTGGCGAAGACCCCAGAAATGGGGATCTATATTTCGCATCCAACTCTCCTATTTTTGATAAATACCATGTCAGCGTGATGGAGAAACGTTGGAAGCTTGTGCAAATTATCGATCATAAGTCTGCTGAAACCGACGTCGAGAATTTTCTCTTTGATTTGAGTGTTGATGCCGAAGAAAAGAATAACCTCGCGGAAACCAACCCCGCAATCGTCGACCGTATGGCTGAAAAAATTCGGAACTGGCGAGCCTTGCATCCTATCAACGGGGTTCGTGTGGCTCTGGCGCCGCATCCGGGCTGGCGCGCCCCCAAAGATTACGCCGTTTCCGTTATTCCTTCCGAGGAATTACAGGAGGATTATCTCAATAGCTATACGTCCGGAATTCGTGGAAAAATTCTTCAAGACCGGCACGGGGATAAGGGGAAGTTAGCTTATGAGTAAGCTGGTAAAATTTTATTTCAAAATTATAAAATTGATCGGTTATATTTTACCCGTGCTTCTGATTTTGCTGTTGGCTTATAATCATATCCCGGGCCTTAAGAAAAACGTCCAAATCGCGGCTGTCGATAAGATTGGTGATATTGGCATGAAACGAATAGCGTCTGATCCCGATGCGAAGGGGTCAGTTGCGGCAGATTTCATAAATATCCCAATTCAAGCTAGAGAAATATCGGATGGTATTTGGCAAGCGACAGGCGTCGGCAATGCGCATCTCATAACGACATCTGGGAAGGATGTTCTTTTTGATACTGGATTGGCGACACAAGTTCCAAAACAAATAAAGGCGTTGAGAGAAGCCGTTCCTGATTTGGATGTGTCACATATTATTGTGTCTCACTCTCATGCCGATCATTCGGGCGGGACAAAATTCTGGCACGAAGAGGGGGTTGAGATTGTCGCCCATGCAGAGTTCGCGGAAGAGCAGCGTTACCTCGACGAATTACAGCCCTATTTCTGGGGGCGGAACAGAACTTTATTTCCTTGGATACCCGAGAAACCTCCAAAAATTGGGCTAATCGCTTATGGCGGGATTGATCCCACAATAACTGTGCAAAATGGCGAGCCTTATAAGTTCTCTCAAGGTGGTGTTGAGTTTGAAATTCATGCTCTACCGGGTGCGGAAGGGGCAGATAATATTGTGCTCTGGCTTCCTCAAAAAAAGATACTCTTTAGCGGAGATTTCTTTGGGCCTTTATTCCCGCAATTTCCGAATATCTTTACGATGCGGGGTGAGAAAATCCGTAAACCCGTCGAATATGTAAACTCGCTTGAAAAAATTATTGAACTTGGTCCTGAGTTGATTGTGCCAAGCCATAAAAATCCAATCACCGACAAGGCTTTAATTGAGGCGGGCCTCGTTAAAATGCGGGACGCCACGCGCTATGTCCATGATGAAACGGTAAAAGGTATGAATGCAGGTAAGACGGTAGAGCAACTCATGGCAGAAATTCGACTGCCCGAAGACCTCGCTCTTACGCAAGAACATGGGAAAGTCTCATGGGCCGTGAAATCAATCTGGGAATATTACGCGACTTGGTTTCATTTTGATAAAACGACCGAGCTTTACGCGGTCAGCCAAAGTGAAATCTACGGTGATTTATATGCCGCCATGCGGGATTACATGCCTAATGTCGCCAATAAATATGTTGATGCGAATGAACCGGAAAAAGCGCTGCACCTCACCCAGATCGGTTTAAGCCAAGACCCAACAAATCGAGCCCTTTTGAGTATCGAGAAGCGTGCCCTCCTTCAATTGCTGGATCGCGTGAACGGGACCACACAGAATAGCTATGAAATTTATTGGCTTAATTACCGCCTTCGCGACGTTCAATCTAAATTGGACGCCCAGTGATCTAGTTTTTCGCAGAGTGTTTTAATGGACTTGAATGCGAAATGATTGTGACCGGTATCTTTGAGGACGACTAACTCTGTGCTCGGCGCATTGATGTAATCCTGTGGTGCCTCTTCGGGCGGAATGCCGATATCATGATCGCCAAAGGCAAAGAAAATAGGCACATCGATTGCTTCGACCTCGGAGCGGAAACTTCCGCGTATCATACTCATCATACCACCCGCTGCGTATAATTTGGTCGTTATATCACGCAGGCGCTCCGTTAACTCGGGTGTTTCACCGCCAAATGTAATGGACTTTCCGCTTGGGCCTTGATTGGGGTATTCAATAAAGTCAGAACCAAATTTATTGAGTGTAAGTTTTTGGATGTCACGTTCAAACGCTTCTGGCTTTTCAATATATTCTTTCTCTTCATCTGATAGGCCCCATTCAAGGCCACCCGCACTTGAGCCAAATAATCCGATCGCTTTGAAACGCTTATGCCGTGCATGTATTAAACTTGTGGTCATGCCGCCCATAGAATGCCCGATCCCAATAACAATTTTGTTTTCGACCCATGGCTTTAGGGCTTTCGAAATATAATCGGCAGATTGACGTGGGAATAAAAAGGGATGATCCTTGGGTAGGGGATTGGAGGCAATACCGGGATGATCCATTGTGATGACTTCATAGCCTTTGGCGGTCATACGGGCTATAAAACTGAAATCTGGTGCTAAATCAAAAAACTCTGCTGTGACTCCGCCGCCTGGTAGGCAAAATAGGGTTATGTCTTTTGAGGGTTTTTGAGGGGCGTATTGTGTGGCTCGAAACTCAATACCTTCAACGGTGGTTGTCAGTCGGGTGCTCACTAAGCTTCCGGCGCGATTTCGATTTTCACGTTTTCATGTGCATCCGTCACTTTAACCTGACAAGACAGGCGAGACCCTTCTCGGATTTCGACAAAATCCTCTAATCCTTCCAACATATAGCCTTCATCCTCTGTTCGTTCGCCTGCAATCGTTTTATCCGCAAAATAGACATGGCACGTCCCGCAACTTGCTGCCCCGCCGCAGGTGCCTTCGACTTGACCAGAGGCTTGAAGCGCTTCCATCATTGATGTCCCAGTCTTGGCATCCACAATTTGGCTCTCACCATTTGCGCTGGTGACATGAAGTGTTGGCATCTTTATCCTCTTTACAGCTTGACTGTTACGCCTGAAAAGCTATTTTCGAACAGCGTTCGGAAACTCCGTATCGTGGCAATAATAATAAGGCAAGTAGGCTATGACAGGTGTTTTGGACGGTATCAAAGTTCTCGACCTTTCTTGGGGGATAGCGGGTCCAATGACGGGCATGTTATTGGCTGATCACGGGGCTGATGTTACGCGGATTGAACGACCTGAAGGCGATCCTTTTAAAGATATGCTTGGCTATAAAGTTTGGCACCGCGGTAAGAAAAATGCCGTTCTGGATTTGAAGGATGTGGCCGACCTTAATCTCTTCAAAAAACTTGTCGCAGACGCAGATGTCCTGATTGAATCTATGACGCCCGGTAAAACCAAAGC
>CAYRMO010000089.1:0-11390 GCA_964425355.1 uncultured Algimonas sp. | reverse complement strand
GCCCCAAGCCAGATTGGGTCAAATAGACGATATATTCGTCATTTTGTTTGGCATCTATATATACATATGGCGAAACTGGCGTATCTAAACCAAGTTCCGGGTCAGCCATTAGATTTACAATATCTTCATGAGATTTGGCTTTTTTAATGCGCTGCATATCTTTTGCCAAAGGCTTTAAATTCTTCGCTTCGATGGTTTCTTCATCCATAAAGGCATTGTAAAATCCGCCAATACGTTTTTCGTCCGCACTTGGCGTTTCCATAGACGCAGAAGTCTCAATAATCTCTTTGACACGACTTTCGGACTTATCCGCCAAAATATGGAAAGATCCATATCGGGACCGGTCTGACGGAATTTCTTTTTCCTTGAGCCAGGTTCCATTTACATAGCGAAAGAAATCATCCCCAGGCTCGACCGTTTCATCCATATTCGCAAGTTCAATTCCGAAAGCGCCCAATGTAGGAGTCGCACTTGATTGGGTTACAGTCGTGGAAGATTTGTCTGACTGACTTTTATCTCCGCAAGCGGTCAGTGCCAAAGCAAGCACCGTAAAACTAATTCCAGCTAGGTTTTTCAATGTCATAATATTCCTCATAGTCTTCTATTTTCCGACATGATCCTGATCATTATCGTTTACTCGGCCGGCGCTAATGCGGGGCCTTCACCCAAAGGTTTCCCATCGTTAAATTCTTCGGCGATATCCATGCCTTCAAGCGCGAGCACCATATCGGGATCATAAGATGATCCCAGCGGTTCTTGTCTCTCACCTCTCCATAGACCCACAAAGAAACGCCTAATATCGACCCCAATACCATACATGGCTGGCACCAACATAAGGGTTAGGAAAAAGTCAAATAAGACGCCAAATGCAAGAGCCACGACCATGGGCTTTAGAAATTCTGCTTGAACAGAGCTTTCGAATAAAATCGGAGTAATCCCGACAAATGTTGTAACGGATGTCAATAGAATGGGTCTGAAGCGCGCCACACAAGCGTCGAGCATGGCTTGATAAGCGCCAACGCCCTTATCTCTCAAACGGTTCACATAATCTATCAAAACCAAATTATCATTCACCGCAACGCCTGAGGCCGCAAAGAAACCAAAAATAGACATCATGCCGAACGGGATACCTGTTACCAAATTACCAAAGACCATACCGATAAAGGCAAAAGGTATAGCAATCATAATCAATAAGGGCAGGCTGTAAGATTTAAAAGCAATTGCCAATAAACCATACATCATGAAAAGAATAGCAAGCCCAGAAATGATAAGTTCTCGTATAAATGTCGATTGGACTTCATCATCTCCGATAATAAGTCTCTCGGCGTTCGGGTTTTGCAGCTCCCATTGCGGGAAAAAGTTTTTCTCAAGATCTGTTTTAATCTGAGAAATTTCGGATTGCGCTCCGCGTACACGGCCACCTGTATATCCGACTTGTTTTCGATCACGTCGCCTAATCCAAGACACGCCTTCAACAACATTGACATCCGCAACTGCGTATAATGGAACCTCTACTCCATTTGCTGAGCGGATGCGTAAATCATTTAGACTATCAATACTTTCTCGCGCCGCTTCGGGATATCGGACCATAACCCGAACATCTTCCCCATTACGCGGCAAACGTTGAACCTCAACACCAAAAAATGCGCTTCGGACCTGACGCGAAACGTCTTGTAAGGTTATACCTAGCGTTTGGGCACCTGGTTTCATAACAAATTGCATCTCAGAAGCCGAACTTTCGAGATTATCATAGGTCCTTACAACTTGACTGTAACTATCGATCTCAGCCTTTAGTTCTAACAGCGCCTTTTTCAAATCTGCTTCACTTTCTGAAGCAACTCCAAAACGTAGACCACCGCCCCCACCAAAATCACCTTCTGTAAAGTCATAATTTACACGAAACGCATCTGAAATTGGACCCACAAATTCTTCTAATTTATCCGCGATTTCACGAGTCGTTTTATTATTGCGTTCATTTGCGGGTATAAGACCTAACCACCCTCTAACATTCCGAGTATTCGTTATTGTACCAGGCGTCTCAATAATATCACCTTCAACTCCAAATAAACTAGGTGCCTCATTATTTAGTCTGGCTATTCCATCTTCTAATTGACGCCTTACCTGTTCCTTACGCTCAAAAGTAGTTCCTTCTGGGAAGCGTGCCGAAAACGCGATCATATCGCCCTCGACCTCTGGCAAAAATGACGACGGAATTATGCCAGACGACAACATTGATGTTGCGAGAATTGCCAATCCAACAAAAACTGACACCGTGATCACACGAAACTTTAATAGTGCCGCGACGATCGGTCGGAAAATTTTTCGCGCAAATGTATTTAGACTCTCGGCCAGCCTATGTTGGAATTTCATTATGCCTTTGACCTGATTTGGATCAATCGGCTTTAATTTTCTAAGGTGAGCAGGAAGAATAAAAAATGCTTCAATCAAGGAAAACACGAGAACGGCAATAACCACGAGGCTGATTTGCTCAAACATAGCGCGAATAGGGCCCGTCAAAAGCATGAAAGGTACAAACATCATTATTGTCGTTATCACGGCGAAATAGACAGGTTTGACAACCATGGATGCACCAGCAATCGCCCCGCCCTCACCATATATTCCATTTTCCACGTGAAAGTGGGTACTCTCACCCACCACGATTGCGTCATCAACCACAATTCCGATAACGAGAAGAAAGGCGAAGAGCGAAATCATATTAAGCGTCACGCCAATAAAAGGCGCAATAAAAAGCGCTCCCGAAAAAGCTGCAGCAATACCGATAGTTACCCAGAAAGCGACTTTGGGTCTGAGGAACAGCATCAAAATTATTAAAACAAGAATCATGCCGGAAATTGCGTTTCCGGATATTAATCCCATTCGACTATCAAATATTTCAGATCCATCAGACCAAATCGCAAATTCTAGATTTGGCGGCAGTAGTTCGTTTATGTCTGTTTCAAATTTTCGAATAGCTTTCCCGGCATCCGTAATATTCATTGTGTCCGGGGAGAGCACTTGGAAAATAGCCGCCGGCTGACCCCGAAAAGACGCGCCAAATTTATCATCATCGAACCCATCAATGACTTTTGCCACATCCCCAACCCGGACCACCCCTCCGGTAGAAGTTTGACGAATAATGATATTCTCAAATTCCGTTTCGTTATTGGCCAGATTGCGTGCCCGCAATTGAAGATTTCCACCTGTTGTTTCAACAGTTCCAGCCGACAAATTAACCGATGAGGCCGAAATAGCCTGACTGACTTGATTAAACGTCAAATTATATCGACGAAGATCATCCTCTGAAATCTCAATTGTGACCTGTTCCGGACGCTTCGTTAACTGCTCTGTTAGTTGTAAGCCCGGCAATTGTGTAAGCTTAAGGCGAACGTCATTGGCGGCCCGTTGTAAGGTTAAACGATCAACTTGCCCATAAAGCGCCAAGAACATAGTGTCTGGTCGCGCTTCCCACCTAAAAACTTGAGGCCTAAAGGCGTCTGGAGGAAGGTTTTGGATTCCGTCGACACGTGAGGTAACAAGATCAATCATTTTTTCATAATCAATCCCGAGTTTTGTTCTAACATTGACGGTCGCAGAGCCCTCAGTTGCCGTTGACTCAATGTAATCAATACCATCTAAACCATCAACGGACTCTTCAATGCGCGTTACCAACTGTTCATTGACGTCTCGCGGAGATGCGCCTGGCCAAGTCACACTCACGGTCATGCCATTGATTGTCGTGCTTGGGATAAATTCGCGTTCGAATTGGTGATATCCAAAAACACCGCCAATAAACATGAGTACCATCAAAAGATTTGCGGCAACAGGATTTCTAACAAACCAAGCTATTAAGTGTCTCATAACACGTCTCTGCGTTTCATCTATTAAGCGAAATAGCCTCTAATCTAATTAGCCGTGCTTTGTTCAGGATTCGAATCACGTTCAGGTGTTTCACCATTTTTCGAATCACGTTCAGGTGTTTCACCATTTGACGCGTCAGATTGTTTACGCGGCTTTTTACGTGAATTGTTTTCATCGGTTTCGTTTTCTTTACCGTCTTTTGCCTCACCTCTCTTTTGAAAGTCCGGCTTCGGAGGCTCTACAAGAATTGTCTCCGGATCATTCGCATCTAAAACTTTGAGCTTAAATTCAACGCGTGAGCGCTCCATAGGGGAAAGTACAACGAGCTCTCCTGGCTTCACACCTGACGTCAAAACGGCTTTTTCTGGAGTTGTATCTAAAACCGAAACCGACCGAATTTCTGCCTGTCCTTTATCATCGACGATGTAAACTTCGCTCTCTGGACGCAATCCATCACGCGGAATAACGATTAAGCTCTCATATGATTTTCCGTCAATTCCGGCATCAACGAATAGGCCTGGGGCGAGTGGGACACCACCATCAGACTTCCCCTTGCCATAAGGATCAATTACTTCTGCGATCGCAAATAAGGACCGTGTTTGCGTGTCGTAGGTCGAATCTGTGCGCATAATCTGCGCATTCCAATGTTGCAATCGTCCAGCGACACGAGCCGATAAGACGACTTCGGGTGCTGCCTTACGACTTTCGGCAACAAAGGCTAAAGGAATATCCAATTTCGCCAATTGATCATCAGAAAGTGGCAAACGCACTTCCGCCACATTTGTAGAAAATATCCTAGCTAATCGTGCTCCAGGATTTACAAATTGACCAATATCAGATGATTTCTCTCTAACCCGTCCGGAAAACGGTGCAGTTACCGAGGTTCGAGACAAATTTAATTTCGCCCCCTCCAATTCTGCATTTGCAGCTTGAAGTGAAGCACGTGCTTGGGCGATCTGAGGTTTCCTCAAGGCCAAATCACTGGCTTGGCCAGGACGCCCTAAATCTTCGAAGTCTCGCTTCGCTATTTCGCCTTCGGCTTCTTCACGGGTCAAAGCTTGCTGCGCCTGCGCGACGCCCGCTTCCGCTCGAATGACGGCGACTTGGAAATCTGCATCTTCAATCCGGAGAAGTGTTTCTCCTTTTCTAAATATTCCACCTTCTATAAAATTGGGACTTACAAATACAATCTTACCGCCAACCTGAGGGACAAGGTCAATTTCAATTTGCGGGCGTACTTCGCCTTGCGTATTTACCCTAAGCTGAACGTCTTCTTGTTTTGCATAATCAGCGAGAACGGCCAAAGTATTAAATGTTCTTTCCCTTTCTTTGGGCTTGCTAAGAACATTAATCAACATCAGTGCAAATAGTCCAAATCCAGTTATGATAAGCAATCCAGAGACAATACTTTGAAGATATTTTATCCATTTTGGAGGATTATCAAACACATACCAAATTGCGATCCCCGACATCACAACCGCTAGAATAATATAGGCAATGAAGACTTTCTTTTCGAGTGGGTTTTCATCTGCTTCCGGGATCGTAAAAACCGCGCCTAAACCAATAAAAAACCCGATCAATAAAAAAATCGGAATTATGATAATTCCAGTTTTTCTGACCCAAGCTCTTTTAGGTTTTGATATAGCATTCTGCGCTATAGAACTCATTATTCGACCTTAACATAGGATTGTAAAACTGTTTGTGCCTCTACAGGCACTTCACCGTACATTCCACCCCCCAATGCAACATGTAATCGGACACGATTTTGCAATCTTTCCGCTCTTGCCGAAATTAATTGCCCCTCAGCATTTAACGATCGCGATTGCGCATCGAGCAATTGGAGAATAGAGGCCAAACCCTCAACATATCTGAGCTCCAAGCGTTCTTCGGCTTTTAAAGCCTCTTCCAAACTAACCCTTAAAGCCGTCTCCCGTTCGGCAAGCCTGGTTTCAGCATCCAAGGCGTTTTCAACTTCTTGATAAGCCTGAAGAACGGTTTCGACATAGGTATGGACTTGTGCTTCAAGGTTAGCTTCTTGCTGGGCGATATTGGCCTTGATTGCGCCGCCTTGAAAAATCGGCGCCGTCAGATTGCCAACAAGGTTTGAAAGAATATCCTGGAAATCTATAATTTCGCCGATATCCAGGCCTTGCTCCGTCAAACTTCCGGATAGGTTCAAAGATGGATAGAGCGACTTTCTTGCGACATCGACTGAATAGCCAGCCGCAGCTATGCGATGTTCCACGGCCAGAATATCGGGCCGGTGGTTCAATACAAATTCGGGTCCCGCTGCCCCCGTGAGCTGAGGTAAGTCAGGCAAATTCGTCGGAACATCCAGACTTGCGCCAGGATAGCGCCCGATCAAAACTTCCAGCGCCCGCATCTGAACATTCAAATTCTGCAATCGGGTCGCTTTTAGAGCCTCCGCATTCGCTAAAGCTGAGCGCGCCAAACGGACATCTGACGACTCTGACAGCCCTGAATCAAATCGACGTTCTGTTAATCGTAAGGATCTGGCCAGTCTTTCAATATCCCGATCTGAAAGATCAATGAGACGTTCAGCCTCTATGACGTCAAACCAGGTCTGGGACACGCGTCCAGCAACAGAGAGCCTTATCGCCGCAAGATCAGACGCATTTGCCCCCGCTGATTGTAGGCTTCCATCAATCCCGTCACGAATGCGTCCAAAGAGATCAGCCTCCCAACTCGCATTTATGCGTCCACTCAGAACCGTTCTGTTATTATTCGCAACAAACACCGCTTGCCCATCTATGACATCAGCCGGACTCGCATTAATCGTCCCTGTTCTATTGATATTCCCGCCTGCCGAAATAGACGGGTATAAGTCCGCCCGACTAATTTTAAGGTTGGCCAGAGATGCGTCAAATTGGGCGAGCGCTCGCAAGGCGCCAGGATTGTTTTGAACGCCTTCGTCAACCAATTCAGACAGCTGCAAACTCTCAAATGAACCGACCCAATCAATAGCGGGCAATTCATCCGGCGCAAACTCCGCCCAATCCTGTGGCGTGACGACTTCGTCTTCAACTATAGTGGTCGTAGCGTCCGGGCCTAACGAACGCAGCGTCGAACATCCGCCTAACATGATAGCAGCCAGTGATATACAGATACCCGCCTTAAATGGCACTCTTGAAATTCTAATCGTCTCCATAGGTGTCCGATACGGTATATTTAGCGAAAGTCAATCATTTATTATTGAAAAACGATAATAAACAAGGTTTTTTATAAGCCTATATCGGTAGTTACGTTTCTCGCGCATAGATGTACTAAAAAAACTTCATAGACAGTTCTAATACCCTATTTGCCCCAAAAAAAGCAAAATAGTGCTGTCTTTGACATTAAAACTAGGATAGGTGACGACCCGATCTTAGAGAGCTAATGGTAAAGCTGAAGACCATGTCGCAGCCCCAGTCTTATTCAGTCCGGCACCGTGATGGGTTAATTGTCGGCTTTGTGGTTTTAGTGGCCGTTTTGGCTATGGCTCTTTTATCAAACATCCCCGCCAAGACAGCTCTTTTAATACTCGTGATAGCATTGGGTACATTATCTATATATTTTAGACTCACGAAAGCTGCACCAAATCTAGACACTTTGGAGCAACAAGAATTTGACCTTGTTGATCAAGACGGCGAAACGCTTGAAACACTTGCTGATTCAATTCCCCGTGCCGTCGCCATTTTAAATGAATCCGGAATTGTAATTCACGCAAACGCCGCGGCCAAAAATCTTCTGGCGACTGATATGATAGGTCGACCCGCCGTCGCCTATCTTCGAAGTTCAGACTTTCGCCAGAGATTAGACGACGCGTTTTCAGGCAAAGAAAACCCACCGCTCACGATTCACATTTTGGTGCCGACAGAAAAAGTTATTGACGTTGATTTTTCCCGACCTGTTTCAAAAACCATCATCTCGAAAGATGACCCAACTCGGACAGAGACATTCGTCTTCGCTGTTCTGGCGGACAGAACCGAAGCTAATCTTGCCAGAGAAAAACAGGCCGATTTTTTGGCCAATGCCTCACATGAATTGAAAACACCTATTGCCTCTTTGAAAGGCTATATCGAAACGCTACGCGGACATGCCAAGGATGACCCTGAAGCACGCGAGTTGTTTCTGGGGATCATGCAAGATCAAGCCGAACGTATGGAACGGCTCGTCACTGACCTGCTATCCTTGCGCAAGATTGAAAGTGGAGAACATATAACGCCGTCTGAGACCGCTGACCTGTCAAAAGCAATAGGGTCTGCACTGGACATTCTTTCACCTCTCGCAGCAGTCAGAAAAATTACCTTAGAGGTTGACAAATCCAATTTTGAATCCGCCCAGATTTTCGGGAAAACCGATGAGTGTGTTCAACTCTTTCTAAATCTAATCGAGAACGCGATCAAACTTTCACCGATGAAATCAACGATCAAAATCACACTTGATCATATGCCACACTGGACCGGAGACGCCTTTGCAAAACAGCCCAAAGATGGTGCATCGACACGGCGAATTGTAAATCTGCCTCCAAGTCGGGCAGCGGCTTGGCGTGTGACCATATCCGATCAAGGCCCTGGATTTTCGCGCACACACTTACCCCGGATTGGCGAACGATTTTATCGCGTTGCCGGGGATCTCTCGGCTCAAGAAAAAGGTACAGGCCTTGGGCTTGCCATTGTTAAACATATCGTCATGCGCCACCGTGCCGGTTTGTTTGTTCAAACACTGCACAAAGATGATCATGAAAGTCTTGATCAAACGCACAAGACAGAGTTGAATAATTCAGGATCCGCTTTTAGCGTTATTTTTATTGATAAGTCCGATGAATCGTCAGACATGACAACACTGGAAGAGGAAGAGTAAATACATGATTCCGTATGTTCTCATCGTGGAAGATGAAAGCTCAATCGCGACCTTGCTGGAATATAATCTGAAGCGAGAAGGGTTCGAGACGTCTCTTGCCGTAGACGGCGACATGGCAATTGTCATGGCCGAAGAACGCGTGCCGGATCTTATTTTGCTGGACTGGATGCTCCCCAAGCTTTCGGGTGTCGAAGTCGCACGACGTCTAAGACGCAAAGACGCAACAAAAAATGTGCCTATCATAATGTTGTCCGCGCGAGGTGAAGAGGATGATCGCGTGACAGGGCTGGATTTTGGCGCGGATGATTATCTCGTAAAGCCGTTCTCCATGCCTGAGCTTTTTGCCCGGATCAGAGCCTTGTTAAGACGGACACAATCCAATGTTCTCTCTGACGCCGTCATTGTTGGCGACCTTGAGATCGACACAAAAGCGCACCGGGTTTCACGGGCTGGAACGGATATTCATTTGGGCCCCACAGAGTTTCGATTGTTGGAACATTTCATGCGCCGGCCCGGCCAAGTCTTCTCGCGCGAGCAACTCCTGGATGCCATATGGGGTCATGACGTCTATGTCGAAATTCGTACGGTTGACGTGCATATTGGTCGGTTACGCAAAGCCCTAAAGATGAAAGATCGAAAAGATCCCATTCGCACCGTCCGCTCTGCTGGTTACGCACTCCGATCAGACACTTAGCGGTTTTTGCAAACTATTAGCACCCATTGACTTGCTCTCTACTGGGGCAAGCTCTAAGGCGCGCCGCGAATAAGGTCGAGTTTTCTCGTCTCCTAACCGGTAATCCATATGATCCGTTCTATACTTTCGAATTTCGCTGATGCGATTACCGTTCCAGCGCGGAAACGCTCAGGACCCCTTACCTTTACGCCGCGCCGGATTAAAGTCGAGGTTCTGGCTGGCCTGACTGTAGCCCTAGCACTTGTACCAGAGGCTGTGGCCTTTGCCTTTGTCGCTGGCGTTCAACCTCTAACTGGGCTTTATGCTGCCTTTATTGTCGGCCTTATCACAGCTTTGATTGGCGGGCGTCCTGGCATGATATCGGGGGCAACAGGTGCCCTTGCCGTAGTCATGGTCGCACTCGTCGCGGACCACGGGGTTGAGTATCTTTTTGCGACAGTTGTCTTGATGGGACTATTGCAAGTCGGAGCGGGTATATTCCGTCTCGGAAAATTCATCCGGCTTGTCCCGCATCCCGTCATGCTAGGTTTCGTCAACGGCCTTGCCATTGTAATCGGAATGGCACAGCTCTCCCAGTTCCAAAGCGCGCCGCCAGAACGAATTGCAGGGCACCATTACGGGCCTTTTCATATTCTGGAAGGGACATGGCTGACCGGAACCCCGCTTCTGCTTATGCTGGGTCTTGTTGTCCTGACCATGTTCTTGATTTGGGTCACGCCAAAAATCACCAAAGCCGTACCGGCACCGCTAGTCGGGATAGGTGTCGTTGCAGCCCTCGTCATTGGATTTGGACTAAACGTCCCAACCGTCGGAGATATGGCGTCCATCAAAGGTGGCCTGCCAGATTTCCATATCCCCTTAGTCCCGCTCAATTTTGAAACCTTTGAGATCATTCTGCCATACGCCCTAATCCTCGCGGCTATTGGCTTAATTGAAAGCTTATTGACCCTGAACCTCGTCGGTGAAATCAAAGAAGAACGTGGCGGCGCATCACAAGAATGCGTAGCGCAAGGCGCGGCCAACCTTGTGACGGGTTTCTTTGGTGGTATGGGTGGCTGCGCCATGATCGGCCAATCCATGATCAATATAAAGTCCGGCGCCCGCACGCGCTTATCAGGCATTGCAGCCGCTCTTTTTCTTCTGGCCTTCATCTTATTCGGATCAGGGATCATTGAACGTATCCCGCTCGCCGCCCTTGTTGGGGTTATGTTTATGGTCGTTATTGGGACCTTTGCCTGGCATTCTATCACAATCATGAGAAAGATCCCGCTGATCGATGCCCTTGTCATTGTCATCGTAACACTTGTCACCGTTTATCATGACCTCGCTGTCGCGGTCATTGTCGGCGTTATCATCAGCGCCCTCGCCTATGCCTGGAATGCAGCGCGACGGATTGATGCCAAGACGGAAATGGAAGGGGACGCAAAAGTCTATAAGATTGAAGGCCCGCTCTTCTTTGGATCCATAGAAGGGTTTAGTGAGCTCTTTGAAATCAAATCCGACCCCGAAGACATCATAATCGATTTTGCAGATAGTCGCGTTGTTGACCAGTCGGCCTTACAAGCCATTGAAGGCTTGGCCGCCAAATATACCCAAGCTGGAAAAACAATTCGCTTACGCCATCTTACGCGTGACGGACATCAGCTCTTACAACGTGCGGGGCAACTTATGATCGATTCTGATGATGATCCTGAATATCAAATCGCCACTGACTATAAGGTAAGAACAGGTGTTTTTGGTGGAGGTCACTAGTCTCATGCGACTTCACTAAATTGCGACTTGTACCACCTGTTTTTTCTCCATAGCGTCTTCCAAACGAAATAGGAGAGACAAAATGTGCGATGACATTACTGAATTAGAGAATCAGGGTTTTTACGAAAAACAACTGACGCGACGCGAGTTTAACCTGCTTGCAGGTGGAGCCGCAATTTCGATTGCGTTTGCTGGCTGCGCACCCGGTGAGGCTGCAGAAGGC
>CAYRMO010000088.1:0-11441 GCA_964425355.1 uncultured Algimonas sp. | reverse complement strand
GATAGCGCCCTAGACCAAACGGCTCGGCGTCGCGGAAATTCAGTTTACCTGCCAGATGCCGTTGTGCCCATGTTACCACATGAGCTGTCATCGGATCTATGTTCACTGAGGCCCCATGAGGACCGCGCCTGTATGGCCGTGCGCATGGTGTTCGATAAGACTGGCGTGAAGCTCAAACATAGTTTCAAACGCGGCCTTATGCGCAGTCACGCGCGACTGACCTATCGAGACGCCCAAAATGCTTTTGAGGGACGCCCCGAAGCTGTCGCGGAACCTGTTTTGGATATTCTTCAAAACATATATGCGGCTTATAAGACCTTGCACATAGGCCGGCAGGCCCGCGCGCCGCTCGCGATTGAGCTCCCTGAACGTCGGGTTCACGTGAATGCGGATGGCAAGGTCGTCAAAATTACCCTTAGGGACCGCTTTGACGCGCATAAGCTCGTCGAAGAGTTTATGGTCCAGGCGAATGTCTGTGCCGCGGAAAGCCTGTCCGAGAAGAAAGTTCAAACAATTTTGCGTCTGCACGAGCCGCCGGGTCGCGAAAAATTACAAGGGCTTGTCGATTTTCTTCCTGCGCTTGAGTTAAAATTTGGGTTAGGTGAACGCGTAACGACCCAGCGCTTCAATCGACTTCTAGAGCAAGCCAAACAAAAAGACCTTGCCGAGACTGTCGGCATGGCCGTTCTAAGAAGCCAGTCTCAAGCCGTTTACAGTGCAGATAAAGGCGGACATTTTGGGTTGAACCTGACCCATTACGCGCACTTTACGTCGCCAATTCGTCGCTATGCCGACCTGATTGTTCATCGGGGATTGATCGACCTTTACAATTTAGGTCAGGACGGCATGGATAAAGAAGGCCAGTCCCGCCTCAAGGAAATCGCGGAACATATTTCCGCGACAGAACGCAAAGCCATGGTCGCAGAACGAGATGCCAAAGACCGATACATTGCAGCCTATCTCTCAGACCGGGTTGGCGCAGAATTTGGCGCCCGCATTTCTGGGGTCACCAAGTTTGGCCTCTTCATTACTTTGGATGAAACAGGCGCGGATGGCCTTATACCCGCAGCCAGCCTGGGCAGAGAGTATTTTGCCTATGATGAGAAAACACGGTCGCTAATAGGCGTAGATAGTGGAAACACGTTCCGGTTTGGACGTCCTGTAAAAGTACGCCTGCAAGAAGCGACGCCGGTTACGGGTGGGCTTGTTTTCGAAATGATCAGTAAAGCTGAAAAAGGTAAGCCTCCGAGAGGCGCCAGAACTCGGAATTCAAGGGGGAAAAGAGCCTCTCGCCGCAAAAAACGGTAAAAAAAACTTTAATTTTTTTGAAGGATTACCGTGTTAGGAACGTGTGTTGCATAGAATGCGACGTTATGGGCGATCGTTGTGCGGTAATAGGGAATTTAACAATGCATCACCCGCAAATATTGCAAACGCAGATCGACGTAACGATCATTGTCCCAACTTATCAACGATCAGCGGCACTTAAGAATTTACTCGACTCGATCTCTAAAAAACTTCAAACAAATCATAATGTTAGAGTGCTCATTGTGGACAATAATCCACTCCCACAAGAAAGAACTTTTGTTGAAAAATATGCAAAACCTTTTCGTTTTCCACTAGATTATATTCATGAACCAAATTCAGGCGTATCGCATGCTCGAAATTCGGGGTTATCCTATACTAATACAAGATATGCCGCCTTTCTCGATGATGATATGGAGATTTCACCAGGTTGGTTGGATTCGCTGATGAGCGTTGCGCATGACCACAATACCGCCGTAACATTCGGTCCGGTTCGCGCAAAATTCCCCAAAGGATTTGAAGAGCTGGAAGACCATATAGGCGCTTTTTATTCGCGGTCTGGACCTGAAGAATATCACGGCATTGTTTCTGACGTACATGGAACGGGTGGCGCGCTTTTAGATATGTCACAAATTCGTCCCATGAAGTTGAAATTTGACCCTCAGCACAATGCGAGTGGTGGCGAAGACGACGTTTATTTCGCTCAACTTGAAAGCGCGGGTTTAACATTTGGCTGGTCCTCGCAAGCCGAGACCTTTGAAATTGTTCCACCGCATCGTTTAACAAAGAACTACATTTTTCGTCGAAATTTTGGTTATGGTCAAGCCCCCTCACGTACCTCAAATTCAAAAGGGTTAATTGGTTTACCCACTCTACTACGCCATATGTGTGTGGGTCTCGTGCAACTCTTTATCTTCGCGCCACTATATTTCATCTTGAAGGTTCTAAAAAAACCATCTGCTTTAAAGTATTTAGGGTTAAGCTCGCGAGGCCTTGGCAAAGTTTTCTTTGCGAATAACTTTAGACCCCATTTATATGGTCCATCGCGGATTATAAAAAAGAATTAGTCTTGGATGCGATCGTACTATGCGCAAAACGCTTGAAAAATATTGCCTAAGCGCCAACCGCTTCTTTGGCCATTTTTGTCACCGCCTGATAGTCCATTTTTCCTGTTCCCAAAATTGGTAAAATAGGCACGGAAATAACTTTCTTTGGGACTGAAATTTCTGGCACGCCATGGGTCTGCGCCCAGCGTAGCAATTCTCCTCGATCAGGATTAGGATGATCTGTCACTAATATAATCTGCTCACCTCGTCTTTTATCAGGAACAATCGCGGCAGCATGGGTGTGATCAGGCCAGAGCGATGCGGCGCAATTTTCGACCACATTAAGCGACACCATTTCTCCGCCAATCTTGGCAAATCTTTTCAATCGTCCGCGGATAACATAATAACCTTCTTCATCGATTGAAACGACGTCGCCCGTATCATGCCAGCCATCTTCAATGGGTTGGATTTCACCGGGTTTTTCTGGACGAATATACCCTTTCATAATGTTTGGCCCCCGTACGAAAAGACGTCCGCCTTCTTCAAGACCTTCTACGGGCTCAATTCGTGTCTCGACGCCGGGAAGCATTTTGCCGATTGTGCCCGCACGAATATCGCCAGGCTGATTTGCCGCAAGTACCGGGGCACATTCGGTCACTCCATATCCTTCCAATACCTCAAAATTAAATTTCTCTTCGGCGACCTTTCGCGTTTCTTCACGCACGCGCTCAGCGCCGCAGACGGCCAATCGCAGGGAGCTTAATCCACCTTCAGCACTGGCGCGCATATATTGCTGCAGGAAGGTATCTGTCGCAAACAGCACCGTCGCTTTCGTTTTAAAAATGCGTTTCGCGATGGTTTTCGTCTGTAATGGAGATGGATGCAAAACAACGGGGTGACCGCGATATATTGGCCATAATGTGCCTGCCGTTAAACCATAACAATGAAATGTCGGCAATGGATTGAAGAATATATCAGTTGTTTCAAGCTTAACATGTTCTTCAATTTGCTCAATATTGGCCAATAAATTAGCATGGCTTAACACCACCCCTTTTGGCTGCCCTTCGGTTCCGGACGTAAACAAAATCACACCGGGATCATCTGGCGCATCATGTTTCAAAAAGAAATTCGGAAAGATTGGCCCCAGGACAGCCCTTATTTTCCCTTTCGTGCCGATCTGCTCTTTAAGATCTTCCAAATAAATTATCTCCACCTCTTCAGAGAGTTCAGAAATAAGATTGGAAAGCCCGGCAACATCTATAAATTTTCGCGCTGTCAGAACATAGTCAAGCGGCGCCGTTTTTATGGCCGCCTTGAGATTTTTAAGGCCCGCAGAAAAATTGAGCATGGCGGGATTGCGATCAGCGGCATGAATCGACAAAAAGGCAATAACAGCCCCTGCACCTGTTGGAAGAAAAATGCCTATATTATCATGATCTTTCGTTTGAGACCTGAGAGGAAACGATAATGCAAAAACGGCTCGGCTGATATCCTTATAGGTCATCTCGCTACCATCACCATCCGTCAAAATTTTTGTCGAATTGCCATGTGTTTTGCTCGCCGAAAGATAGGCCTCCAAAAGACTTCTTCGTGTTCGTTTATAACCCTTTTTTGACAGGGCTTGATTCTGCAAAATCTCACACTCCAAACCATTCCCCTATATTTTTTTACTGAGCTCGATGACCCCGTTTCAATTCTAGTATCGTAGACGCTTTAAAAGTGCAAAAGGACGAAACAGTCCCGTTTTTGAGCCTAATCTATGTCTGGTTCACCTGGCCATACCACAATACGTGTGTGAATTTCATCGTCATCAACAAGAATTTCGCTTGTGACGGCCTGCTGAACGCTCATGCCAACTTCATGAATGGTTTCGCGAGAACCTGAGACAAGGTGATGGTAGTCGGGCAAGTCTTTGCCTTCAGAAATTAACCTATAGGCACAGGTCTTGGGCATCCAATGTAATTGCCCAACATTAGCCGGGCTAAGGGTCACGCAATCGGGTACAAGCATTGACCGATTTTTGTAATCCGTACACTGGCATCGATTCGGATCAAACAGCTTACAAGCCACATCTGTGATATAAATTTGGCCGGTATCATCGTCTTCCAACCTGATACAACAGCACTTCCCACAGCCATCACACAGACTTTCCCACTCATTCGGGCTCATTTCTGCCATATTTTTCGTTTTCCAGAAGGGTAACTCTGTCATATTATCTTTCATAATGACGCGCATAAGCTCATGAGGAGACAATGCCAACCTATCGCGCAGATATCGATGTCGCAAATGACAACAAAAAACGCAAAAGGCGTATGATCTGGCTTTTGTCAATCAGCTTGATTTGCGCCCTTTTAGCCTTTGGATATTTCCAGACGCGGTATTATCTGATGAATGATCTGCCTGATCTGCCTGATAAGCGAACGATGTGGCAGCTGAATCTGAAACCTAATATGACGATTTTGGACAAAGACGGTCGTGTCATAGGACATCGGGGACCCTATATTGGAAAGCCCCTCAAATTAGGGCAAATGCCATCTTATGTCGGTGATGCGTTTCTCGCGATCGAAGACGAACGCTTTTATGAACATGCCGGTGTCGACAACAAAGCCATTTTAAGAGCCCTGTTTGAAAACACGCGAGCCGGAGAGAAAACGCAAGGCGGATCGACACTCACCCAACAGCTCGTGAAAAATATCGTGCTCTCGCCCGAAAAATCATATCGTCGCAAATTTCAAGAGGCGGTTTTGGCACGTGATATGGAAGCCGTATTGTCCAAACCCGAAATTCTTGAACTTTATATAAACCGAATTCCAATGGGCCCCCGTGTCTTTGGCGTCGAAGCGGCGGCACAACGCTATTTTGGAAAATCCGCAACCGACCTTAATTTGTCTGAAGCTGCGCTGCTAGCAGGACTACCTCAGGCACCATCGCGCTATAACCCAACTGAGCATTATGAACGCGCCTTAGACAGGTCACACCTTGTGCTTCAGCGCATGGTTGTCAATGACATGATCACCCAAGACCAAAAGCAAGACGCGATATCTAACCCGCCTGAAATCGTAGAGTCCTCGGAAGCCTTGATTCCCGAAGACCTGATAGGATACCTTTTTGATATGGTCGCGGACAGAGCTCCAGAACTTGTCCAGGGTGACCATGAAGATCTGATTATTCAAACGACCTTGGATGTTGAGAGACAAAATATTGCGCATGACACATTGACCAAAGCGCTTGAGAAGTCAGGTAAAAGTAAAAAAGTTGGAGACGGTGCACTTATTTCCATAGATAACAAAACAGGTGCAATTATAGCGCTTGTGGGTGGCCAAGACTACTCGACATCCAAATTCAATCGTGCTGTTCAAGCCAAACGCCAACCAGGCTCAAGTTTTAAAACCTTTTCATATGCGGCAGCGCTTCTTGAGGGCTACACACCCGCCACGGTGCGAATTGATCAACCGACGACAATTGGAGATTGGGCGCCTGAAAATTATACGAAACGATATCGGGGCCCAATGACAATTAGAGAAGCTCTAAAACATTCGATCAATACAATCGCAGCTCAAATTACAGCGGAGGTTGGTCCCTCCAATGTAGCCAAATTAGCTGGAAGTTTCGGCATTGAGTCTGAACTTCGACCTGAATTCTCATTGGCACTCGGGTCATCTGAAACAACGCTAACCGAAATTACACGCGCTTATACGGTTTTCGCAAATGAAGGATTGTTGCGGCAAACCTACTTTATTTCCGACATTAAAAACACGGCTGGGACGACTTTGTACAAACGACGTACGATTGCTGGAAAACGAGTATATCCCGTCCCCTACGCAAGACAAATGTCATCTATGCTCCGTGAAGTCATCGAGACCGGTACAGGTCACGGCGCAAAATTGGGGAAGCGCCAAGCTGGTGGGAAAACCGGTACATCACAGGATTATAGAGATGCCTGGTTCATTGGATTTACCTCACATATGACAACAGGTGTTTGGCTCGGGAATGATGATAATTCATCGATGAAAAAAATCACGGGCGGATTATTGCCAGTTGATATATGGAAAAGCTACATGCTCAAAAGCCATAAAGATTTGAAATATTCGCCTCTCTCAACACCCAATCCAAATTTGGATGATGCCTATGCTCAGACGCTCTCTGAGTTCTATACGGTCATGGTTGACGCCTTTATCGACGAGCGAGACATGGCCTCTGGTCGCGGCGGAACACCATAGCTTCATCTATTTCACATAATCTAAACCTGTCGGTTTCTTAATCTCATTTCAATTTATCATTAGGATTTACTTGGCATTATCAGCGTATCATATTCGTGTCAGTGAGACTTAAAATGAAGCCGAATGTCCTTATAAAAACCAGCATATATGCGTTAATCTCAGGCCTTTTGATTTCGGGCTTGGCGCAAGCAAATTCAGACCTAGGCACGTTTTCACAAGATGATGGAACCTATTCTACGAGCTGGGTTAAGTCTGTGCAGGAATGTGAAGACCTCTGCAAAGCCGATGAAGACACATGTCGCGGAACAGTCGTCTACCAAGCTGATATTACAAAAAACCGCATGGAATGTAGGTTAAACAATGGCTTTGGACAAGACCCCGTTTTTCCAAGAACACCCCCAAAAGAAATAGATTTCGGCAAGGCTCTATCGGATTTAAACGCCTATCGCGCGTCGAAAGGACTAACGGCGTTGAAATATAATGAGAAGTTAAATCAAGCCTCCCATGTTCACGTTGCGGACCTGGCACAAGCAGGCATTATAAGTCACACTGGCACGGATGGCTCCGGCCACGGCGACCGTATTCAACGCCAAGGCTATTATTTTTCTATCGCCGCTGAGAATGTAGCCACCGGTCAAACGAGCTGGGAAGATGCTTTTGAGGGGTGGCAAAATTCACCGGGACACAATGAAAACCTTTTGCGTGAAGACGTGACCGAATTTGGATTGGCCATGGTTTATGAACCAACCACGAAATACTCAACCTATTGGGCCATGCTGGTAGCAAATCCAATTGATATAAACGCCCCCATTGCAAACCAATAATTCCAATGCGCCGCGAATTAAATTTGAAATGAAGCTGAACATCAATCTGGTATGTTAATGATCTACGTTAGCTTTGCCCTGACATATCAACCCCAGCGAGCTTCCCTCCTTCAATCAGGTTTTTTCTAATCTTATCATTTAAATGCCAAAGTTTAGACAACTTGAGTAGTTCGCCCAAATAATTCGGACATTCATTTTCCATATTTTTTATAAGTTTTTTGACGTCTTCAATGCGCCCTTCATGCATATAGGCGGATATACCAAATCCTTGGAATGCGGCCTGCAAATTTGAGAAATCCGGGCCGAGGGCTTTTAGAACTTTCTCATAATTTCCTTTTCGATAATCTATTATAAATTCTGACGCATAAAACCATGGAGGCGCGCGACCAATTAATCTTAAAGCGGCTGACTGGATAGAGAGCGCTCGATCTTCTTGGCCCTGAAGGGCAAGACAAATCGCGTAATGTGCCAAGATCGAATAATCATTGGGATTAATGGCCAAACATCTTTGCATCATTCGTTCGGCTTTATCCATTTCACCTTGGTGATAGTAAAGTTGAAAAAGAGCGAAATACCCCATTGCATTTTGGCCATCAATTTCGATCGCTTTTTTTGCACTAAGTTTCGCCTCAATAAAATGTGTCTCAATATCTGGAACTGGAAAACAATGGGCGGCCCTAAATATATGCAAGAGGGCTTTAACGGCCCACCCCGAAGCATAATTTGGAAAGTCTCGTACAATAAGATTGAAATCTTCCAAGAGTGACGTCGCATTGTTTTGGGTCGGAGAAATATTTAAATCATAAAACCGTAAAATGCCTTCATAGGCTTGTATGGAATCTGGGCGATTACTTAAATTTCGTCGATTATATCGATTGATCGCTCCAAATGGTGCTGCAATTGCCGCGGCGGTATTTGACGCAATCTCTTCTTGCAAAGTAAATATTTTGCCTGGGCTATATTCACGATCAAAGACTCGGGAAAAAAGATACTCGTTCGCGCCTGACCGAATTAGATTTATCATAACGCGGAAGACATCACCATTACGCCGAACATTTCCCGACAAGATAAAGTCGACGTCCTTTTCTTTTTGAGAGGCTTCCAACGTTTGCGTTTTCTCAAAAGGACTTGCCCTAACTGAATATGTTACAACGCGCATTGAACGAAATTGTACAAGCGCGTTCACGATTTCAGCCGTTAGGCCATCTGCAAAACTACCCCGTCCCATTGCCTCTGCTGTCAGATCTTTCAAAGGCGTGACCATAATCGAAGGTCGAGGATCATCATTTTGCAATTTAGCAATCTCGGCTTCTGTATTTAAGCCATCTTCATAGGTTTGTTGTCTGATCTCAAATACTGGAGAATATGCTCCCTTAGGGATTGAAATCCTGACGGAACTATCGCGGCCACTACCTGAATAATAGAGCTCGAGTCGACGTCGTAATTGTCCTGCCTGAACCCGTACAATCGTGTCCATTTGCGGATCAAAATCGTCAGATTTATCAAACACCTCTAACCCAATCGAATACCCTTTTAGTCTTTTGCTTCGACCCGCTAGAGCTTCCTCGACGACGTAACGCAAAAAGCGTTTCATGCGAGTGGTTTCTACAAATAAAGGGTCTTCACAAATATGCTCTAGGGCTTCCTTGACAAGGCGCGCTTTTGTAGAGCCTGTCTCAAAGGGTAAAATATTGGTAGCTGGCTTTGCCGCCGTCATAACGCTCCCAGATCAAAATTTTTCTAAATATGGCCTATGATAACACATATTCAACAAGAATACTATGTCATAAATAATGACATATCTTCAATAGTTTTGTCGCGAATCACCTACAAATATAGAGTCTTGCACCTCTAAGGTTATAGTCTATATTCTTCACTTATGAGATGTATTTATTTCGTTCCATTTTTGGCAATAACGGCTTTTGCCTTCGGAGGTTGTGCGTCCGCGCCTGACCCAGCCAAAATTTGCACCGCCGAATGGATAGCCCCGAGAGCTGATACAGCTGTTGAGAGTATTCAAAAGAAAACAAAATCCTCTATCAAAGCTTTAAGGAACGCCTCCGAGAGTTGGCTAGAGGGCAAAACACCGGGACCATTTCAACTCCTCGCCTTATCAAATGCTTTCAAGAACCTTGAAAAGGAATTTACAAATGGTCAAGGCATTCGAGACCTTCGGAAGGTCGCCAAAACCTGCAATGACCCCGAAATAATTTCAAATTCTGTTAAGGGTATGTTACAACGCCAAGGGGTTTCAGATAGGTTTATTTCTCGGATTGAGAATAGTCCATTTTATGAAAAAATACTTGAGGGCATTACCGACAGTAAGGATGACGGATAGCGCGTTTTTTTCAGTTTGATGTCTTGACGATCTGTCCAACTGAAATTACGTGCCGCGCATGACTTTCAAAGTGGCAGCCCTATATCATTTTACGTCCCTGCCGGATTACGTTGCGCTACAGCCAATATTACAGAACATGTGCATCCACCTGCGGGTGAAAGGTACAATATTGCTAGCCGCCGAGGGAATCAACGGGACCATTGCGGGGTCTTCAGAATCAATATTTGAACTACTCGAATTCCTGCGGGCCGACCCCAGACTATCAGACCTCGAAGCAAAATTCTCGAGCGCAACGGACATGCCCTTTTTGCGTATGAAAGTTCGCTTGAAAAAAGAGATCGTCACAATGGGCGTTGAAGGTATCGATCCCAATAAAATCGTGGGAACCTATGTCGACCCCGAAGACTGGAATGCTCTAATCACTGATCCAGACACGATCCTCATTGATACACGAAATGATTATGAGGTTGAAATTGGCACCTTTAAAGGTGCGATCAATCCAAAGACCGAGACCTTCCGGGAGTTTCCAGCGTGGGTAGACGCAAATCGTGGATCTCTCAAAAAACCAAAAATTGCTATGTTTTGTACGGGTGGGATCAGGTGTGAAAAAGCTTCGTCTTTTATGAAAGAGAATGGGTTTGACGACGTCTATCACCTAAAAGGCGGTATTCTAAAATATCTTGAAACCCAACCTAAAACCGAAAGCCTTTGGGAAGGCGATTGTTTTGTTTTTGATCAACGCGTGGCCGTCGGACATGGATTAGCAGAAAGCGAATATGACCAATGCTTTGCTTGTCGGCGACCTATTCTACCAGAAGACAAGTTGAAAGCCGAATATATGGTCGGCGTATCCTGTCATCATTGCCATAGTGAAATGCGTGACGACCAGAAGGCAAGATTCTCTGAGCGTCAAAAACAAATTACCCTTGCGAAAGAAAGGGGTGAAGCGCATATTGGCCGCAAAGCATGAAACAGAATATCTTATATTCCTTCCGCCGCTGCCCCTATGCCATGCGGGCAAGGATGGCGCTTTCTCTGGCTGGTACTAAATATGAGCACAGAGAAGTTCTCCTGCGTGACAAACCCTCTGACATGCTAGAGGCCTCTCCCAAAGGATCTGTGCCGGTTTTCGTGACCTCAGACGGATCCGTGATCGATGAAAGCCTTGATATTTTGAAGTGGGCCTTACCAGAAGCAAACTTAAAAACGAATCTGATAGAGATGATAGACGGCCCGTTTAAGTTTCATTTGGACCGTTATAAATATTGGTCTCGCTATGACGACACTGCAAAGCGAGGAGAGGTGAACCTTGATCATCGAGCAAAGGCTATCGACATATTGAAACGTCTAGAACTGGTTTTAGAATCGCATTTATTTTTGTCGGGGGAAAAGATGGGACCGACAGATATAGCCACCTTCCCCTTCATTCGACAGTTTGCAGCGGTTGAACCTAAGTGGTGGAATGAGGATGCGGGCCTTCCCAAATTAGTAAATTGGCTGCAACACTGCATCGAATCAGAACTATTTGTGTCTATTATGCAAAAGCATCCTGTTTGGGCGGCATGACTTATAAATTAGAGCCTCAGGCCCTAATTTAGAGTCGCTTTGAACGCTGAGATTGGCGTTTTGAATAGGCGAGTTCCGCGTAGTGGCGCTGGCACCACAAGCGGAAGTCAACGCATTCAAAACGTCTAGATCAGTGGCCGGA
>CAYRMO010000087.1:0-11586 GCA_964425355.1 uncultured Algimonas sp. | reverse complement strand
CCGCCCTCTCGTAAATAAGAAAGTGCAAGGGCAACGAATATCGGATACCATCCCCCCATATTCGTTGTCTTTTATCAAGTTTTTTCGCCTGTTTTTTATGGCGAATTTTCATATTCCCTGAGAATAAACTGCCAACTCTTTGCGCGTCAAAGGGTTGGCTTTTTTTTGAGGATGAAAATAAAATTTTGGAAACGAAAAAATTCTATTTATCCCTCGTTGAAATTTGATAGACGTTGCGCATGGGCAATTTTACAGAAGCAAGTTGGTTTGAGTTTTTCTCTGATCAATCTATCGAATCCGTTCTTAAATCCGGAGAAAGTTACAGTTTACAAGGCGACGCCTTAGGAACAATTGGGTTTGTTTTGTCCGGCCACGCGAATGCCATATCCTATTCCGTTGATGGTGATGAGACTTGGTTG
This sequence comes from uncultured Algimonas sp., assembly GCA_964425355.1. Lineage (GTDB taxonomy): Bacteria > Pseudomonadota > Alphaproteobacteria > Caulobacterales > Maricaulaceae > Litorimonas. The sequence continues at coordinate 11,167 of CAYRMO010000087.1, read as the reverse complement.
GGTGAATATCGCCCAGGCCAATTTATTGGACTGATGTCATTATTTACGGCGGATATCACGAATTTTGAAATTCGAGCCACATCAAATCTGACGGTTAGGTCAGTCCCTCAGGAAAAAATGCTCCAATTAATGCGGCAGGATGTAACTTTGTGTGAAGCCATTGCAGAGGATTTAGCGGCACGACTACAAACTTCCGTCTCAGACCTTCTGGATGTACATACATTGTCGATAAAAGGTCGAGTTTGTTCGGAACTGTTACGATTGTCATTGCCGATTGGCGTTGAACCGGATCGACATATTATTCGGCCGAGTCCTGTCTTTGTGGAACTTGCGCGACGCCTAAATTCTACCCGTGAAACTGTATCCCGTACGGTGAGTGAACTACAAAAAAAAGGCGTTATTTCACGTCATCCTGGTGCCCTAATTGTGGAGGACTTGGAGCTTTTGGAGAATGCAATCCAAAAACTATAAATGTATTGTTTTTATGCGTTGGCCGCGTAACAGCGAATGTAGGACTGTTCGTCTTTTCTTACTAACCCGGCGAAGTTCATATTAAAATTATCGGGTGTTTGGTAGGCAAGAATGCTTGCAAATAATTCGGACATTAAGGTGCTCTGCGGCGGGCCATATTCTAGTATACTGTTCAATTCTGACTCAGAGTCAGCTCCGTTTATGTCCACGTGTAATCCGAGGCGTAACTCAGACTTCCCAGCTCGCAGCCCTTTTGCTGCATTAAAGGCGTCGGTTGCCGAATCAAAATATTCAGAGTGGGTTTCGTTAGATGATTTTAGAACATAGGAAATGATGGATGCTTTTTCGTTCATTTGCATTGTCTGGTTTCGGGATGACTTTAACGGAATTATGATTTGAGTATTGCCAGTTCGATACCAGTCCGCTGCGTGAACCGATGTGTAAGACGATTTAGGACTTTGATCCCAAATGAGGAGTTGGCAGGGCGCGACACTAAATTTCTGGCTTTGTAAAATGGATTTCCCCATCGCAAATTGCCCGACGAGTTGATTGATATATGGGTGAGGCCAGGGCGCGCGCTCCGTTGCAATCTTGATTGAGCTGGCCTGGGCAAGACAAGTTTTAAATCTTTTAACCCACTGCGCTCCAAAGGGTTTTACTGAATGTTCTAGAAATTCTTTCTGATTGCTTGGTAGGATAACATGAAGCTCCCCGCCTTCGGCCAATAAAGCTTCTGCTATGAGGATGTCAGATCCTGCGGCCAAGGCTCCATATCCAAAGCCAATGTCATTTTGTTGAATTCTATCCGCCACCGATAATTTCAATCGTTTTTGGTCTGTAGTTGATAGGCCAAGATTTATATGCCCAGCATAATGCATGGCGGTGGGTGGGTAAAATTTTGGCAGCCATGCAATGCTTTCGCCGCGTTTTTCCAAAATCATTTTGAATTGCTTTAAGGTCGTCGCATGTGCTGTGTAATTTAAAGGATCAAATGCAATTGCGGATTCAAGACTCTTTTGAGCTTGAGTCAAATTGTCCAGCAGCAAATGACATTCCGCCCTAGTGGCTTCGATGAAGTAGTGGTCCTTAGGGGGTAGATTATCTGATTTTGGCAAAATATCTAAAATGGCTTTCGCGCGATCGGAGATGGTTTCAATTGGCATTTGGGCCATCAATGCCATGGTGGCGGCATTTATCCCTGAGTAATAACCTTGGGTGTCTTTAAAGGCGCCCTCATATTTATGCGCGGAGTCCCGCGCAAAATTTAAGGCGGTTTCTCCGTTCGAGCTGAGGTAGAGATCTTTAGTTAGTCTGCCACCAAGCGCCATAATATCTTCATGATGGCGTACCGTATCTAGTCCAAACTGATTATACTTTGCCAATGCGAGGTGCAATGAACCCGCTCGGGCCAAGGCGAGAACCGCTCTATGTTGAATATCTTGATCGCCGGGGGTGGTTTTTAGATCGCCCAGCGCATTTTCATAGCTTCGAATATAATCATTTTCATTTTCAGCTAGCATATAGTTGTTTCATAACGACTTTCGGGAAAAAATAAAGCCTGCTCAAAGGAGAACAATGTATCGACTTTTGATTTTCTATGCGTGACGGCAGTCATGGTTGGTGAAAATAAATTGGTTTAATTAGGGATTAATATTTGCTAATAATATCCTGGGGATGGGCGCATATGAAGCATTTTAAGCTAATTTTAGTTGCAGTTTTATCTGTGTCAGCTTCGGCTCAGTCTTGGGCGCAAACCAGCATAAAAGAGCTCTCCGTTCAATATAATCAGCAATATAGTGCTGAGAATAGCTATTCTATTATTCATGATAATATTGAGCAATCAACAAAGTTGAAGTCATTCAAAATTGAGTTTTATGGACCCGGCTTAGAAAAACTCGGTGAGACAGAAATCGAAACATACCCTATCAATGGAACAACGGAAATTTATCCCTTAGCGAACCCGATTGAAGGATTTCAAACGGCGAAGATTATTATTTATAGTTTGCATAACGGCGATGTCTGGGATCTTCCGATTCAAGCCAATTCTATTCTGGCACTTAATCAACTCTCAGAATTTTCAGCGATTGAGCCAGAAAATGGTTCTGATGAATTTTCCGAAACGACTACGAGCTTGACGCCTGAAAATTTGGCTGTTGAAACGGAGGATTTAAAAGCCGAAGTCACGACCTTAGAGGCGCAGATTGAAACGCTAGAAGATGATAAAATTGAACTTCAGGCGCAAAAAAATGCACAAGCGCAAATACTTGAAAATCAAACTCTTCAGATACAAGGTTTAGAAGCAGAGCTTGCTGACTTACGATCAAATTTGCAGGTCTCTGCTCAGTCAAATCCCTCCCAGTCAAACTCATCTCAGCTTAAAATATCCCAACCGACCCAAAGCGGCGGGATTATAAAACAAACAACCGCTGCAGGCGATGTTTCTGGCGTTGGTGAGGGGGCTTCAAATCTATGGAAAATTATGACTGGCTTGTTTGGGGTTCTCTCTTTGGGCCTCGCCGGCTTACTTTTTCTGCGATCTAGAGCGCCCTCTCGCAGCACAGCAAATGTTCAAAATACGGCGCTGTGGCCGCGCCCCATCAAACCTTTAGAGCGTCCAGAAAATGCGGGGACTCTGTTCGCAGCTAGCCCAATGCTGGCGGCTAATGTTGCTGGCCCCCTTAGCACGGCCGGGCAATTAACAGCTTCAAACCTTCAGATGCTAAAGGGTCAATATGCCGTCCTGAAATCCGCCTACCGAGCGACAGGACGTATTGGTTACGCCCAAGATGGTGTCCCGAATTCAGAAGATTATGCTTTCGGGACTGGGTTTTTGGTGACCCCAAATCACGTTGCAACCAATCGACATGTCCATGGAATATATGGAGAATATCTAACCGGGGATGATTGTGGAGGAATCGAGTTCATTGCAGAAAAAGGCAAGGATCTTTCAGATTTTTACGCATTTGACGGCAGTGCGCCCGTTCTTATTCCGGGCTTGGATATTGCAATATATAAGCTTGCGAGACCCGTACGATCTCGAATACCTATTCGACGGAATGCTATCTCGACAGATGACCTTGAAGGCCGCGAAATTATTGTGATTGGCTATCCCGACACATTCGACCCTGACGACCCGGAACTTCTCTCGCTGCTGGAAGAAGATCCTGTCTTTGCCGTTAAACGCATTAGCCAAGGACAGATATTTAGACATTCTACTGATACGGACTCCCCCTTTGGGGTTGAGACGATGGTAGCTGAGGATGACGAGAATGAATTTGCTATGCCCGCCATTAGTCACAACGCCTCGACAATGACGGGTAATTCAGGCTCTCCCATTCTTGATATTCAAACCGGTCAGCTCTTAGGCGTCCATTTCGCCGGTTATAAAATTTTCAATAAGCAAGAAGCGGCAAATTTGGCCATGGCGATTACCTATATCCTCGAAAAAGAGAAAGCTCATCCAATACAAAACACATAAAGAAATCAACGGGGCGAAGAACCGCGTGATGGGGGTCACAGATGACCCAAACCAAAAGAGCTAAATATGGCTCATCCACCCTGCATTATGGAGGCACAAATGCCAAAACTAAAAACCAGACCGCCAAAGAAAAGTGAACTTCAAGGTAATCAGACCTACCTGAAATCTTGGGATGAATACCAGAATGCCCGGCCGGGCCGCACGCCGATTTTATTGCCAATTATAGTTGGTATAAATAGTGCGGGTGAAATTCGGCGAGAGCTTATGAGAGCGCCAAAAGTCGCCTCTCTCGCGAGACGGCTCCATAAAGACCTGCCGAGGTATATGTTTAATCGCAATTTGACGAAACATGACCCTGTTGCGATTTTCGACGACTATATCGAATATTTCGATAATCATTTCAAACAAGGCCCAACCCCCGAAGGTCCGTTAGATCTGACGGTGAAAAAGCCTGTTTGGATGCTTTACTACTTTGACCAAAAAGCCTGGAAGTTCTCCAATGATATTCAATTCAGCACGGTCAATGATCCTAATGATATGACCTGTAATTTTGTGAAAATCGCGACTATGGAAAGCAATAATGCGCTTCTTATGAAGAACCGTTTCCGCTGTGGTCCAAAAGGATTGAAATTCAACCTTCATGCAACGATTACGCAGAAAATTGACGGTCGGACAATGAAGACGCCGATTATTATTGATCCAGCTCAGGACAATGGCGGTAGTGGTGGTGATTTTGGTGGATGGAACCAAGTTTAGCTATTTTGTTTAATCCATAGGCGTTTACACGCCTATGGAGTTTTCTCAATTTGAATAGCTTCTGTCAAAAAGTCATTTTTAAATTCATTATAGCTCCTAGTCCAAGTTATATTTTGGGGATCTCGTTGTAAAAGTCTCTCGAACTCATTTGAAATTTCTTCAACCAACTTGTTAGAGGAATTTGAATTTTTAGAGGTGAGTTGGTTCCTTAAAACTCCGACTAAAGCGTTTGTTCTACTATAGATAAATTGGTAATTATTTTTATCTAGACTGAGAATTCTATCGTAAATTTCTATTTGATGTTTTGTATATTCCAAAGCCTCTGTCGTTTTCTTTGTATTTGAGGCCGCCCTTGATGCACCTGCATAACTATTGGCCTGGTTTTTTAAAGCCTTAACGTGATTTGGATGAAGCGTAATTATTTTTTCATAAAACGCTATGGAATCCTTGTAACAAGACAGAGCTCGGTCATATCTTTTTTCTATCCCTGAGATGTTGCCTAGATTATTTTTAGCGTGCCCTGATTCCATGATCCATTCGATATTCGTCGGGTCAATTTCATAAAGTCTTTGGGCTAGTTCGTCATAATTTCCCCAGTGCTTTAAGACGCCTTGTAAGTTACCTTTCCCATAAAAAATTTTCCCCTGCCAATACTCGCTTTGAGCATGAGCAAAAATAGCTTCCGGATTGTCTTGATTTCGACTTAAAACATCAGTTGTTAGCTTGGTGGCAATTCCGATTTCTCTGATGGCCTCTTCTTTACGAATTGCATCAAAAGCGACTTGCGCCACGACATGCCGTGCGCGTGCTTGCCGTAATAAGCTCTCATCGGAAATCTGCGTGATGTCTTGATTGTCATAATATTCTGTCGCCTCTTTGCCGACGCCTTCAAGAAGCTCGAGTTTGCCTAATGGCTCAAGTTTATCTTTTAGATCGGTAATCATATACTCCACTAAACCTTCGGCTTGGGACCGGCTTTTCTGAGCGTCATTTCGCGCATCAATCGCGGTGAGGGTGGTTCCTCCCATGAAGGCCGAAAAAACGAGAGCTGAGGCGGTAATGAGCTGCATCCGGCGACGGCGGCGTTTGGCTTGTCTTTGAATTAAAACGTCAAGACCCACACCCAGCATGGAGGCCGCGAGTTGCGTTGTGCCTTGTTTGAAATTCTCTTTTGCGCCTCTAATATTCGCCGCCAAGGGTTCACGGCCATCTTCAATCAAAGCAGGTGGAAAAGAGGTTTCCGGTGTGCCGTCGGCTAAAACGCATAATATCGCGCTTTCGCCGTGTAGGCTCCGAAAAAGGCGTATTTCTTCATTTACCCAATGCGATGCTTTAGCGGCAGGAGAGCAAATCACGATCAAGAAACGTGAAGATTGAACAGCCTCGCGAATTTTTTCAGAGAGGCTGTGATGCGCCGTCAATTCGGTTGTATCTCTAAATATTGGGGCTAATTTTTTACGTACTTCCTCAAGGCCATGTTCAGCGGCGAAGGTTTTTGGAATTGGGTATGTTTCAAGTGCTTTATGCAAACGGGCAGCGATAGATTCATCTGCATGAGCGTAAGAAATAAATCCAGCATATGTGTATGGATTGGATATAGGCGCCTCCCTCACCACTTCATAATACTCAAAATTAATCAGACGCAAGCCCAGAGGAATAAATTATTTCGCGCAAAGATTGTTTTAGGCCTGCGAAATTTGGAAGAAAATGGACTTTTTAGCTGAAATCTATACCTATCTTGATAGGCGTCAGATAACCTTTACGGCGCTGATATGAAATAAGAGGCGTCTCATGGGGTGGATTAAAAAAACGGCTTTAGGTCTTGGCGGGGTAATTTGCCTCGGCGCATTGGGTGGATACGTTTGGTTTTGGGGCAAACCCGTTGGGGTCAATAATTATATCAATAAAGCGTCTATTAAAATGGTAACGGACAGTCCCGAACTTCTGACCTATATGGGGATGATTGATAACACGCCGCTGGATTTTCATAGCGATAAGCTCGCCGATTACACCAAAGCTCAAGATGAAAAATCTTTGGAAAAGCTAAGGGCGGCGCAAAAAGGGCTTGCGAAATACGGGCCTGATAATCTCGAGGGACAAGAATTACTGTCGTGGAAAATCACCCATTGGTTTTTCGAGGACCTCATTAATTCTGCCGAATATGAATATTCGGGATATCCCATCACGCAATTGTCTGGCGTGACAGTAGATCTCCCCCAATTCCTAACGGATACCCATGCAATTGTTAGCGAGAAAAGCGTTGAACGATATTTAAGCCGCGTTGATGAATTTGGCCGCGTCTTGGAAGAAATGAAAATTCGTGTTGAAGACCATAGAGATAATGGAGTTGTGGCGCCCGATTTCATTTTGGAAAAAATCCTCGTTGGCCTTCTGAGTTTCATCGAGGGCGGGGCTGCAGATAACCCGCTCGTTAAAACCCTCCCGGCGCGTCTCGACAAAGTGGAAGGACTGACGGAAGATCAGAAGGTCGACTATGTGGCGCGTGTGACTGAGCTGGTAGAGGACAGAATTATTCCTGGATATCAGGCGATGATTGCGCTGCATGAAGAACTTATGGAGACGGCAAATTCTGATGCGGGAATTTGGCGTATCCCAAATGGGGATAAAATTTATGCGGCGGCGCTGCGATCAAACACAACAACAGATTATACGGCGGACCAAATTCACGACACCGGATTATCAGAAGTTGCCCGCATCGAGATCGAAATGGATAAAATTCTAACAAGCGAGGGTATTACGGATGGGAGTGTGACCCAACGAGTTCAAGCTTTGATGCAGGACCCCGCGCATATCTTTCCGAATACGGATGAAGGTCGTGCAGAAATGATCGCCTTCCTTGTAGAGATCAATACCGACATCATGGGCAAGGCAGGTGATTACTTCATTACGCTCCCACCCCAAGAGCTCGAGATTTTGCGCGTTCCTGTTTATTCCCAGGACAGTTCGCCGGGTGGTTATTATAGTGGACCCTCGTTGGATGGAAAACGTCCGGGACGGTTTTATATTAATCTCAAAGACACCGCAGATAATCCGAAATGGACGCTACCGACACTTTTATATCATGAGGCCGCGCCGGGTCACCATTTTCAAATTAGCCGGGCTATGATGATTGAAAAGGTCCCAATTTTGCGAAAAATGAGCCCTTTTACGGCCTATACAGAAGGTTGGGCTCTCTATGCGGAACGTATCGCAGCAGAAGATATGGGGCTATATGAGGATAATCCGTTATGGGACCTAGGTCGTCTTCAAGCTGAGATGTTTCGCGCGGTACGGCTGGTGGTGGATACAGGCCTTCATCACAAACGTTGGAGTCGTGAACAAGCCATAGATTATATGATGTCAAAGACTGGTATGACAGAAGCTGAGGTTACCCGCGAGATTGAACGCTATGTTGTTTGGCCGGGACAAGCGACCGCCTATAAAACCGGGCAGCTCGCGATTTTGGATATGAGAGCGAAAGCCGAGACAGCGCTAGGCGATGCATTTGATCTTCGGGATTTCAATGAAATGATACTCGAAAACGGCGCTATGCCGCTGGGTATTTTGGATGGCGTTGTTGAGGAATGGATTGAAAAAACCAAGACACGCTAGTTTTTCGTGCTTGAATAAAAACTCACATCGCCAGCAAGCTCGCATTGCCGCCGGCCGCTGTTGTGTTGATGGTACGTGTGCGTTCGATGACGTAGCGGTCGATATCGTCATAAAGGGATAAGATTGGCAATATTGCGCCCGCGCGTAGGCAAAGCCGCTTGGCGACTTCGCTTCGTTGCGGCCCGTCTGCGATGACGCCTTGAATATCTTCATTTAAAACGCCGAGAATATTCGCCGAATTGGAAAAACGAATGAGATGTATAGGCGCACCTGCGTTCAATAGAGTTTGCAAAAATGTCTCTCGCGCGCGTTCATCCATTTCAGGCGCTGAAATAATCACTTGGTTTCCTGTAGACACGGCTTTGAAAACTTGGCGTGTTAAGAGGTCATGGTCGGCGTTTGCAATAATGGCGATGACCCCGCGCGGATGAAAGCTCAGCCTATTATCTTCCCCGGTGGGTCCGGGCAGCTCAATGGGCTTCATAATGTGCCGGCCAGCTTCCAGTTCTTGTGTTGGCGTACTGAGAATTTTCACCTCATCATCACTACGCCGCGACAGCCGTTTCAAATAAAGCGGTCCACCGGCTTTGGGTCCTGTCCCCGATAATCGGTCTCCGCCAAAAGGTTGCACGCCAACGACGGCGCCAATCTGGTTTCGATTTACATATAAATTACCGACCTCGGCGAGCTCTGTGATGCGTTCAATGCGGCTATCAATTCGCGAATGAAGACCCATTGTTAACCCATAACCAAGCGCATTAATTTCCGTCAGCAAAGCCTCAATGTCTTCAGAGTTAAATCGAATGATATGCAAAATGGGTCCGAATTTTTCATCGACCATTTGATCCACGGATGGAATTTCAAAGGCAATCGGGTTGAAGAAAAAACCATCATGTTTTGAAGTGTCTTGTCTTAACTCTCCGGCGACTATCCACAGCTTTCGAGCTTGTTTAGAATATTGCGTGAGCATTTTTAGAGCGTCAGAATTAATGACCGGACCGATATCCGTTGAAAGCAAACAGGGGTCCCCAACTTTGAGAACTTCCATTGATCCGGCTAGCATTTCGATAAAGGCGTCAGCAATTTCGTCTTGAACGCATACAAGCCGGCAAGCCGAACAACGTTGCCCCGCACTCTGGAAACTTGACGCGACGACATCGCTCACAGCTTGCTCAAGCAATGCTGTTGAGTCGACAATCATCGCGTTTAACCCGCCCGTTTCCGCGATGAGAGGGGTAAGCGCTCGGTTCGTATCCGCCAAGGTTTTGGTAATGCGTTTGGCCGTTGCAGTCGATCCCGTAAAACAAATTCCGTCTACATTTCTGGAGGCGGCTATTGCCGCGCCAATCTCAGAGCCTGACCCAATCGCAAGATGAAGAGCATCTTTAGGAACTCCCGTGTCATGGAGGAGTTTGACCGCTTTGTAAGCGATGAGAGGGGTTTGTTCCGCTGGCTTGCAAATCACAGCATTTCCAGCGGCGAGAGAGGCTGTGACTTGACCTAAGAAAATCGCCAATGGGAAATTCCAAGGAGAGATGCAGGCAATTGTTCCAAGAGGTTCGCGTGTTTCAAATTCAGGTTTGAGCGCTTGCAGAGCGTAATAGCGACAAAAATCGACAGCTTCTCGGACTTCATCATTTGCGTCGCCCCAGGTTTTGCCGGCTTCCCGGACGCACAGAGCCAGGAAGACCTCCATATCATTTTCCAGGCAGTCTGCGGCTCTTAACAGGCAATCCGCTCTGTCCTGGGCGGAATATGTCGACGTCCAATTTGACTTTTTTGCCGCGGAAAATGCCTTTTCTAAGGCGCACTGAGATATCGCCTGCGCTTTCCCAACCAAATCCCTGCGATTAGCTGGATTTAATATGTTTCCCTGTTGTCCCTCTATCTCGCGGCCATTGATAATTGATTTGGCAAGCATCGGCTTTTGCACTGCGCAAAGCCCTGATAATTTTCGCGCCGTTTTAGTTTGGGTTGTGTCAATGCCGATTGCAGATAATCGGTTTCCATTAAATAAATCGCGCGGGTCCGAAATGGAGGGGTGCTGTGCTGTTTTATTTTTAAAACTGCGTTCAATGGGGTCGCGCGCCATATCGGCGAGGTTTACGTCTTGATCTAAAAATTGATTGACGAAAGAGCTATTTGCACCGTTTTCTAGAAGGCGGCGAACGAGATAAGGTAGCAAGTCTCTATAAGCACCCACAGGGGCGTAAATGCGGCTTAGTCGCCCTGTTTGCTGCATAAGTTCTAAATGCAGAACCTCTCCCATCCCGTGCAGGCGTTGAAATTCAAAGTTACTATGTTTGCCTGCCATATGGATGACTGCAGCGGCCGTTGCGGCATTATGCGTGGCAAACTGTGGATAGACGAGATCGGGGTTGTCGAGCAGGAGACGTGCACAGGCGAGATAGGAAACATCTGTATTTTCCTTACGTGTGAAAACGGGGTAGCTGGACAGGCCCATCTCTTGGGCACGTTTGATCTCCATGTCCCAATAGGCACCTTTCACGAGCCGTATGGCAATTTTACGTCCCGCGCTTTTAGCCCACGCTAAGAGCGTTTCAATTACCAGCGGCGCCCGGCGTTGATAGGCTTGCACAACTATCGTGAATCCGTCCCACCCTTCGAGCTCTTTATCTTCTATGAGCGCCTTGGCGATAAGAAGTGAAATTTCCAATCTGTCCGCTTCCTCGGCATCAATTGTTAGGCCTGCATTGGCCGCCTTCGCGAGAAGGGCCATGGTTTTTACGGATTTGAATAGCGCGGGTACGCATGTCTCGCGTTGAGGATATTCATAACGGGGATGGAGGGCAGAGAGTTTTACCGAGATGCCTGGGGAGGATTCAACCC
>CAYRMO010000086.1:0-11870 GCA_964425355.1 uncultured Algimonas sp. | reverse complement strand
TAAGAAGCCAACACGACTAGCGACAGTGGCCATGGCCAATAAGACAGCCCGTATTATCTGGGCGGTGCTCTCACGGGGCGAACCTTACAAACAGCCAATTGCTGCGTAAAACAGTACAATAGATAATAGGAGATAAGAACACCAGACTTGCAAGGACGATGAGACGTTATGGCAATCCGGGTCAGACCGGGAGTTGAGAAAACCCACGAGTGTCAGGGACATAAAAAGTCCGAAAGTAGGAATGGGACTCATCTCGCGGAAACCATAATGGCCAGTGGCTAGATATTATCCAGTACCACATCAATAGGCCGGACACAGGACAGTACCAGACCAAGGCATGCCGAAACGTCAAAAAGAACTTGCAATAAGGGAGCCATCCACACAAGACGCTCAGGAAGTCGGTTTTTGCTAGAACGTGTTGTCACTCCAATATGGAGTGGCGATTCATGTAGAGTGGTACCATTAATTTCTCACCCAAAACTTGTATTTTTAAACCCTATTCTATCTCAATTGATCGCATCTGGATTAGACAAGATTACGCCCTTAGAAAATCGATCCACCAAAAGTCCAATAATCATAGCAAATAAGACAATCCAATTTGGCCAGCTAGGCTGCATCCAGATGGATTCAGACAACCATTTATCCAGAACAACATAGGATAGGGGCATGAGCGCCATGACCAATATGAGCGTCATATTCGGCCGAAGCATTAAAATGGGTATTAATATCAATAGATACCACGGAAAGAGAACGGGGCTAAGAAATAGCGGGACAGACAGGCTGAGGCCTATTGCAAGGATAATTTTCTGACCCTTGGCAAGTTTAGCACTATATAGGAACGCTAAGACCGCGAGCGTAACCATTCCAAATAAGAACGTCCTAGAAGACAGAGATAAGGACACACTCAAATACTCCAAAATGGGATATAACGGCGCCCCACCTCTCCATTTTTCAAAAAATGTTGGCAATAATCCTATGGGTTTGTAGCCAAAGCCAAAAAAGGCGGCATAGATGATGCCCCACATAAAAACTGAACTCAGAAACAACTTAACGGCTTGTTTGGGCCTCAAGTAAAATAGAAAAGGTCCGACTATAATTGCCGGCAAGAATTTTATGGTCGCCGCCAATCCGATTATTATACCAGCCAAAATTATTTTATCGCATTTGATGGCATATAAAGCCGATACAAGGCCCAATATACAAAATATATCTAAATGCCCGCCTATCTGAGTTTCAAACATTAAGAGGGGTGAAAGTGCAAGCAAGGCAAAATTCTGAGGGGTGTCATATTTCTCTACAAGTTTTGCGCCAATTACGAGTGTCGTAATTAGAGCCATTGTCGTCATAAAGCTCCACATCCAAATCCCAAAAACTGGCCCAGCCAAGGCACATATAGAAAAAAGTATAAGCGCAGCCGGGGGATATAGTGTTGGATAGTTAGAATGTTCTTCAGGCGTTGACCAAATAGAGCGTAAATCCGCAACGGCAGGGTCATTCGGCGAAATGAGGTAAGGATCAAATCCAGATAAAAAAACGGCGCCATCCCACAGATAGCGTTCGGTATCATTGGACGTATAGGGTAGAATTATAGCCAGCGAGAGTGCGAGAAAAATACCCAGAAACAGCAATCCGTTTATGTTGAAACTCTGCCGTCTCCACACATAGAGCATCAGAATAGTCTGGAGCCCATAAACGCAAATATAAGCCGTGCCTATTTTTGCCGGAAAAAGATGCGGTATAAAGAACATCGCAACTGGAATTAGCGCGATGAGAAAGCCCAGAAAAAAAGACTCTATAGGTCGGCCTCTCCTGAATTGGGGTCCATAAACGTTTTCACCAGTCTCCATCAATCTGGGTTTTCAATCTTATCGTTTCAAACTGATGGATTTTGCGAGCCGAAAGCTAGATTATCAATCCCAATTGGTGAAAAGATTTTGGGCTTAGATTTACCCAATCTGTGTATTTGCAGGCTCTCTGACAGGCTCGATAGAGACGTATAATAGAACCCAAGCGCAAATAAGATCAAGAAAGGCGTTACAATCCAATAGGTTTGATAAACGGCCCAAATCAAGAAAACCGAATAAAGAACAGCCATGGCGAGCTCTAGAGCAGAAGACCAAGTTTGGCTATTGGCTTTGTAGTTTGACTTAAGGAGACCAGATTTAACATTTTGACCCGTTTTAGGTGTTCTAACAAAGCCGGTTTTATGGCCAATCAAGGCTTCGATCACTGCGCGCCCATTATTAACCCCTAATCCAATTGAGGTCGCCAATAAAACAGGCAATATATGAAGCTTTTTGAGAATACTCCCATGCAGTCTTTTCTGCCCAGACATGAAGAAATAGGCATGGCTAAGGGATGCAAAGGCAAAGATAGGAATATCAAGCCACGTTAACAAGCTGAAGTCCGCTGACTGTCTGATGTGAATTGAAGGAAGAAGGAAAAACAAGCTATCAACAAACATAAACAGATAGGTGATGTTCGCCGTCAGATGAAGGGAGGCTTCGACCTTATTTTTCATGGCTATTGGCGCCGACCAAATCGTCTTCAATAGCTTTTTCATCACTTCGATCGTGCCCTTTGCCCAACGATGTTGTTGAGCCTTAAAGGCTTGCATATTCTCTGGAATTTCACTGCGGCAAACAATGTCAGGCCTATAGATGAATTTCCAACCCTTCATTTGGGCGCGATAACTAAGATCTGTATCTTCGGTTAAAGTGTCGGCATTCCAACCGCCAGCGTCTTGGATCGTGGCCTTTCTCCATATTCCAGCCGTTCCATTGAAGTTAAAATAGACCCCTTTCCCATGTCGAGTAACTTGCTCGATCCCAAAATGGGCGTCGAGCATAATCGTCTGCAATTTCGTGAGCGCATTTTTCTCACCATTCAAATATCCCCACCGCGCTTGAACTAATCCGACATTAGAGTCTTGGAAAGCTGGAACGGTTTTGATTAAGAAGTCCGGATCTGGTAAAAAGTCGGCATCAAAGATGGCAATAAACTCGCCCGTGACTTGATCCATTGCTGCTGCCAATGCACCGGCTTTGTACCCGATGCGGTTTGAACGCCTAACATGATCAATATCTACACCTCGTCCTTTATGATAGGTAACGCGTTTAGCAACAATATCGATGCTCTCATCCGTTGAATCGTCAATGACTTGGATTTGTAATTTTTCTTTTGGGTAATCGAGCTGACAAATCCGGTCAATAATTCTCTCGACGACAAATTTCTCATTATATAGGGGAATTTGTACCGTTACCTTGGGAGCATAATCCCTAGAGTTTTTAGTCTTTTCTCCAGCCTCCATTACTGTCTTAATCAAGCGCCTGGATGTCATCGCATGATAAATGCGATGCGCGCCATAAACACATAAGATCAATACCAATCCGTAGTGGATGGTGAGTGTAAAAAGGACGAGAAAAGACATCTTATGATTTAACCCTTAGAATGACGATACAATAGCAAATTGAATATTAGTTCCGCTAAGTGTGTTGTCGCCGTAAACCGCTGTTGTGCCGGTAATTTCAGCGCCTATCGTGTCATTGATTTTATATCCCGCCGTATATTCAAGTCGACCAAGGTCAAATTCCAACGGCAATTGTGGGTTTGCCGCAACTTGTAAAATAAGATCCGGATCATCTATTGTCTCAGCAACATCCGAACTTCCAGCGGCGTGAATGCCATCCAGTTTTGTTCTCAGATACACTTTATCGCTCAGGTCAAATCCGTATTCGACAAGGAAGCGGAACTCATCGACTGGGTCTTCTGTTCGGATGCGGTATCCGAGCTCAACTCCGCCATACCCCAAATCACCAAATGATTTGCCAAAGAGGATTTTACCTTCGAAATCTTCCTGACCATTACCCAGTGGAAGCTCAGACTCGTCATCATATAAATAAGGCGCCTTAAATAGCCCTTGGACAGATACGATTACCGGCCCATCAATCAAACGATATCGTAAACCTACGTCAATATCTCCAACACCCGTTCCCGACGTTGTAACGCCATCCGCGGTATTCTCGAGATCCGAAAGTGATCCAGTCGCAAAGAAAGTGAGATCATCTCTAACACCATGCTCCCAATACACATTGAAATTGGTATTTCTGAAATTTTCAAACGTGCCTTCAGGGCCAAAACGGTTGCTTGTCTCAAAGTAATTGACCGCGCCTTTGAGGTAGTTCTCACCTTGTTTAGCCGTCCAAGCGCCTGCAAAGGCCTGTGTCGGGAGGCCAATTGCCAAAAAACCTATCGCCAGGAATTTTATCGTTTTGTATGCCATGAATTTCTCTCTCATTTGTTCAACGTAATCAGTTGATCTTGCGTCTAGAGAGTTTTTTTTTGAATGCTTCACACGATTAGTCGCAATCTCATCACATATTCTTGGGTGATAGTTGATCATCAAAATTTTGTGAGCCTATCAGACCTTCAAACTCCTTCGAACCCACAGAAGATAAGACTAAAATTGTAGGAAATACGACACGTCGCAAAATAAGAAAGATCAAATATTGAGAAACCAGTATAAACTTGGCTCTTTCCGGCAAAACGGAATACTGAATCAGGCCTTCAACCTAACTGAAATCTAGCTAATTTGTTATTCTTATTGGATCTACTGAATCAACAATATTGGCAAAAATACCATTTAGGTCATTCACGCCTGCCGCGAAATATTGTCCATCTCCCGCGATACAATTACTCAAAGCATTTGTAAAATTTCCAGGCTTCACATCATATCCGATTGAATAAAGTGACAACTTTGATTCACGCTTTAGCTCGAGACAAATTGCGTTAAATCCAACTAGGCTATTCCTGCCTTTTGATTTTTCGTCATGGCCATCTTGATCAATGTCGGAAAGTGCCACAGCACCATCCGTCAATAGAACAATAATTATCTAAGTTTCTCTATCAATATGTACTGACCGATTATCCGCGAAATTGGAGGGGTCAATTTTAGGCGTTTGCGCGACGGCCATTTGATGACAGGATAAATGTAAGGCTGAACCTGCCAAAATAAACTTCCAGTTTTCAAACCCCATATCAATTTTTACGCCTATATAATTATTTTCTTATCGCTCGGAAAATTCGCCTTCGCCTTTCCACGTCTTAAGCGCGCCCCAAATGTCTCCAGTTCTCTGTATCGGATGCGTCACGGCTTTGACCGCATCTGGTCCCAGCCTATCCTCTAATTGCTTCAAATATAGACTTCTTGGGTCAACAAACCTACCATGACTTTCTAAAAGCCCGTTCGGCTCGGACGGTACGAAATTACCCTTGATGATTTTACCCTTGTTTCCGACCGCATAAGTCATGGCAAAAGGCGGTGCCTGTAAGACAATCTCATCATGATCTGAATTCCATAACATTTGCTGCGCGCCGGCCCAGCCGTGTCCAGTCCCAACACTGGCACGGTTCTGGGATCGCCAAAGCTTGTCTTTAACATTGTCATATAGCGTGCCCGTTGCCCAACGATGATGTGGCCCAGAATCGTTCTCACTTTTGCGCGCAAGACAATCCAAATAGACATTTGGTCCAGGAACGGTCGATCCCGTAATTAAGGCGTGCCGGGACTTGGACGCATAACAGCGTTGAAAGAGAATTTGCGCACCGTCTTGGACAATAAAGGCATAATGATTGCCGCCTTTAACTTCGAAATTTGGATCGAGATGCGCCACATCTTGGGCTGTGATCGCGCGTGTCCCATCTTCAAATGAAAATCCATGTGAGAAAGAGCGCAATGTCACATTGCGAACCCAACTATTTTCCACATGCTCATATCGCAGGCCATAAAAGGCGCGATCCAAACGTTTCACATCAAAATAGCGGCGTGTATCCAGCCTTAGATTTTCGACACCTGTTTGTTTTAAGCGACCAGATGTGTCGATACGGTAAACCTCTCCCCCGCCGAAACGGGCATCAAGAGCGTCTGAAATCGGAATATCAAAAACTAGCGTCTTACCTCTGATCTCGAGCACGGTGCGCTCATGTACCACCTTATAGCGCGACGCTGTCCACCCAAATCCTGACGTATTTACGCCATTCGCTCCGACCCAGATATTATTGGGCGTGCGCGCGATACCGATTTTATCGCCAACCTCATATCCTTCTGTCGAGTTGATCGCGATACTATTTGACCCTACGGGCGCAAAATCTTGTATTATGCGCTTCAAACGCGCTGAAGCGGCCTTAGGCGCATGGCGGCCCTCCCCAGCTCCGCGAACAAATAAAAGCGTGTCTTTTTCATCCTTGGACGTCGCGAGAATAACCGTGCCATCCTCACCTTGACCTTCCCCACGTATGACAACACCACTTGCGCCCAACTCTAACGGAGATGAAACCTGCCACGCCCCTGCCTTTAACAATAAAGCCCCTCTTATGCCCCGATCATCCACTGGCATTTTAGACAAGCTGTCAATCGCGGCTTGAATGCGGGCTTGGTCATCCGCCTCGCCGTCCGGTTGTAACGTAATTCGTACCGGAATGGACTCTTGCGTCGGCAAAGCAACGCCGCCCCCCTTATAGCCCGCATAAGAAAAATCTGGAACAATATGATATGAGTCATTCGGTTCGCCGCGATTGGCATAAGGGCCGTAGATCAGTTTTCCGCTATCTTCCGAAATTGAGACCAAAGGCGCCTTGTCGGCATGATTAATCGGTCGCGAATAGAGCGCATTATAGGTTTCACCAGAGACGGACGCCTCTTCTGCAGATTGCGTCCACGCATGATTTGGCGCGAACAAGACCACCAAAGACGTGCTCAATATGGTCCAGAATAACAGACTAAAAAATTTCATGAAATACCAAAAAATCCAGATTGTCATAGCTAGGGTTTATCCAAACCCTAAAATTACGACTTAGCGAACTCAACCAAACTTTACTTGATCAGAAATTTTCGTAATAAAAAACTGAAACAAGGTGTAGAGTGTCCAGAAAATCACCATGGCCGCTGGGAATGGAAAGAACAAGATGAGGAACGCAATCGCCATAATGTAAAGGTTACGTTTATCCTTGCGCAATTGTGCTTTTGACGCCGTATTGCTCGTCATAAACCAAGTGGACATAAGTGTTACAAGAGCCATGAGAATGGGCATCAGATTAAACCCATCTCCAATCATAGGGAGTTTGATCGGTAAACTCGCAATGCGATCAGGATAAGCAAGATCTTGGACCCACAAAAAGCTTTCGCCGCGGAACGCATGAAATTCTCCCAACATATTAAATATGGCGATTAAGATCGGCAAAGTAATCATGGTCGCTATGAGTGGCTTGAGAACATGATAAGGCGTAATGCCTCTATCCTTGTAGGCTGCCATGGTTCGATTATGAGCTTCTTCGCCTTTGTATTTCTTTTTGATATCCTGAAATACAGGCTCGAGTGCAGCTTTATCTGCATTGACTTTTTCCTGAAGCCGCTTGGACCACTTTGACAGCGGATGCGTCAGAAGTTTTATAAGCAGCGTGAACAAGACCAAACTTAGCCCCCAACCCAAATGTGTCACGGATTGAATCGAAACGAACATCCATTCTAAGATGCGACAAAGCACGGCTAACCAATTTGGCAAATGCGTATATTTTAATTTTTTAGGTGAGAATGATTCAATGAGTTCATGATCGCTACTGAGGTCTGCTTCTATAAACTCAATACCGGGATCATCCGTCCCTGCGGGCCATTCAAATATTATATTATCATCGAAAACACTTATTTCAGCTGATGATGTTTTTACGAGGACGGTTTTGAACCGACCTTTAAACCCTATCCATATCCCATTGAGGTCTTCCGCCTCACCATTCTGACCCTCCTCTCCATAATTCGGATCAAGGTCTCGTATTTTTCCGCTATCTGATATTCGAATAAGCCGTTTTTGACCCAAATAAATGGCCATTCCGTGATAGGGATAAGGATCGGCAACATCGTGGTTTTTTAAATCAACAATAAAGGGAATGGTGCGCTTGCCATCAAATTCGAACTTGTGAAGCTGTATTAAACCGTCGTCAAATTCTTGTATTGTTTTTTGCAATTCGAATGTGTCACTGTCTTGCGCAAGGCAATCGGACCTTAGCACGCCCAATAAAAGAAAGAGGACAATCAATCCGATTTTCAGTAAGCGATACACAATCACGACTCGCTTGGACGCGCGGTAATATCTTCAACAATGCGAATGATTTCTTCCCCGCCAACTTTGTCGGCACGTCCAATATTGAAAACATGCGTCTCAGCAAGATCATTTTTTAAAGGTTTGACGGTATAGCTTAATATGTCTTCGAGCTTAACTGGTGAAATCACTTTACCGATCTGGTCTCTGATTGAGACTTCAAAGGGCACCAAAGGAATAGATTCGTAATCTGGATTATTGACCTTCCTTTCGACGTCAATGAACAAAACGGGTTTATTTAATCCAAACGCGTAATCAAGCGCTGCGCCTGACCAATCACAGATCATAACATCTGACGTATGTAAGGAGTTTTGTCCTTGTACATTGTTTTCATATTCGAAATCGAGGTTGTCTTTATGAGCGTCGACAATTGACATAACTTTGTCTTTTGCAAACTTTATGGTCTGCGGATGTGGCCGCAAAGTTACCTTAGAATTGTTAGACATCAGCAAATCAACAATTTTTGATCCTAAGCCTGTCTCTATCGTCCCATTCGGGCCCCAAGATGGGGCTAAGAGGTAATGCGTTTTTTCACTTTCCTTGCCGATGGCTTGTGACGCGGCTTCCGATTTAATCGAGTCTAGTCTGGCATAGCCATGTTCGAACAAATTCTTTTGCGGAAGATCATATACAGTCTCAATCGCTCGCATTTCTTCCAAATGATGAGGACCGGAACAGAAAATTGTATCATAGTGATCAAATGCACCAGGCCGATAAACCATGTGTAAGCTTACCAAAGAATGTTGAACATAAATATAGTGAACCGGGAAAGACGATTTTTTGACTTGATATTGATGCAGGTCTGGCATCGTCATGACCATCACCTCCGTTTGAATATTTGCGAAAATCCAATCTCTAACGAAGCCTTCACCGACAATGAATGTTTTGAAATTGGGATGGGTAATATCTAATCCGGGGTCATCTGACGCCGATGAAATATAACAAATTTTTATATCAGAGTTTTCTAGGATGTGGTTTACAAGCCCGCCCAAATAAGACCAGTAATTTTTGCCCTCAGAATAAATTGTCAATCGACGATCAGCTGCATCAAGCTGATTAAAGGTAATAACGTTTTTCAGGTGAGAAAAGAAGTTCGCTATTTTTTTCATTAGAGTTTTTCGAAAATAAGCCGACTAACAAATGGATCTTCAGCCTTATACTTCGCCATGCCTCTACCGGTAAGCTCGTAATTTAGCATAAACTGGCTTTCCATTTTTCGTATAAATGCGGAGGTATCGACAAACCGTCGATAGTGGTTGCCAAATGTCTTTTCTAATTTTTCGTCTTCTTTTGACCTAAACTCAAAATAGATGCGTTCACCGGACCGCATGTATTTTCCAATATTTTCGAGAAATTTATCTTCTTGCTCATCATTAATTGAGTGCATGACGAAACGCGAATAGCCGGTGATCGAGCCATTGGGACTTAGGTTTCTGCCTTTGTCAAATAAGGCCTCTATTTGATCTTGTGAGGTCAGATCACCTTGAAAAAAGTGGACCTTGTCGAAACCAAAACTTTTAGCCTTTTCACGACACGAATTGATGGCCTCACCGGAGAGGTCAGTCGCACAGATCGAAAATTTTTGACTCGCCAAATAGATTGCGTCACGACCATTACCGCAACCAAATTCCAAAACACAGGAATCCTTTTCTATTTCAATCGCGGTCATAGCACAAAATTGAGACGGCACAGATAAATCCATTTTCGCATAGAATTTATCCCAATATGGCTTATTTACCATTACATCATTGGACATTGGGTGTGCTCACAAATTATGACTGCTGGATTTTGCGAAGGATGGATAAGACCAGAATAGTCGTTATTCCGCCGAATTATCTTTGGGCGTCCGACTGAATAGTGACTTAATTTTATACCAATAAGACTTGACCGTGAGACCAATTACGACAAAAAATCCAATGATCGCTGACATGATCGCACTGCCCGAACCCGGGTCGATATAAGCATAGGCCGTTCCTGGAAGCGCGAGGAACATAAACAAGATGAAGGTAAATCGCCGCATAAATTCCCCATAAAAACAGTGACAGCCGATTTTCGCGTTTCGCTTAGCTCGAAACCCGAGGCCGTCAACAAAATTTCTCCAATTCTAGGAATCGAGACTTAGACCTAAAAGCAATAATATATTCTTAAGCATATGCGGGTTTTCCAGTAAGGCAAATCTTCTCCGAGTTAAGGAAAAAAGATACGTCTTTCAGAAGCCTTAGATTAAAACGCTGTTAGACATAAAATTCGCGCGTGTCGTTGAGTAAAATGCTCGACGCACTCAAGCCATTTTGACCTCTATGGTGCATTAAGGCTTCAAAATTATAATGGGCAAAAGGTGCTTCAATTTCCAGTGCGGCCGGCGATTCAAAAATAGCTGGCACGCCGCCCCCAAAGACACGTCCGAGCTGCGCGATAAAGTTCCCATCATAGAGTCGGTTTTCAGTTCCTGTCGCCTTGATCGTTACGACGCGACGGACATTCTCAAACATTTTTTGACCACGTAAAAAAATCAATTTATTGACCGGATCAACCCCGATAATGGCGTGGATGGTCCTGTTTGTTTTCTTTGCAATTTTGACCGCCGTAGCCGCTCCATAAGAATGTCCAATAAGGTTTATCTGATGACCTGGAGGCAGGGCGTTCACAACCGACAGAGCTTTCCCAAATTGAGTATGCTCAAAATAAAATACAGAACGGTCTTTATGCCCGCCCTTAAATCCCACTTGATAGCGCTCAACAAGTCTCGTTTTGCGATCGCCTGCCCCACCGATAAAAACATCAATTGGGTCCGCATATGTCTTGTCAGACGTCATTGGCCACATTTATAAAATGATTGTCTCGTTTAAATCAAAAGAACAAAACAGCGAAAGACACATCTCCTTATCCCGTAGACACGCGATAGGGCTTTACGGTGTTCACGGACCGCTAAAGCCGGCAAAGATATTACTCGCAATCAATTTAATCGTAAGGTTAGCGTATCAATTCCGCCTCAATCTTGCCGCATTTGCGTGAATTTTTGGCATGGGCATTATTCTAATTCCCTTATATAGTGAAAGCCCACACTAGATTCGTCAGGAGAGCACCTATGAAACTTACAAAAACACTTATTATTGCAGGACTCATGTTAGGCACAGCCGGCATAGTACACGCCCAAGATGCCGTTGGCACAGCAAAAGAAGTCGCAACAGACGTTGTCAAAGATAACGCCAAAGACCTAGCAAAAGACGCCTTAGGCAACGTATCGACAGAAGACAAAATGGAAGTGGGCAAAAAAATGCTCCTAGAAGGTAAGTCCGCTGAAGAAGCCGCTATGGACGTCGCAAAAGATAAGGCCGAAGACAAAGTCAAGGATATTGCGGGCGACGCTATGGGTGACAAGGCTGCAGGCTCTGCAACCAATTACGGGTCCAGCACCAAGGATGCCATGAAAGAAAAAGAAGACGCGATGATGGTCAAAGAGGAGGGTGCGAGTTCAGCAACAACGCACGAGCCTAGTTCTGCGACGACGCACAAGCCGAGTTCAGCAACAACTTACGGCACAGGTACTGCCACGACAACAACAACGACAGTTGCGCCTGTAATCGCTTGTCCTGCGGGCACAACAGCGCAGCCAAATGGCACCTGTATGATTACGGGAAATTACAATCCGGGTTAACAATCCCCGTAATGATTTAAGCGAAGCGTCGACAGGCGCTTCGCATTTAATTGATTTTGGTT
>CAYRMO010000085.1:0-11885 GCA_964425355.1 uncultured Algimonas sp. | reverse complement strand
CGGAGGCGCTGGTGGGGTCACAGGCGGGGTTGCCGCCGCCGCTTTCTGACCCGCAATCGCGGCCGCCGCAAGCGGGGCACCGACAACCGCAGCAATTGGCCCAGCGGCTTTTGGGGTAACTTTGGGCACACGTTTACGCGTCCCCATGAGATAAGCTGCCCCAGTCGTTGCCGCCGCCGCAGAGCCATACCAGACAGATCTGGCTATCTCTTTGTGATTGCCAGCTTTCAATCGATACTCAAATTTTCCATTTCTTAGTGGACCCCGAAAATTATAGCGGGGCTCAAGACCAATATTCTTTTCAACCGATGCAATTCCGGTATCTCGCGCCGTTGTCGTTGGGTAACCTTCGGAGATCAGCGCGATTTTCCCATTTTCGAAATATGCGAAATAGTGTTTTCCATTTTCGCCGGTAAAGGCTTCAATGCCGTGGTCACGCCCCTTTGTTTGGCGTTGGTAAAAGGCGAGCGGTTTGTAATCTTGTTCGGCATTTTTTGCTTTTGGCTTTGGAGTTAATTTCGTTTGAGATGGCGCCTTGGTCGGAGTTTTGACGGTTTTCTTGGTTGCTGGCTTCTTTGCGCCTTGCTTCTTTGCGACTGGCTTTTTCGTCGCTTGCGCTTTTGCCTTTTTCTTCCCAGTCAATCGCCCAACAACAAATTCCGCATCATTTTGAGATTTATAATCTGGACTGATGGCAATTTCCTGATGATTCCCGGCTCGCAAAGAAAACCCATATTTTCCGCCTTTGCGCTCTACAAATTTAAATCGCTTCGAGATTTTTTCATTGTTACGGATTGAGACGATACCATTATCGCGACCCGCCACGCTCTGATAGGCTTGGCTGATCATACAGATTTTCTTATCTGAATATCGGCAGAAATAATATTTTCCATCAACCGAAAATTTTGAAAAACCAGACGCTTTTGCCTGACTATGTTTTTTGTAGAATTCTAACGGTTGGTACTCATCTAATATACGATCGGCCATTTAAATTCCCCTAAAAAATCCTTGCCATATGGGCGTAGAGGAAAAATGTCTGTATTGTAAAGCCCCGTCACCGCGAGGCTGGTTTCCATTTAGATTACATTAATGGCGTGATTTTTTAATGGCGTGATTTTTTCGTCGTTAAGAATTTAATTCGAAGGTGGTAAATACCGTATAGGTAAAGCTCCAATGCGTCCATTTCGCTCCACTTGAACATCCCAGACACTATCGACAGGTTCGCCTTCCAACAGTCTGGCCAATTGACGTGTGTCAGAAATGTCTACGCCATTTAAATCGAGAATAAAATCTCCAGGACGTAGGCGATTATAATTGGCCGCAGAGCCGCGCCTGACTTTCAAAACCATGACACCGGTCAGATAGGGATCAAAGCCTAATTCTTCGCCTAGGGCCGGGCTCATATTCACAATCACCGCGCCGTCAAAAGGATGAATGCCGTCAAGGTCGCGCTCATCACGATCCGGATTTTCTTTGGGTGTATCAACTCTGACGCGGGTTGTGCGGGTTTTTCCGTCCCGAAAATAAACAACATCCGAGACTTCATCCCGACGCATTGTGGCCAGTTTAAATCTCAGGCCACTATCATCATTAATCTCTGTCCCATCGACAGAGAGAATAACATCACCTTTCTCAAGACCAGCCCGATAAGCGGGCCCGCCTTCCAAAATATCATTTATGACAGCGCCTTTTGACCGGTCGAGGCCAAGAGCGGCAGCCATAGTCGCATCAATTCCATTTGTTCTGGCCCCAATCCAAGGTCGAACAATACGCCCCTCTGAAAGCGCAGATTCAATAGCCCGCTCGACCAGTTCAGCCGGGATCGCAAAGCCAATACCGTTTGAGCCGCCCGATCTAGAGAAAATCGCCGTATTCACGCCAATCAACTCACCTTGTAGATTAACCAGCGCGCCACCGGAATTACCCGGATTAACGGCAGCATCGGTCTGGATAGCACTCGAAATATCAGAGACATTGGTCCGCCCCAGAGCGGAAATAATGCCTGATGTTACGGTCTGCCCAACACCAAATGGATTGCCGATCGCAAGGACAATATCGCCGATTTCTGGTTCCTCATTGGCCCCAACCTGTAGAACAGGCATAATTTCGCCTTTGGTGTCGATGCGAAGAACGGCCAGATCCGTCTCTTCATCTTGCGCGACAACTTTGGCTTCGAATTCTCTGCGATCATTCAAAACAACTTTTAACTCATCGGCCCCTTTGACCACATGGGCATTGGTTACAATAATGCCGTTCGACCTTACAATCACACCGGACCCCAATGAGTTTTCAACACGTTCACGCGGGGCACGCTGCATGCCAAACATTTCATCAAAAAATGAAGATCGGGCGCGGGTCCGGACCGTGCGCGAGGTAAAAATATTGACAACTGCAGGTGAAGTTTGTTTCACAACAGGCGAATAGGACAATTGAACTTGTGCCTGGGAACTGGGGACCAAGCGCTGAATATCTTGGGCTATGGCGGATGTGGCCATCAAAGCCGTTGTCGCTAAAACTGTCGAAAGTACATGTCTCATGGACGTTATATAGCCACACCCAAGCCGGGGTTCAAAGCTTGGGTGCAGAATCTTTCTGTGTTTTCATCCAGAAAGTTATATTCAGGCTGAGTTCGTGTCAGCCTTTTCAAATTTTAATTTTTACTATCCAGATGCGATTTAGCCTTGGAAATCTCGTCTAATGCTCTTTCCAATTCTGACGAGACGTCGCCATCATTGATCATAGTTCTGAGAATTTCCTCCGCTCTCTCCAAATCCTGTTTGGCGATTTCGACGGATGCTGCATCGATATTATTGTCAAAATTTAAGACTCTGATTTCATCACCCGAAATGACCTCAGTTTCGAGTTCAAATTCACCGTTAGGAGAGACATTAAAGACCCTCTGGCCCTCTCCAGATTTCAGGATTCTAATTTTCCGCTCATCCCCCAAATTCGCTAGTATTTCTGGAATCCTCTCATTTAGCTCGGCTTTACTTAGCGTACCATCATTTTCCCATACAAAATCGTCACTTTTAATCACAACTTTAAAATCCTGACCATCGACCAGTTTCATAATGTTGAGGTCTGATATATCGGCCAGTGAGCTCAATTCACTTAAAGAGCTCAATGCGCTCAAACCTTCAAGTCCCGCTAATCCCTCAAGAGCAGATAGACCCTCAAGACCCGACAAACCTTCAAGAGCTAGTAACCCTTCGAGACCTTCTAGACCTTCGAGTGACTCTAAACCTTTAAGCGCCGATAAAACCTCTAACTCAGTTTCCGCTTCCAAACCCTCTAGATTTGTCACTATTTTCACGTGCCGAACGTCTTTCCCATGAGGTGGCACTGGAGGTTTGGGCGGCACTGGAATCTCAGGCGGTATAAAAGATACAACTTCACCATTTTGCAAGGTCAATTCATATTCGCCATCTGATGTTAAATTGACGGGGACCTGCTGACGCGTCTTCCCACGATCCAATATTTGATAAGCCGATAAAACATCATTTTGTTCAATTATTTCATACGTCCCAGCTGATTGCAGTTTCAGTGTTCCATCCCCGGTCCACTTTTCCACATTCGAAAATCTATAGACCGACTTATTGTCAAATTTCGCTTCAATAACGGGCGAGTCTGCAGGCTCAGCACCAGCTATCGTATAGGGGGCTGAGAGCGCAGCCAGTCCCAGCAAAACGGTACAGGCCAAGCCACGCGTCACCCGGTTTTGTGATTTTGCGTAGGATAGCCGATCAAGTCGGTCGGCCAGCTGGCCTTTTTGTGGACTTGCCATTCCCAAGGTAAGCGGCCCAAACTTGTTTGGGCTGGCACGCCCAATATCCGTTTTATTATGCATTTTCGTCTCCTTCTTTACGACCCTTGCCAGCCCGCTCTTCCATCAAGGATAAAGCGAGTTGAGCTGATTTTGTGTTTGCGCCACCGATTTTGGCGGCATGTAAAAGTGTTTTAGCATAGGCGAAGCGGTCCCGCTCAGATGCACCCGTTCTTCGCATGACAAAATCATCACAAGCGGCTTCCTGATCTATGCGCATTTTATTGACGCCGTAATGGATCAATGGATTAAACCAATTCAGGGCCTTGAAGATCAGGGCTCCAAGGGCCACCCAAAGATCACCACGTTTTATGTGGGCGAACTCATGCACAAGCGCATATTGACGTTGTTCAGCGCTATAGTCTTCGACAAATTGAGCCGGTAAAATCACCATGGGACGTGTAAGGCCCGTCACAAAGGGTCCAGAATTTTCATGTGAAATACGAATATTCGGGAGGCGTTTTAACCCCACGATTTTTGACGCTTGGGTAATTTCATCTCCCAATTTGCTATCGACCACTTCACTATTCTGTCGCAGCATATTGACAAAATTTCGTTGCCTTAGGAGCTGCAGGACAATCCAGAAAAACGCGACCCCCAACCAAAGCCCGAGACCGATCGCCGTCCAATTCAAATCAAGTGAATTCGTTTGAAGCGTCGACCCAAGGGTCGAAACGTCAGTGGATATTATCCGATTTGACCCAGCTGAAATTTCTGATGCACCGGTCTCAGGCGTCGCCACAGTTTGCGGCACGACGTCATCAGACGAATACAGCCAATTCGGCACCCAATTTTGCGGGAGCGCAATGACTGGCAGGCAGAGCCGGATCACAGGCAGCGACCATAGAGCATAGGTTGGCCCTGCGCCGAAAACCCGAGAAAAAGGTTTACGGATAATAAGAATAGCCAATATTAAGAGGCTAACGACAAGGCCCGTTTGAACGGCCCACTCCAAAATATAGTCCGCCGTCATGATTTCAGGCTCTCAAGCAAGGCTTCTAATTCGGCAATATCTTCATCGGTTAAGCCCTCGCCTTCGGCTAGATGGGCGACAATTGGCGCGGCACGACCTCCAAATAATCGTTTAGCAAAATTTCGCGCGGCGGGTCCGGCATAATTATCTCGACTGACAGTTGGGGTATAAAGAAAGCGCCGCCCTTCTTTTTCGGTCGACAAGACGCCTTTTTCTACGAGGCGCGCCAGCAATGTCTTGATGGTTCGATCAGACCAGTCTTTGGTTTCAGATAAGGTTTGAACGACATCGGATGCCGCAATACCAGGACGCCTCCACAAAACATCCATGACCTCAAGTTCTGATTGACTGATCTTAGTTTTCACGTCACTTCCTTAGATTACATTTGTAGTCATACATAAGACTACAAATGTGGTCAATAGGAACTTTGTGACGTTTTAGTTAGTTTTTTAGCTTTTTGATATCGCTACCGGGGATTCATCAACCCGACTAAAAATTGCACACTATGGTATTATCCCATAGTCTTGGTCCGCCTCCATAGAACGATCCAATTCATGTGTAGGTCGAGATATCAAATCCTCAAGACTTTCCTGTCGTTGTGCCTCGCGCTCACTTTCTCGATCCGTCTCTCGGCCGATGGCGGCCTCATCGCCAAGCGCCACAAGAGCTTCTTCACTGCCGGGCACTGGGTAATCTCGATTAAAATTATTTATTGGCCCAGAAAGGGCATTTGGAACGCGGCCCAAAACATGCGCCTGCGCCGCTGAAGCTCGATCAACCGCATCTGATAACACCTCGGCCCGCTCATGTGGGCTGAGGCGCTCGCCGTCCTCATTGGTCAGATCTATATCAATTTTCATATCTGTTAGACGACCATCGGCTATGCCTTCAGCCAATGTATCCCAACGGGCGCGCGTTTCAGGATGCCCTAACCGCCATCCTTCTGGGCTTGAATAGGCTTCGCCGTTCTCGGCCCTGTCTAACGCGTTCACCTCTCGGCTGGTCTCTCGAAGTTCCCCGGAAAGCTCGCTTAGACTTATTCCCGGCGGATCAGGTTTGAATAAATCTCGCACCTGTCCTGTAAAGCGCTCGAAGCCGTTTTGGGCCGTATCTGCAATTGGCAACTCTACCCCATCCACACGACCATGTTCATTCGTTAATTCGGCCAAATAATTCGGCTGGACCCAATTATAATCTGATCCAGCTAATAGGTCCGTAGATGAGGGCGCGGCATGGGATGTGGGTTCAGCCTCAATAGGATCTGAAGACTTTGATGGTAAAGGTGTAAAATTCCGACCTGGTTCCAGATCAAGGTCATCAATAGGGGTGATTTGGAGACCTGAGTCTGGTCCCGTTCCCGGATAGGGCGTATGCGGTTCCGGGTTGATATAGGCGTCACGTGCATCGGATAAATACTCCTCAAGATAGGCGGCTTTACGTGCATTTTCTAGAGCCCGCTCGGCTCTATCCTGTGTCCAAGGCGCGCTCTCATGCAAAGCTGCGCTTTCTGGATAGGCGGCGGATAAGTCAGTTTTTACTAATTTGTCTAATTCGGCTGTTTTGTCTTCTATATAATCAAAACGGGCATATTGCTGCTGTAAATCCGTCTTCCCGCTATTATTGAATGCGTCAGGCTTCTCGCGGTCTCCCAACCGCCCATCCCAAGGGTTCTCCGTATTAAAATCATGGTTAGTTGTATGTGTTCCAGTGCGTCTTTCTAACTCATAGCCGTCAATCACGGCACCTGTTCGGTCAATGATTGCATCAAATTTTTCTCTCTGGAAGCCAAAAACATTATCACGGCTAGGGAAAAAAGATACACCCTCCACCCGATAGAAACCTTCATTCTCCCCGGCTTGGGAAATTCTATATTTAAATGGGTCAACACCAATTCGATCAGCGTGTCCTTCTTCGACACTGATACTCAACTCTCCGCTTTCAACGAGATCGTCCCGCATCGTCTCAAATTGCGTAACACCTGCTGCAAATGCAAGCCGCGATTCTGGTACCGCCCCGCCTCCACCTGCTGCATCTAATACACCATGCATGCTTTCGCGAGCCCAGAGCTGACCGTCAAAACCGTCGTCATTCGCCTTTGCAATAGCCTCATCATAAAGTTCAGTGCGATCACGAAAGCATATCCGTATCAATCATATCCGAGGTAATACCTGCTCCAACCTCAACCGGAATGCGGCCACGTAAAAGACCTGGAATAATACTCCCCGATACGCCCATCTGAACCGAACCATCCAAAGATTTATTGACAAAGCCTTCCACACTTCCGCGTATATTGCGGCCGTTCCGACTTGTTGTGTCGACCTCTACGGAAAAATTAAGCTGCATTCCGCCCCGTAAATTATTATCCGTATTGATACCAGCCTGCCCAAATAATTCCCGCCCCACCTCTACTTTGACAGGGGATTTACCTGCTCCATTTTTCTGTTCTATTTCCAGATCTCGCCCAGGGTCTCTGGTCATCGGTAAACCAATCGTAGCCTCAAGGCCGACGGCTCCTTTCTCGTCCGCTGTAACAGATGCGCTTGCCACCATTACATCGACGCCTAGACTACCGCCCAGAACAGGCGTATCAGACCAATACCCATGGGAACGCTGCACATCCGTCAATTCACTATCTGTACGTGCCGTATCCCAACCCTCATTATGGGCCTGTTCTAAAACCTCGACAGTATCTTCAAAAAAAGCTTTTGCTCGCGCCTTCTCATCTGCCACGGTTACAAGCCCGGACTCAATTCCGCTGCCCTAGCGCGTAATTTTGCATAATCCGGTACAAGGCCACCAGTGAAAAACTCGCCTCCATCGGATTCATAGGGTTCAAAATCCATCGCCTCAGCTTCTGGCAAGCCATGCATCAATAAAATTCCCGAGATATTACAACGTTCAATGCCTGTCCGATTATAATAATATAGAGTGCTTCTTTTGCCCTGCTTGGGCAATTTATGCATAACGACACCGGTGCGTAGCACACCATCTCTTACGCCCGAGACCACCATACAACCCTCTTGGGGGGCAGTCATAATATGTCGCCTTAATCGCCCCCCAAATAGCGGACCAAGTAATGCATCAATATCTGTCACTTCCGGAGGCGGCGGGATAGAAATCTGATAAAAAGACGCCTTTGGGTCTACAGCGGCAATAATATCCTGCCCCGTTACAGGCCTTCCCTTGGGCGCATCCCGATAAGCGCGATAATCTGCCTTATACGTTCCAGGTGCGCAACACCGGCCAGGCGGCATATCTAAGGCAGCCACTAAAAAATCATTACTTACTGGATCCCCGTCTCCCAATTGAACATCGGCAACGAATATCTTGTCTGGCAGCTTCACATTTTTATAGTCAATCTCTTGCTCAGACGCACAACTCGCAATCAGGGTTGCCGCTAAAGAAATTGCAACATGAAAGAAATTGCCTTTGAATCTCATACCCCAACCCTATAAATAAAGAAAAGTTGTATAATTAAATAAAAAAACTAACTGAATTATTCTTAAATTTCAAGTAATTTAAGATATTGAGCAAACCTGAAAATTTTTGACATTTGTGTAAGTTTTCCGAGTCGTTTTTGACGCGACAAAATTCTCGCGGAAAAACGGATCTTAATCGGGCTGTTTAATATCAGAGGCGAGTTTATATATTATCGAATACTGGTTCCATTCAAAATGACTCGATCGTCCGTTCAAAAGCGACTCATCATTCCCACTAAGCCTGACTCATTTTCGGTATTTGCGAATGTCGGCGATCCCCAAAGCCGAGGTAAGCGAGTGTCTTTCTAGAGGCGAGTTTAGGACGCTTGCAAAAGTATAGAAACATCCACTTAGCGAAAGTTAGATTAAGTAAATTTGCAGCAAGGACAGACCTCGTATCAATCTCTACTAGGGCATGAGTAATAGCTTTTCCTAATTTATACTCTCCAAATCCCAGAGAGTTGCATCTCCGTTTGATGCCCCAGTGACAATTCGGGTTCCATCAGGTGAGAACCGAGCAGATATAATTCGTCCTTTGTGACCTTTCAATATGACGAGAACACGACCTGTCTCAACATCCCAAATAGTAGCACTTTTACCCTTTGACCAACTTACTATCATTTTTTCATCTGGAGAAACTATCGCGGATTTCCTATCTGTGGTAGAACAAACGTGTCTTTTAGAAATGTCACAGTTAAATTCCGACGGAATTTTTGCCAGAAGTTTGAAATCATCGACATCCCATAAATAATTATGGGTGGATGTAGAAAGCTCACCTCTATAGTATGAATTGGTCAAAAGCCGTCTTCCATCCGAGGTAAATTGAAAAGATTTAGTTGGCTTCATTGTTTGTCTGATTGTTTTAATTAGCTCGCCTGATGAAATATCCCATATTTTGAGTTTATTGTCAGCTGTGGCAGCAAATAGTTTAGTTCCATCAGGGGAAGTGAAGTATTTCCCTCTACCTTGTTGCCCGCCAGAACGGCTACTATATTTGAAGGGTCCTGTGTTGGTTTCAGCCTCGATATTCCAGAGGTATATGTGACTCGTATCTCGCTTTGTACTTTCTCTTAAGACATGAACGATTGATTTATTATCGGACGAAAAGACTGTACTAATAAAGCTTGTGGGTCGACCAATAGTCCAATACTTGATGAATGCGCCTGTTTTTGCGTCATGAATAGCCGCTTTAGCAGGCTGATACTGATCCCCATCACTATTTTTTGAGAGTAATAGCGAATAGTCATCAGAAAATATTAGTGTCGAGTTTTGCCAACTGGTATGAAGTCTTTCTCCCGTATCGGCATTCCAAATATAAGCTTCTTGGAAAACGGGGTGTTGGCCATGCCATGAGGCAATAAGACGAGTCCCGTCTGGTGTAACTGTAAGACGATTAGCCCTACCTCTGCTCCCCGTAGTCAGTTCATGTTTCAGTGTAGATTCATTTAAATCCCAAATCCTAATTGTAGTTCCATTCGTTGTCGCCATACGTCTACCATCTGGAAAAAAAACAACGTGTTTTATAGGGGATTTATTAGGATTATGATTAGCTGCAAATAGACTTGACCCACTGCCGTCTTGCGTATGCCAAAGACTATGTTTTGGGCGACGTGGCCAAGTTGCAAGATAGGCACCATTTCTGGAATAAGCGGTTTGTGAGCCTTTTAGATATCCTATGCCTTCGGGTGACAATCTTTTGTTTTCGCCATCATCCAAATTCCAGAGGATCGCTCCTGCCCCAGGCACACGTGTGACAACACGATCGCTTGTGGGAAAGTCTACGAATACTCCATAACTTTTGCTGCCCTTATATGCCTCTCCTTCTAATATTTCGCTAGGTTCGATAATATGACCGTTCCCACATGCGCATAAAATCAAGCTAAATAAAAACGTTATCCAACGATTGACCAAATAGGAGCGATACATAGTATTGAAACCATCAAATATATTCACAATTGCCCCGTATACTTAAAGTAATTGAATTATATATACGATCATATGTTTAATATTATCAAAATTGATAAACGCTTTAACAGCCGCTTTTGTGGAGAAGCAGAAGCTGGCTTTAGACACCAAAGCAGCCTTTGCGAGAGTCTTTAACTTGGCGTTTTAAGCCCGTCAGGTAACGTCTGCTTCTCCCTTGCGGTTTCAATGCAGACATCAGTAAGCGATAGATTTGACTATTCTAAAAACTTTAATATCACCTCATTTGAGATTATCCTATAACGATAAAAGGAGAGATTATGAAAATTATCGAAGATGATTTATCCCTTCCGGTCGTTCAGAATCTCTTAGCTTTCCACCTACAAAGTATGGCCGCAAATTCCCCAGAAGATTCCAGTTACGCGCTCGACCTCTCAGGTTTGCAAAAAGAAGGCATCACCGTCTGGACGCTCTGGGATAATGAGAACGTGCTCGGCTGTGGCGCTCTTCACGAGCTATCACCTACGCTGGCCGAGATTAAATCCATGCGCACTCATCCGGATTATTTACGCAAAGGTGTGGCGACAAAGTTGCTGGAACATATGTTGATAACTGCGCAAAAACGCGGTTATGAAACGCTCTCATTAGAAACGGGTACGGGCAAGGCGTTTGAAGCTGCAGTCACGCTATATAAAAAATACGGATTTGAAAACGGTGGTGTATTTTCTGATTATGAAGAGAGTGACTTTAATCAGTTTTTACATTTAAAATTGAAGTAAATTATAAATATTTTGCAGGAATATTGGGTCATTCAACGTTAGCACGCCCGGCCAGCTTAGCTGGAATCAGTATTCAAACAACATTCCTAAGTCATAAAACCGGGTTAGAGTCATCCCAATCATTTTGCTCTATAAGATTTAAACGCTTCGTCCAAGATGATCAAAAACGGCCCTCACATGTGGATCAGATTTTAGGTCCTCATGCATCACCAACCAGACCGGTAAAACGAGTGAAATTTCCGACGTTAAAATAGATATTAAACCGTCTCTTTTGGCGATCTTGGCATGACAAATTCCGATCCCAAGTCCGGCGCGCAACGCTGCGAGTTGCGCAATATCGCTATCGCATCGAATTGCAAAATCTCCGGGTGTAAGCGCTCGACTTCCGATTGTTATACCTGACAGTCTATGCTGATCTTTATCATATCCAATCAAATCATGATCGAATAACGCATCGGCCTGTTTAGGCTCACCGCGGCTCTTTATATAGTCACGGCTTGCATAGAGACCTAAATGCGCATCGCGAATTTTCTTAGCAACCAGCTTGTCCTGAGTCGGTCTTGTCATGCGGATGGCAATATCGGCACTTCTCTGCGGCAGATTTAAAAGCGCATTGGTAATATCAATTTCCAATTGGATCTGCGGATTTGATAGACGAAATTCCCGCAGTGCATTTGGCAGTAATTCTGTTCCAACGATTTGATTGGCTGTAATACGTACGATAGCGGGCCTTTTGTTTGTGGCATTCGCCGCTTGACGTTTTAACGTTGCCGCCGTCGTGGCCATGAGGCGTACATTTGGAAGAAGTGTTCTCGCCAAATCAGTCGGGCTTACGCCAGACTTAGACCGGGTAAATAATACGGCGCCCAACTCAGCCTCCAACATATCAATATGGCGCCCAATAGTCG
>CAYRMO010000084.1:0-11918 GCA_964425355.1 uncultured Algimonas sp. | reverse complement strand
CGCAGCCATCTTTATCTTCGATAATGATGTCTTGTTCGCAAGGGAATGTACCCGCAACAGGCTCAATTTCGGGTGAGATTAATTCGCCAAGACCCACAGCCGCGAGATCCCGTGCTATCGAATTAACACCGAGCCAATCTGGTCGATTAGGCGTGACTTCGAAATCAATAACCGGATCATTCATGTCCAGAGCGTCAACCACGGCCGTCCCGACCTTGTGGTCAGTCGGATCGAGTTCGAGGATGCCGTCATGATCTTCGCCCAGTTCCAGCTCTTTGGTCGAACACATCATGCCTGAGCTTTCGACGCCGCGAATTTTACGCGGCTTTTTATCTAGGCTAAAATTGAGGCCGGGGATATAGCTTCCGAGCGGGGCATAGGCGACCGCAATACCAGCCCGCGCATTCGGGGCACCACAAACAATTTGTTTGATCCCGTCAACGGTTTCGACTTCGCAAACGCTTAGCTTATCCGCATCCGGATGTTTTTCAGATGATTTCACATGCGCAATCGTAAAGGCGGACAGGCTCTTGGCCGGATCAATGATCTCTTCAACCTCGAGTCCAGCCAGGGTCATTGCCTCTGCGACTTCATATATAGTGGCGTCTGTTTTCAGATGGCGTTTCAGCCAAGAGAGTGTGAATTTCATCTTACTTCTCCAACCGCTTTGCGGTGGTTTGATCGATATAGTTTCGGAAATAATCGACGGTTTGGTCTTTAATCCCACAAGTGCCGACAGGCGTTGGGAGTTTTCGATCTAGATATTTGATGGTCCAGCAGTCATTGAAGACAGAGCAATAGCAAACTTCGAGATCAAGCCCTTCAAGGGGTGTACCAAATTGACCACTTAAATAAGCGCTGAGTTCCGAGCCCGCGGCGCCCATCTTGTATCGACGAGGTTCAATTGAGCTGCCAGCGCGAAGGAACCCTGTTGAGACGTTTTCGACAGGCGTAATCCAACCGCGCATGCGGCGGTTCATAATCGCATCATCAAAGGTCTGAATGTCGTCGATGGGCCTGCCATGTTGCAATGGGACCACGCGCTGGATATGCGCCAAGCCAGCCCCGACATTATTCAAACGTACCACAAAAGCGGCATTGCTTTGGTCTGCGGCATTCTCATATCCCATATCAATATCGACGATCGGGATGACCCGTGCTTTTTGTGTTTCTTGAGCCATTTTAAACGACGCACGTGATGTCGCAACGCCAACCAAAGACAGTATGAGCGCGCAAAGGCCCGTCATAAGGCCAATGTCGATCCGTTTAAGCAGGGATTTATGCGGGTTTTTGCTTAGGTCCAAACCCGTTGATTCTGACGGATCGGTCATGATATTAGCTGCGCATTCATTAACTCAGCCCACTTGCTAGGTTCGCTTGAACCAGTGGATCAAAGCCGTAATGGCTTAGCCATCTTGAATCAGATGCAAACATATCTCTGAGGTCCGGCATGCCGTATTTCAACATAGCAAGACGATCGACACCCATGCCAAAGGCAAAACCTTGATATTCATCGGGGTTGAGGTTGCAGGCGCGCAAGACATTGGGGTGAACCATGCCGCAGCCGAGGATTTCCATCCAGCTCTCGCCAGTCCCAATTTTAATCGACGCGCCATCGCGTTCATAGCGGACATCCATTTCGGCGCTGGGCTCTGTGAAGGGAAAATGATGTGGGCGGAACTGTACATCGACATCTGTTTCGAAAAAGGCGCTGACAAAATCCATCAACACACCTTTGAGATGTCCCATATGGATATCTTTGTCGATCACGAGGCCTTCAACTTGATGGAACATAGGTGTATGGGTCTGGTCACTGTCACACCGATAGGTCCGGCCCGGCGCAATAATACGGATAGGCGGTTCCTGTGAAATCATGGTTCTGATTTGAACAGGTGAGGTATGGGTCCGCAGGACTTTCTTTTCGCCTTGCTCATCCGGCACCATGAAAAATGTATCATGCATATCGCGCGCAGGGTGACCGGGCGGGAAATTCAGCGCCGTGAAATTATGGAAATCATCTTCAATGTCTGGCCCTTCAGCGACAGAAAAACCCATATCTGAAAAGATAACGGCCATTTCTTCCATGACCTGTTGTACGGGGTGAAGTTTTCCTGCGCGCGAGCCGACCGGCAAACTCATATCCAGAGTCTCACTGGCAAGTGCTGCATCAAGGGCGTGGTTTTCAAGTGCGGTCTTGCGGGTTTCAACTGCGTCATTGAGCGTATTTTTCAGACCATTAAGGGCAGGGCCCATGACCTTTTTTTCATCTGGACTCATTTTTCCAAGCCCGCGCATCATCAGGCTCACCTCGCCCTTTTTTCCGAGGGCGGCGACACGTATCTCATCAAGAGAAGCAAGATCAGAAGCCGAGTCTATTTCGGACAGAATACGGGTTTTAATGGCGTCTAGGTCAGACATGAGGTAGCTTTCAAAAGGCCAAATAATGAATGGCGTCTTTTACGCTCCAAATCTCGCCCGTCAACAGGGGCTATCAATAGCGTCTATCCAGATGATTCCGCCTTATATTCGACCGGGATAAAGGGCTCGGAATCATCTATTTCGTCTTCATCCTCAAGTATGACTTCACGTTTTTTGTAAAGACCTGGTTCTTCAAAGACACGATCAAAGCCGAAATTCATTTGTGCTAAATTTTCGCCGGTCCCCAAAATCAGATATCCATGCGCTTTTACAAGTCCAGATAGACCCCGCAGGACCCGAATGCGGGCAGGGGCGGAATAGTGGGGGAGGCTGCCACAAAACATGACAGCGTGAAAATCTTCTAATTTATCCAGTTTGGACAAAAGATGGACATCTCGGAATTCAACCATATTTTGAATGTCTGGCTTAACGACCCAATTTTCACCATCAGGGTCAAAGAACTGCACGAGATCACGAATAGGAAGACCGCGTTGAACCTCAAAATGCGTATAGCGGCCCGAGCGAGCCCGCTCTAGGGCCTGACTTGGATAATCTACGCCGATAATATCAATTGTCGTGCCGTCTAACGTATCAGCCATCGCTGAAACGGTCATCGCCATACCATAAGCTTCTTGGCCACTGGCGCATCCAAAGGAAAGAAGACGTAACCGTCCCCCACCGCGCTTATGATAGAGATCAGGCAAGACATGATCTCTGAGGTGGTTGAAAGCACTCTGGTCTTTGAAAAAATGTGTGTCGCGTTCGGTCAATGCTGAGACGATTTGAACAGCCAAGCGGGTCTTACCCGTATTGAATAACTCGTCGACCATGGCTTCAAGCGATGGATAGCCTTCGTCGCGGGCCAGACGTGCCAATCTGGTTTCCACCAAAAAGGCATGATTGGCCCCAAGGTTTACACCCGCCAATTCTAGCGTCAAACGTTTTAAGGCCTCATAATATGAGGCTTCTAATGTAAGAGCTCCTCTCACCGAACTAGACAAGACCAGCTAATGTAAATTTGGACTCGATTATATCAGAGTCAAAAGGTTTCATAATATATTCGTCAGCGCCAACGGAAAGGGCTTCAACAATATGGTCAACTTGTCTTTCAGAGGTGCAAAAGACAACCGTCGGATCGGATCCGTCAGGCAAGTCACGCAATTTTTTTAAGAATGAGAGCCCGTCCATAACAGGCATGTTCCAATCCAATAATATGGCATCTGGAAGTTCAATTCGGCACTTATCAAGCGCTTCTTGACCGTTGACGGCTTCGTCGGTTTCAAAACCAAGATCTTTTACTATCCGGCCGGCCACGCGGCGGATCATGCGATTATCATCAACAATCAAACAGGTCTTCATGACGCTGCTCCGATAGTGTCTTGTGAATCCAAGAGCGCATTCAATTGCGTTCGTAGACCCTGCTCAACCTCGACCGAAATACGCGGCTTTGATGGGGCTTGATTTTGCTCGGGATCGATTGCGACTCGCATAGCCGTTAGACCAGCCATGATGTGGATTTGATTTCCTGCCACATTTATATCGATATGACCGGCACGATCATCTTGAAGGGCTTGATGAATAATCTGCGATAAAGCGCTACCAAGGCGTAATCTCAAAGAGTCTTTTTTGCCTTCGTCAATCTGAGCCTCACCCATATCATAGGACAAGCTAATCGTCCGACCAATAGATCGTGCGACGGATAAGGCATCTGCAACAACATCTCGCATCAAGTTTTCAAGGGGGATACGAATATTATCAATTGGCGCGCGATCTGCCCTTTTGAAAGCCGGTTTC
Source organism: uncultured Algimonas sp. (assembly GCA_964425355.1). Classification (GTDB taxonomy): domain Bacteria; phylum Pseudomonadota; class Alphaproteobacteria; order Caulobacterales; family Maricaulaceae; genus Litorimonas. The sequence goes on along the minus strand of CAYRMO010000084.1, from coordinate 7,706 downwards.
GTCGGAATTAAAACGGGTTGCTGGTCCAGCACATCAACTTCATTTGTTCTATCAAACGCATCTATTGGATCGGACATATCTAAAGTTAGGTCCACGACCTCAGCCTCAATGGGGTTGATCATTGTGTCAGGGTGAACGGCTTCAATCGTTACAGGGGCGCGTATGAGCCGTGAAAGCATATCAGCCTCTGCAGGCGCGGATTTGGTTAGCATGGCATCCAAAGTGTCACGGGCGGCGTCCCATTTATCTGTAAGGGTTTTTGGAGCATTTTCTGTCTCAGTGAGACTGTCCAACTCGCCAAGACCCTTCGCATATCCTGTAACGAGGCTTCCAAGAGTATGAATGCGATGGTCAAGCATGTCATTCGTATCTTGGTGCAGGGCGGAAAGGACGTCTTGCGCCGCCATATAGACATGCCGGGCGCGCAGGCGTTTCGCGCCGCGTTGGATTGTCGTCATCATTGAAATGACAACAGGTTCCGCCGTGTCGGCACGCGGATTATCCATATTGACCAGCAGCTCTAGACCTTCCGCTGCGGTGCGCGTGAAGTTTCGCGCAAATGTGAGGTCATCGCCCATAGTGATCATCTCAAATTCTTATGCCAGTTCATCTGACGAAGAATCTATTTGGACAAAAAGAGTTAAGACAGCGTTCAATCCAGCATAAAAATTGCTGTTTCTGGTTATTTTTTCTAATATTTTTCACCTGTAAGTCGTCAAGATGGGGCTTAAAGAGATGAGACAAAGCTTTGTTCCAACAAGATACGATATTTTATGAGAGGTGTGAGCGGTGATAGTTGTCTTATAGACAGGTTTTCTCCATGCGGCTGGACCCCATTTGAATCCTATGCGCTTTGATACAGTATGTGATAATTATGGTATTGGCAGAGCGTCTGCGAGATCAGTCCGATCGGGGTTTATACCGCTTTATACTCTGTGAAGCCCATAGGCTAACCACGATCATTTCAATCCCAGCGCCGGCTATGGCGGCCCAACCCGCTGCAAATAGGCCTGATAGTTCAATCGTTGCAAAAAAGGTGACGACATAGGCAATGATAGCCAAGCCTCTAACCCATGCGGCTCGCCCCGGCTTTAACAAGACATAAAATACGACATAAAACGGAACGGCAGCGCCAGTCAGTGCAGCCGCGCATAATAATAAGATTGCAAGCCATGAAGCGCCTTCAAACCCGTCTCCAAGTCCGGCTTCAATAAGGTGATCGCCAAAGGCCCAAACAATCGCAATTAAAACAAGACTGATAGCAAAAATGGCTAAGGCCGATTTAACCGCGATCCCAAGTAAAGCGCGACGTCGCCCATCTGCCACAAGACGACTGAGTTCGGGATAGAGAACTTGGTCAAATAATTTCGTGCCGCGGCTGAGGAAACGTGCGACTTCTTCGGCAATGCGGTATATCGCGAAGAGCGCTGGTCCGAAAATACTCATAATCAATAGGCTTGGAAAGCGATTTCGAAAACTCCCAAATGTAGAATCGATATTGGTTTTTAACACGAAAGGCCAAAGGCCCGTCTCTGTGCGTTTCAAACATTGTTTAGCGTCGCGTACATCTGAGAGAAGTTTGCGTTTTGAGAGTTCAAGCAGGGCGAGAACGGGGATTATGAGATAGCTCACGGCCGACGCAAAAAACCAGACGCAAAGAAACCCTACCATGCCCCAACCCATAAAATAGGCAAGACAGGCGCCTAAAAACCGCAAGCTCGGCATGATTAGGGCGCGCAATGCCAGAACACCAAATTGGTCAAAAAGTCGGAAAATACCCGTGCCAGTACTGGTTTGGCGCAGTAAAAGTACGAGACAGTAAAGTCCGATATAATTCCCGATCGTAGACAGGGAAATGCCGCTTAGGTCAGGTAACAGATCAGGATTTTTATGTGCGAAGGCGACAAATGCACCAAAGAGACCAATCGCGAGAAGATAGGCCGCAATGGCTGCGAGCGCGTCGAGTGCAAAGCCAAACCGAAAGAGGCGACCTAAATTTGTAGCATCTTTGCGTTTTAAATGTTCCGAGCCAAATCGAATAATAGCTTGCCAGCATTTAAATGAGGCGAGTTCCGCAAAGAACAACATATAGGCGTGTATGAATAGAACCGTGCCAAAACTCGCAGGGTCGTCGAGCGCGCGCGCTGTAATGATAAGGGTGCCAAGGCCCAAAATTGAGGCCACGGCACGCGCGCCGCCCATCAGGCCAGAATTTGCGATAATGCGCCCGGTAATCCCGTCCGGCGGTGCGGTCGAGAAATCTGCGCTCACGTCAATTCAACCTAACTTAAATGGATGTCGGAAACCGTGCGTTAAACGTCACGATACCTTCATCCGCATGTGCGCTCACAGTGCCGCCAGCCTCACGCGTCAGCATGGTTGTATAAAAAGGTTGGATCGATCGGCCATCAAACCCGTCTTCCGGTGCTTTGCCTGATAAGGCACGATCAATAGCGGCATCAAGTCTGACCTTTGGACCTTCACTTTCAAGTTTAAATTCAGTGCTGTCGCTTAAAGTCTCGCCTTTAATTGTTACCGTGCCGCCTCGCGGCGCGGCTTGGACGGCCAACATGATTAAGTTCAGCACAATTCTCGCCTGGTCTTTATCAATACCGTCCGTATCAATGTCCCAAACCAAATCGGGTTTAGAATCCGCAAACATGGCGTTAGAGAGCTCCATAATTTCACGGGATGAAATAACGCCTGGGGCTGACCCTGCTGCACCAAAAGCGAGGCGTAAAAACTTTAACTTTGCAGCGGCTTGCCGAGAGGATGTCCGAACAAGGTCCATCGCATCTCCATGCATGTCTGCATTATCAGGATCATTTAAGATCTCGATGGCGGTTCCAAGCGCACCTACAGGCGAAATCAAATCATGACAGATACGCGCACAAAGCAAAGCTGAGAGCGATGTCGGTGTCAATTTCGTGATCGTTGCGGACATTAAGGCCTCCTGCGGCGCGGGCGAATCGAATCATGGAGACTTTGAATCAATCCAAGCCTGGGCGCAATGGGACTTTAAAAATGTGGCCCGCAAAATAAAAACCCCGCCTCAAAGGACGGGGTTTTACAAATTCTGTTTGTGCCAGCTTATCTTTGTTTCCAACTGCCGCGACTATCGCGGTACCATTGACCGCCGGGCACTTTATTGACGAGTTTTTCACCGGTCAGATTTGCGACGTCCTGCACTGACGCCGTCGGGTCTTTATCAGCGGTCGACGTGAAAACTTTCTTGCGCTTGATATTAATGTCGCGAACAGCGGCTTGCACATCGGCCGAGGCGGTTTGGCCATCGACGATGCCCAGGTATCCATCGATTTGCTCACCAACAATGCCTTTGGCTTTGGCCGCGTCAACGATTGCTTTGGAGCTCGATTGTGCATGGGCGACATTCAAATCGAGCTGTGTTGAGACAGCACTTGTCGTGGCGATAACACCAAGAGCCGCGATTGCGCCGAGCATGAGTTTTAATTTGGCCATGACAGCCTCCTCATCAATTTTGGACCTAGAAGAGGTCCGGGTTATCCAAAATCAGGTCTTCGACATCTTTGTCCAGTCGAACCCGGATTTCCTGGTTAATGTTGACATTCAACTCAATAACAATGGGTTTGTCACTGGGCACGATTTGAACTTTTGGCTGACAAGCCGCCAAAAGCGTCATCGCTGCGATCAAATGCAACATTTTGTTCATTTTCATGTGTCGTCCTACCAAACTTGCTCTGAATGTCGCATTAATAAGGCGCTCAGACAATGCTCATCTCTTCGTGATGTGCTTTTTTTGACTTTATACCTATATAGGCTGTAATTTCACGAAAAAGAGAGGCCTATTATGATCCGTTCCCTTCGATTTATCACCTTATCCGCAGCCATGGCTGGCATGGCCTTGATCCCTGCAGCTTGTGCGCAATCTTCTGATACGGGCGAAACCCTTGCTAAAAAGGTCGAAAAAATAGCTGTTCCAGAGACGACCATCACATCAGGCCAATATAAAAATGATCCAGGGCATACGAGTATGTCAGTTTCGCTTATTCACCTTGGATTTGCGCCCTATGCTGTACAACTTGCCGATATTGACGCGACGCTGGACTTGAATATCGAAAACCCGTCAGAATCGTCTGTGAGCTTTGATATGGACGCTAATAGTGTGTTCACAAGCTATCGTGGGGACTACAAAGCGACCCATCAAAACAGTAAACATGAGACATGGGAACAAGCCGTGGCCGTCGATTTTCTCGGCGCAGAGGTTCAGCCAACAATCACTTTCCGGTCGACACGTTTTGACTATGCTGGCGGAAAAACAGGCACGCTTTATGGCGATCTGTCCATGAATGGGAAAACCGCGCCAGCTGAATTTGTGATCGAGATCACGGGTGAGGGACTACATCCCTTTAATCAGCGTGAAGGCGTTGGTGTCGTCGCAAAAGGTACAGTCAGCCGGGCAGATTTTGATATCGCGCAAAACCGCAATAAATTCTTGAGCGATGAGGTTGAAGTCACGTTTTCCGCGGACTTCTTAAAGCCAAAAGGGTAAAAAACCCGCAATAATTGCTTTATGGGACGGTGTTTTAGGCACCGTCACCGCATTCTCGGTCTTTCCACGACTCATTTCTTTGGTTATCCAGCCATGTTGATGTCTTTTGGAGGGACCTGACCTTGGCCGAACTTTTAACGCTTCAAGCGCTCTTTACCTTATTCATGTTGATCCTATTGCAGGCCGTGCTGGGGTTTGACAATCTTCTCTATATCGCGATTGAATCTAACAAAGTTGGCGATGAACAAGACGCCAAAAAAGTTCGAAAATGGGGAATTGCGATTGCGGTCATTTTGCGGATCGTTCTGCTCTTTGTTATTGTGAATCTCTTTGGCTTACTGGCCAAGCCGCTTTTCGGAATTCCTTTCACTGGGATCATCGAGGGTGAATTCACCTTCCAGGCGCTCGTAACCTTGTTGGGTGGTGCCTTTATTATTTGGACCGCGATCAAAGAGATCCACCATCTCTTGCAAGTCGACCATATTGAACATTCAGAAGGTGGCGGAAAACGCACAGTCGCAGGCGCTATCGCTTTGATCGTTGCGATGAACCTTGTCTTCTCAGTCGACTCAATTTTGTCGGCAATGGCAATTGCCTCTGTTGATGCAGCAAATGTCGTCAATTCCGCGGGCGAAACGCTCTCTGCCTTTGCTGGCTCTGTCACCGAGTGTAAAGAAAACCTGATTGCCAACCCTGTGTCTGGGGCCGTTGGATGTGAACCAACCAAGTCATACCAAGTCCCGCTTATGGTGATTGCGATCCTCGTATCTGGCTTGGCAATGATCCTTCTTGCCGATAAGGTTACAGAGTTTCTCAAGAAGAACCGCATGTATCAGGTTCTCGGTCTCTTTATCTTGTTCCTGGTCGGTGTTCTTCTGGTCACCGAAGGCGCGCATCTGGCGCATTTGAAACTCTTCGGATTTGAACTCAACGCTATGAGCAAGTCGAGTTTCTACCTCGTGGTCGGTGTGCTGGTTGTGACGGATGTTATCTCTAACCGGTACCAAAAACGTCTCTGGGCGCAGAAACAGGCCGAGATCCTGGGCGATACAGAGACCGCCGGACGAGATGCCGTGGATGCCTATAAGAGTGGGTCCAAGGGCCACGCGCATTAATAATAGGAATTTCAGGGCCGCCCATATAGGCGGCTCTGCTCAGAGATTATGCGGAACTAGATCCGTCCCATGAGCCGCGCAAATAGGCGCTGTTCCATATAGCCATCTGCCGTCAGACCATTGGCCGCTTGCCAGGCCCTTATGGCTTTGCGAGAATTTGGACCGATGCGTCCATCAACGCCATTTGTGTCAAAGCCCAACTCAGTTAGCCGTTTTTGCATGGCTTTTTTATCTGTAAATGACAAAGGCAGATCATTGCGGGGCCAATCTTTTTGGATACCGGTTTGTCCCGCGATTGAATCAGCCAAAACACTAATGCCCATGACATAGCTGGTTGAATTATTATAGCGCCTCAGCACGTCAAAATTCTTGAAGGTCAGGAATTTTGGGCCACGCGATCCGCCAGGCGCAATAAGCTTGGCATTGTAAAAGCCTTCATCGGCGTTCCAACGACGCCCGGAGACGGGTTGAACGCCGAGCGCTGTCCACTGATTGACAAATTTCTTGGTGCCATCTGTGACAGCATAGTCAAATTTTGCGGGTAGTTTGACCTCAATCATAACGGGTTCACCGGTTTGCCATCCCGAGCGTTGCAGATAATTTGCAGCGCTGCCCAAGGCATCGCCCGGATCGCTCCAAAGGTCGATATTTCCATTGCTGTTAAAATCTACCGCATAATCCCGGAAGGTTGTCGGGATGAATTGCGTCATCCCCATCGCGCCGGCCCAGGCCCCGATAAGTTGATCTTGTTTGACATCACCCCGGGCGAGAAGATCGAAAATGGCGTATAGCTGTTCTTCGCCAAAGGCTTTGCGCCGCCCTTCAAAGGCAAATGTCGACAGAGAATCGATAATATCATGTTTGCCCAAAATTCGACCATAGCTGGTTTCCAGGCCCCAAATCGCGGTCAATATATTGCGCGGCACACCATAACGGGCTTCTACAGCGTCAAAGACCCTCGTGGTCTCACCCAGCTTGCTCTTGCCCGAATTTATTCTCGATGCGCTGGCCGCCCCGTCAACATAGGACCAAACGGGTTTTGTAAATTCGGGTTGATTGGCATCGCGTTCAAGGGCGAGTGGATTTATTTTGGCGGGAATAATGACGGCCTCGACCAGATCTTTCGCATAGCCTTTGGATATGGCTTCAGCCATAAAGTCACGTTTCCACAAAGCGTGTCTTTGTGCCTGATTAAGTTGCGGGGCAGGGTGTGAGGCCTTGGTAAATTGGGAGGCGCTCGCATCAGCTTGAGCGGTTGGCGTCGCCGCACAGGCCGTGATCAATAGCGTTGATAAAAAGATTGGTACGATTTTCATGATATTTCACTATCAGATCGGCTGGAGTTTCGATAGGTATCGTAAGATGACAAATCGGCAAATAAGGTTAACGTGGCTTAGGGATTTACATATAAATTGACTTCAGAGCTTTGGTTGACAGTGCACAACGGGCTCTCTATAGGCCCCTTTCCGAATTCAACCCTTTAGAGGAAGCCCAGCCATGAAAGTTCGTAGCTCGCTGAAATCGCTAAAGAACCGTCATCGTGATTGCCAGGTTGTGCGTCGCAAAGGCCGTCTTTACGTGATCAATAAAACTGACCCACGTTTTAAAGCCCGTCAGGGTTAAGTCCATAAAATAGGCGCTTGCTGCGTCTGACCGAAAATTTACAATGAGGCCCCTTGCCAAACCAGGTAAGGGGCCTCATTCTATTTGTGATGCGATTATTTTTTCTGACAACGGTATTTTTAGCGATTCCGGCTCTGGCCTCCGCGCAATCTTTGCCTGCGCCCGTACCCGTACCCGAACCTGGTCAAATTTTACCTGAAACCGAAGTACCTGAGCCACAACAAATATTACCTGAAACAGAGGGTCCGGATGATGACGACGATGTGGTAGAGTTACCCGGGCCGGACATCGCGCCCGAGGTAACAGAACCGGATTACTCTAAATTACCGCCTAAGGCCGAACGCGAAGCGCGCCTTATCGCTCTATTTGAAGATTTGGCCAATCGTACGGATGAAGAATCAGCGAATCTCGTGGCAGAAGAAATTTGGGCGATATGG
>CAYRMO010000083.1:0-11940 GCA_964425355.1 uncultured Algimonas sp. | reverse complement strand
CGCCGCGCAAGGGCGGCGTCTTTTTCCAGATGTTTGCGATATTCATCGAGGGTCGTCGCGCCAATACAATGGAGTTCGCCGCGTGCCAAAGCGGGCTTTAACAGATTGGCCGCATCCATGGCGCCCTCGCCTTTGCCCGCGCCAACCAAAGTGTGGATTTCATCGATAAAGAGGATGATTTGCCCATCGGCTTGTTCAACCTCTTTGAGCACGGCTTTGAGGCGTTCTTCAAATTCGCCGCGATATTTTGCGCCTGCAATTAGGGACCCCATATCCAATGTCAGCAAACGTTTATCGCGAATGCTCTCGGGCACATCGCCGCTGATGATGCGGACCGCAAGCCCTTCGGCAATAGCGGTTTTTCCGACACCGGGTTCGCCAATCAGAAGCGGGTTATTTTTTGAGCGGCGCGAGAGGACTTGAAGCGTGCGCCGGATTTCTTCGTCGCGTCCAATGACGGGATCTAATTTTCCCTGACGCGCGGCTTCTGTGAGGTCGCGCGCATATTTAGATAAAGCATCATATTGGTCTTCGGCATTTTCTGAGGTCACAGGGCCCTCTTTGCGCACGGATCGAATGGCATCGCCGAGACGCGCGGCATCGAGACCCGCAGGTTTTAAAACATCCCGCAACCCTTTATCGGCCTGAGAGACGGTCGCCATGAGGAGCCGTTCCAGCGTGACAAAGGCATCGCCAGCCTCTTTGGCGGATTTCTCAGACATGGCAAATGTCTTGGTCGCGGCTTTGGATAAGGACAGGCCAGAACCCCCTTCAACGCGCGGGAGCTTATCCAATCCCGTTACCAAACCTTGTTCTAATTGCGCCAGATTGGCGCCGCTCATTTGGACCAGATTACGCGCCAAACCCCCGTCCTCACCCAGAAGCGCGGTGAGGATATGAAGCGGCGTAAGCTGTTGATGATCGCGCGTGACCGCCTCGGTCTGCGCAGACTGGATCACACGGCGTGCCCTTTGCGTATAGGCTTGAATATCCATATTTTCATCGGCTCAAAGATAAATTTCGTTCGAGTCTGAGATAGGGATGAATTCCTGCCATTCAAGGTAAAGACGCTCAGGTGCCAAGCCGCGCAATTATTCCAAACGCAAATTGGCAACCCTTTTGCGAGGCGAAATTATTTCATTATATATCCAAACGAAATACGGATACCTTGCGCATCAAAATTATCTCTGCCTATTCCGTCGGCAAAGGCTGAGATACCAGCCCTTACGCCGCTTTCAGACCGAATGGTCCCGCCGGCTTCAATTCGGGCACGGGCACCATTCTCGAAAACGCTCTCAAACTCATCGCCAAAGGAAACAATGCCTTCAACGGTTCCGTAGGGGTTAAAAGTCCAACCATTATTCAACGCTATCCGTTTCTCAATATGGGGCGCAAAGCTTAACTCACCTTGATCAATTTTTTGCTCTGGGATGCGCACACCAAAGCTATCATCATATTCATTCTGAGTTTCAGAGATATGACGAAAGCCAAGCGTCGGTCGAATTTTGATACTCTTACCAGCATTGAAATCTCCAGTAACACTTAAGGTCACCAAAGATCGATCTGTTTCAAACTCATCACGAGACGTTCCTAAAGGTGCAACATCATTGTTTGACGATCCCCATGCCAACCGACCATCAACGTAAATTTTTTCGGATAATCGCGCTGTCGCATATGGGCCGACCATAAATCCGTCTCCTTTAAAATCTCCTACATTGCTGTCGCTATCCGTTTCAAAACTATCTAGCTGAACCAGTCCTCCAATTAATAGTTTATCACTTATGACATAGTCAGCGCCGAGATAGATCAATCCAAATTGACCATCCTTCCCCGCGCTTTGAAATTGAGCGAAAGTCGCTTCGCCCCATACATCAAAGCCAGTTTGCCCCGCTTCGCTTGTCCTTTTAGAAGGTTCTTTATTCAATGCATTCACTTGCGATAGGCTGGTTGAAAAAGAGCCGCCTCGTTCATTAAGGCTTGCAGAAAATGGAAGCGAGCCATTCGAAGCCACTTGGAAGCTGGCGATAGAGAGCCCGCCTCCGTCTGAGGGTTTTCCATTAAGTCGATCTAAACGTCGCTGCGAGCTCGGCTGATTACTCAATAATAGGCTATTTCTCTGGGTTAGGGCTTCAGCGATAGCGAGTTGGGCCGCTTCGCGGGAATTCACACTTTCAAATGTACATGTGACGTCCTCACCTGGCGACAGGTTAATTATCACCGTTCGCGTGGACAAATTCGCGGTAGAGTTCGTGTCATCACAAGATAAGGCTGTGAGAGCATATCCGGCATCGCGCATATCATCTGCAATAATTGTGTAGAGACCCGCCACGACACCTTCTGCCCGTAATTGACCTATTCCGCTGACGGTGGTCAGAGACCTATCCAAATCTAGGATTGGGGCCGAGAAACCAAAATCATTGTCACTCCCTGTGACGCGCTGCACAAGCGTGATTGTACCAATCGGTTGAATTGAAACTGTCACCTCATCTTCATCAACAAGACCGAGACGGTCCGAAACGCTGACTCGGAAGGACAAATCTGTCGTGCTATTTAAACTTGGCGCCGTGAAACTTGTCGACACTTGATCGGTATTTTCGAGCGTGACAGTCGGGCCAGAAATTTGTTCCCAAAGATAAGTCAAAGCGTCACCTTCGGGATCGCTAGATGCAGCGGCACTTAACGTTACAAGATCGCCTGCATTTATATTGGAAATATCTTCGCCTGCATCAGCGATTGGGGCGGTGTTCCCTAAAATGCTCACAGTGACCTCATCATCTCCACTAAGTCCCAGAGGGTCTGAAACTGTCACCATAAATGTGATCTCGGTTAGGGCAGTCACGGCAGGTGCCGTAAAACTTGGAGAGACTTGATCTGCATTCGTCAGAGTCACAGTTGGGCCAGACAGCTGTTCCCAAACATAGCTCAGATCATCGCCATCTGGATCAACTGAACCCGTGGCGCTTAGGGTGACAAGGTCGCCAGCCTCCACATTGGAAATATCCTCGCCTGCATCAGCAATTGGGGCTGTATTCGGGAGTGTCCATGTAATCGTTACGCGGTCTGTATCTGTCGCACCTTCAGGGTCGGTCACGGTAAGCTCCCAAAGCTGAATGCCTGCCTCAGATGGCGCAGCGACGCTTAGGAATTGATTTAATATAGCAGAATTTGAAGATGTTTCGGAAAAAGGACCGCTGATAAGAGACCAGCTAAATGTTAACTCTGGAATATTATCATCCTCGTCGCTCGAACCAACAGCGTTTAAGGTTACAGGCGCCGTACTACCTTCGACAAGAACGAGCTCAACATCATCACTCGCGACGGCAACAGGCGGGATATTTGGGGCGGGCGGCTCTGGCGCAATCCATGTGATTGACACCCGATCTGTCCCAATGGCACCCTGCGGGTCTTCCACGCTGAGCTCCCAAACCTGCACCCCGCCCTCTGAAGGCGGGAACACATTCAAGGTCTGATTATTACTATTCGTCTCTGAGTCAGAGTTTGGACCGCTAATTAAAGTCCAATTATAGATCAGAAGGCCAGGAATGGTTTCAGCATCACTAGACCCCACCGAAAACAGAGTAACAGGTGTTCGCGCACCTAGAATGAAATTAAACTCCACATCCTCACCAGCATTGGCAATAGGTGCAGTATTAGGGGTCGGTTCCTCCGGCTCAGGCGCGATCCATGTGATCGAGACGCGATCGGTCCCGATCGCGCCCTGGGGGTCTTCTACACTGAGCTCCCAAACCTGCACCCCACCCTCCAAAGGCGGGAACACATTCAAAGTCTGATTATTACTATTCGTCTCCGAGTCAGAATTTGGACCGCTGATTAAAGTCCAATTGTAGATCAGAAGGTCAGGAATGGTTTCCGCATCACTAGACCCCACCGAAAACAGGGTAACGGGATTTCGTTCGCCATCAGGCGTGAAATTCCGCTCAACATCTTCGCCCGCATCCGCCACAGGCGCCGTATTGGGAGTCGGAGACGCAGGCGAAGTCCAAGTGACAGTTACCCGGTCTGTATCTGTTCCACCATTTCCATCATCAACCGTCAACTCCCAGACTTGAACACCAGCTTCTGCTGGCGGAGACACATCGAGGAGCAAATTTGGAATTGAGGTTGTAGAGCCTGTTTCTGATACTGGTCCGCTAATTAAGACCCAACTATATGACAAGCTGTCATTATCGGCATCGCTTGACCCTTGGGCTGATAATCTAAGAACGGCAGATATTGCCGTTAACTCACGCTCAACATCTTCGCCCGCATCCGCCACAGGTGGAGTATTGGACCCAGTAACTGGAGCCAACCAAGTGAGAGAGACTTCGGCCGTATCTGTCCCGCCAAAACCATCATCAACGGTTAATCGCCAGACTTGCGTTCCCGGCTCCGTCGGTTGAGTCACATCAATTTGATTGGTTGCAACAAATCCCGAATTAAAAACGACTGTTTCAAACTCTGAGGTTGGACCACTTATTTGCTCCCACTGAAAGGTCAAAGGGTTATTATCGGGATCGCTAGACGCATTCCCAACGAGCCTCACCACACGTCTGTCATCACCTGTAGCTGAAAAATCAATATCAATTTGTGTCTCTTCTCCATTGACAGACGCCACCGCGACAGGTGGTTGATTATTTCGGGGACTCCAGGTGATAGAAACTTCATCTGTATCCGAGGCGCCATCGCTATCCGTAACAGTCAGGCGCCAGACCTGTGTGCCTTCAACAGATGGTTGGGTGATTGTCGTATTTTCCAGCGAAGCATCATCAATTTCAGATGAAGGCCCGCTTACGAGCTCCCAATTATAAGTAATTGAAGAGCCATCTGGATCATTGGACCCCGATCCCCGTAAGGTCGTTGATTGAGCCTCAGTACCGGATGCTGAAAAGTCTGTGACTAATATAGTTTCGTCAGCTCCAGCGTCCGCGACCGGTGACGTATTCGTGCCGTCCATTCGATTTGCAACGGTAGAACAGGCATCTCCAGCCATACTCGCGTTTCGCAAATCAGAAGAAAGTATTCTTTGCTCTCCCAAAATTGCAAAAGGTGTTTCAGTTACTCTTATAAGGAAAGACCCATTAATGTCAGGATCTGTCGTTCGAACAGAAAAAGTTTCGCTCTCGGAAACTGTATCGCCAACTGGGATCTCAGACGATGTAGTATCCAGACCTCGCCCTGTGCTATTATTTAAACTCAGACGGAATTGATCGACATCGACACCTAAGACAGTACGATCGACATCAATACCGCGTACTTCATAGTTAAATGTGATTTCGCATGAATCTCCATTGCTGACAAAACTGTCCACCGTTGGGCCAGACAATAATTCAATAGCCTGCGCCTGCATAGGAACTGCGAGCCCCATAAGCGCCAATGCTGTAACGGCTTTTGACGCTACCCCTCGAAATAACCCTGAAAATCGTGACATGATGATACCCCAAATGCAGCATCACAGAGAGAGACCGTGAATACTTGATTGCCTATTGGAGCTCCCTATTCATCGGGCACTTTTTGTTCGCATCATCACATTTGGGTATAAACGAATTTTTTTGGAAAGTTCTGCGGCTTTTATATTAAATTGTAGCTTTAAGACTCACTTAGCTGATGACGTCGCGCCTTATCTCTCCACTGCTCCGGCCATAGTCGCGGTATGAACAGCCAAGCGCTTGCCCTTAAAAACAGAGGCACGCCCACATAGAAGACAATTAAGACTAAATGTTGAAAAACTGAAATATCTAAACTCGTCTGCACGATTGGGTCTGTTACATTCGAAATTCCTACCGCTTCTAAAATTGGAAATGCGATGGCGAGAGGCAGAATAATTGAGAGTTTAGAAATTGCGTTTTTAAAACCCGATATCCGGCCCGCCTGCCCAAGCGCACCTTGACCTTGTATCTTTGCAACATGATCGGCCAGTAAGGACATTGGCATCATCGCTTCCGCCGCGCCGCAGAGCCCAATCACGAAGGCCAAAATGAGCATCAATCCAACATCACCTGGTCCCAAAATCAATAATGGGAGCCCAGCGCCCAATCCAAAAATAATCGCTAAACGCCAGGTTTTGACTTTCCCAATGCGTTTAGAAATTACATACCAGATCGGGACACCGCAAAGTAATCCCAACCCATTTAACATCCAAACCGGTCCAATGATTTCTGGGGCTTTCAGGACATAGGTAACGTATAATAATGCCAGCGAGCCGGACAATGAGGCCCCAATAATAAGTAAAAAGAAAACCCCAATAATGCGTTGAAGATTACGATCTGTGAAAAAAGCCCGGTAAGCCGAAAAAAGGCGTTCTGTGTCTTGGTTTTTATTTTTCGCTGAGTTTGGGGTAAAGAAAAAGAAAAATGGAACCACCAACAGAGACGTTAATGTGATGACAAGTGTGGTGTGGCGCAAAGCAAGCGGAATATTATCTGGCGAAAGCGTTGGAATAAGTGCGCCCAAAATCCCGCCAATAATAAATATGAAAGATTTACTGCCTGCCAATCGCGTGCGTTCGTGCGTATTCTCCGATATCTCCAACCCCATAGCGCTGAGCGGCACATCTGTGAGCGTAAAACTCAGAAAATAGAGACACGCCATCGCCAAAAGATAAAACCCGCTCGGCGCCGAAGGTGGTGAAAATAGACCAAAGCATGACAAACAAAAAAGAAACAAGCCGACAAAAACCCAGGGTTTTCGTGGCCCAATCGGGCTACGCGTATGGTCGCTTAGATCTCCAATAATGGGGTCTGTTATAAAATCAAAAATTCTGCCCACCGCCAACACGAAGCCAACTAACCCCAAGCCTAGACCCAACTCTAAACCATAGAAACTTGGAATTAGCATTATCAAAATTGAAAACCCCATGGCCAGCGGCAACATCGGACTTCCATATGCCAAAAGCTGAACTGCCGATAAGCGTCCCTGAGGATTTTTTTCACTTTGTTTCATGATAGGCCCCAATCTCATTATATTTATATTTACGAGGATAGCTTGGTTGTCTATTAAAAACCGAAAGCGGAAGAAACTGATTTTCATTGCAAGACATCACTATACCTAAATCTGATGATGATTTTGCAAAACACAGGCGTATAAAGGTTAAAGATCGAGCGAGACCGCTAAAATATGACGATATCTGATTCAGATTTTTCCGCCGGATTATTTGCCGTCGCCTTATCGCCGGATCGGCTATATGAATTCGCCGATGCATTTAATGCATTTTCGGCTACGCCAGAAGGGCAAGACCGTACTCAGGCCGTCCTTGATAAAGACCATGTTCTAAAGGCGATTGAAGTTGCCGATTTATTTATTGAAAAAGAAACGTCTAAATCTAGATCCTTGCGACACTCCGTAAATCGCGCCAACCACCCTATGCTTGCCTTAGATGGTCGAGGAAATATTCTCGAAAGTAATGAGTTGGCTCGTGCGCTCTTTAAGTTTGACTCCGGAACCTCATCATTCCTTAACGGTTTTAGTGAGAAATCTCGAAATGATCTTCGCGTTTACCTCAACCGTATTTCTAGTCGTAAAATCGAGCCTGGCTCACACTTCATTGATCTTGTGGAACTCGAGCAAGAAAACCCGGATCGAACCATCTTTGTATGTTTAACACCTTGGAAATTGGATGCTGACGGGCAATGTTTGTTGATCCAAGCTATCAATATCAAATGGCCCGATCATATGACGCCTTTGTTAAAAAAGGCCTTTGGGCTGACAGCTTCAGAAATCGAAGTCTTCCGTCTTTTATCTGAAGGTTTATCCGTTGCGGATACGGCTGAGCGCCGCGTAACTTCGGTTGCAACGGTTCGAACACAAATTCGCGAAATTTATGCAAAGACGGGCACAAAAAGCCAACTCCAATTTATCCGACTGGCTGTGAGCTTGGCGGCCCTCACATTTGATGATGAAACCAATCTCTCAGCGTCTAATGATCTCGCCACAGAAAATGAGATGGAGAAATCTTATCCTCGACCTGAACATTGGCATCTTCTGAAATTACCGGATGGAAGACATCTTGATTATGCCATTTTTGGCGATCTTTCGGGCTCGCCTTGTCTTTTTTTTCATAATGAACTGATTGGCGATGTCTGGCCAGAGGCGCTCACAGATTACGCTAAAAAATCTGGACTAAAGATAATTTTGCCTGCGCGACCTTTTTACAGACGGTCATCCGAATATCCTAAAAATGTGAATCATCTTGAACAGACATCGAAAGACTTTCTGTGTCTTTTGGATCACTTGAATTTATCTAAAGTGCGGGTGCTATCACAAACCTTAGGCGGCATGTTTGCTCTGCAATTTGCCCATATGTTTGAAGGCCGAATCAAAAGTCTTTGCACCCTGTCGCCTATGCTGCCGTTTTCTACGACGGATCAGCAAAATGAAATGCCGCCCCTGCATCGATTTATATCATCCATGGTACTTAAAGCCCCGTGGATGGTAGAATTTGTTGCACGTGCTGGTTTCGCCTTTTACCTCAAAGATGGACCAGAGGTTTATCTCAAGCGCACATTTTCAAGTGCACCTATCGACAAAAAAACCCTCGCAAATCCGAAACACCTCAAGAGCTTATGCCGCGGTTTACAATTTGGCGAACGAAACGGTCACAAACCATATGTTGCTGGTTTCAAACATATCGTCAAAAACCCGATCGATATGATGCGAGGCTTAAACGCGCCGATGACAATCATCATTGGGGATCAAGACAAAAATACGCGTATGGAGCGCGCCCAAAGTCTTTTAGACGCGGGCGTAAAGTTAAACGTTGTATCAGCCAAAGACGGCGGAGAGCTTCTCATTTTCACACACCCGAAACTCATTATTGATACGCTAGTGTCGGGTTAGATTTCTGTCTGCTTAGAGCACATCCAAAATAGATTGATTTCGGTCCATCACGAGCCACCCGTTCCTAACGTTTACATTTTTAAAAGCCGATACTAAATTTTGAGTTGGATCCAAAGGTTGTGTGTCAATTATCCAGTCGCCATTGACCTTGACTATTCCTGCCTCCAAAAACAATCTGTTGAAGGATTCAATGAATCCCTGCGGATCAGATAATTTAATCGTTGGCAAGACTTCACCTTGAAATCGGTTTTGGCGTGAGGACTTCAGCGCTGCGGAATTTGGATGCACAGAAAACCAAGGGTCTAGCATTAGCGGAATGGCAGGAATGGCGCGGGCCCACCCCTCACAGAACTTTCTAACATCAGATTGGGGCAGTCTGTCTGGAATATTTGACGACGGGAAAATTTCAATTTCACTTGGCAAATAAGACTGATGCAAAAACACAAAGTTCCTAAAGTGAACATGTTCAACAAGTTCGGTAAGGCTCGATTTTTCACTATAAATTTCCGTAAACTCGCGAGGCAATGTTGGCGACATATTTTTCACCGAGCCATGCGATAGCATTACGGGACGCAATCGAAATCGAGCGTCGATTGATGCCTCTGATATTTTTCCATCGAGGTTAAATTCACACCTCAGATCTCTGACTAAAAGTGCTGGTTTATCCGCAAATTGTTTGGCTGGCGTAATCCTACCTTGAAAATCTAACGCAATATCCGCAAGACTTTTCACGTCGACCGTGAAGTCATCTCCAACTTTCAACTTTTTTATAATATGGGCATCTCGAATAATATGACGAGCAAAAATTGTAGGGCCAACGGCATTGCTCGATAGGCGAACACCCCCCGGAAATTTTCGGTCGAAAGGGAATTCAGGCCAATCCGGCGTCCTTGCATTCCACAGATCAAAGACGTCATTCTGTGCAGATTCAATCGTGTCAAATGGGCGTGGTGGCGGACGGCGTAATTGACCGTCATTCGTGAAATCATCAATGGGTCCACGATCAAACTGACCTTCTCCGCCAGGATTGGGGACAAGACTCTCTACGCGCAATTTTCCGGCTTTCCAGCTTGTCTTTATCTCTGGATAAGCAGCGCTCGGATTTCCACTTTCAGCATGAATATGGTTCCCCATGCGCCTCTTAAGACGCGTAACATCATAAGTCTGGGCAGCAAAATATTGTACGAGTTTTTTAGGTAACAAATTTTCTAAAGCAACAGATAGCGCTTCCAGCCCATCATTTAGAAAAAGATCAATTACGTTGGACACGGTCTCAGTAACAGTCTCTTCGACTCCTCTTCTGGCAATCCTAGGCACCTCAGAAAAGTCATATGGCCTTTCTAGAGCTTCCCTGGGGTTAAGCTCTAAGGCCAGTTTTAAGGCGCGACCTTGTTGGACGGAATGATCAAATGGACGAGATGATCTGGTCGCAACAGGCTGACTAATATCTGTCAGTATTCTAAGTCTCAATTTTTCAATCGGAATTGGCGTAACATTCCAACCACGGTCGATTAAAAAGATATTGGGGAAAGAAAGCTGAGCGAAATTAAAGCGCAAGCCATAACGCTTTGTTGTTTTTATCACGTCTCTAGGGTTTGTAGATAAATCGACCCGCGCTGTTCCGATTTGAAGCCTCTCTTCCGGCGAAGAAATATTAAACCCTTTGAAACCAGACTCAAGCAACACATCAAAAAGCTCATGCAATCCGAGAGCAATAGGTACAATCGCGCTATTCAGGATTTGCGTGAGATCATTCCCAGGACCACCTTTCGAAAGTGTTCGAGAGGCAAGTTGATTTAACTCGACTCTACTCAAACTGAAGAGATTTATTAATTCTTCGATGGCTTCTGCCGCCACGTCTCCATGGATATTTGCCGGGCGACTATCTATCAAAAGGTCGCCAACACCGCCATTATTGATCAGTATCCTTACCAGACTTTCCCGATCCGATGGCAGTTTTAATATCTCTAGCCAAGTTTGGTTTTCAGTAATTTCAAATGCCAAGGTTCCGTTGGATATTTCGGACTGATTTTCATTCACGATATACTGATAAATGCCGCGCAGAATTCTGGCAGCCACGGCAACATAATCCCCGTAATTATTTTCCGCTATATAAGCCGGTTTAGGTAATTTCTTTATTTTCGCCTTACGCTTTGTCAATTTAAATGCCCCCTCCAATAGTCCTCGGCGTAACTCTAGATAGTCTAAATTAAAAGGCTTATCTCAAGAGGGTATGAATGAGCAAGAGTTGTTAGTTGTGTCGCGTGACAGTTTCGGTCTGCGCAGATTGGATCACACGGCGTGCCCTTTGGGTATAGGCTTGAATATCCATATGGGAATGGCCTCAAAGATAGGTTTCGTTCGAGTCCGAGATGGGCATGAAATCCTGTCATTCAAGGTGGGGCCGCCGCGGACAAATTATTCCAAGAGTAATTCAGCCACTTGATCGGGTTTGATGATCATAGCCGCATGCCCGCACGGAATTTCGCGATATGTCCAATCCGGACTCTGTTTGGCGATCTCGCCATGTTGCGGATAGCCCATCAAATCTGTCGGGGGTGAGGTCGCCAGGATATAGGTTTTGGCCACATCAATACCAACCGTCTCAGCTAGCTCTATAGGCTCGAGCCAGGTTTTTAGCGGAAAGGGTCTAGATAGGCTAGCGACATGGTCGATCTGATTTTGATCGGAAATGCCCGCCCGTTCTGGTGGAAAGGGTTGTATCCAGACACCATCTGTTGACAAATTTTTAAAAGCCCTCCGGCGTTTTTGCGCATTTTCGTTTGAAATATCCGGAATATGGGATGCGAAATCATCTCCATGGCGAGGCACAGCCGCATCAAGATATATCAGTTTTGCTATCCTGTTTTTAAGACGATCATACACACCGGTTATGATCATGCCGCCAAAAGAATGACCGACCAGAATACAATTGCTAATATTTCTAGACTCAATAAAATCTGCGATAAATTTAACATTATCCGCGAGGGTTTGGCTCTCATCAGGAAGGGTCGGCGCGTAAACTCTGGCACCCGTTTTTTCGAGGCGTGTTTTGACGGCGTCCCAGCACCAGCCCCCTAAGCCTGATCCATGGATCAAAAAATATAT
>CAYRMO010000082.1:0-11941 GCA_964425355.1 uncultured Algimonas sp. | reverse complement strand
GAACAATACGAATATCCTCAGCAGATTCATCGCGAACATCCGCTAGGCCCTGGGATTTTTTAGATTCGATAATATCAGCCAGTTTTTCGATCAAACGTGATTTTTGCACTTGATAGGGAATTTCAGTGACAACGATCTGGTATTGACCACGCCCCATATCTTCAACGTTCCAGCGCGCTCTGACTTTAAAGCCGCCCTTACCTGTGGCGTAGGCTTCAAGCATTGACTCTTTGGGCTCCACGATAATGCCACCCGTCGGCAGGTCCGGTCCAAGGACATATCCCATTAGTGTCTCGATCCGCGCTTTTGGTTTCTTGATCAAATGCAGTGCCGCATTGCAGAGCTCGGCAACATTATGCGGCGGTATGGACGTCGCCATGCCGACCGCAATACCTTGCGATCCATTTGCCAATAGATTTGGAAATCCGGCCGGCAGAACCTGCGGCTCTTCATCTTCTTCATTGTAGGTTGGAATAAAATCGACGGCATCTTCATTGAGGCCCTCTAGTAAAGCCACACCTGCCGCTGTCATTTTGGCTTCTGTATAGCGCATAGCCGCAGGGCTATCGCCATCAATATTCCCGAAATTACCTTGTCCGTCGACTAAGGGAAAACGTGAGGCAAAGCTCTGGGAAAGTTTCACGAGCGCATCGTAAATCGAGGCGTCACCATGCGGGTGATATTGGCCCATAACATCCCCGACGATCCGTGCTGATTTCTTATGGGCATTTTCAGGGTTTAATTTGAGCTGACGCATGGCGTAAAGGATACGTCTATGGACCGGTTTCAATCCGTCTCTGACGTCTGGCAAGGCACGCTGCGTAATTGTCGAAAGCGCATAAGCCAAATAGCGTGTCGATAGAGCCTTATCGATATGTTCTTCAATTATCGCATTTTGCGGTAATTCGCCTGAAGGCTTTTTGGTTTTGGGAGGCTTCGCCATGACGCTCACTTTGTTCGAATCAGATATTAAACCCTAGCAAAGCTAAAAGACGAGGTCGCGTCAGAACGCAGTTTTATTACGTATTGCTGGCAAGGCCCTCTGCTATCAACCGCTCAACCATAACATCACGTGCCTCTGGCAGGGTTCTGTTGATTTCCCACTGTACGCGAGTTTCTAGAAAATAAGCGGTTAAGCGTAGGCCTTGCGCAATATCATCTGGCGAAACCGTTCTCTCGCCTTTCATAAAATCGGGTAATTTCAACATGCGATCCGCGTAAGGTTCTGCGGCGACCGCACAGACAGCGCGACCAGAACGCGGCGAAACGTGGGTCAGGTTTTCTCTTGTGCCTGTGGCCGCGCATTCGGTAAGGTCCAGCCCATAGCCGAGCGCGCTTAACAGACCTGCCTCCCACCTTATGTATAGTGCGGGCCAAATTTCAGCTTGGTCGAGCTGTGACACGACAATTGAGAAAACATCATAAAGCGACGGGTAAGCTTCGCGTTCAGGCAAAAGCTCTCTCGTCATTGTACAAAGCGCATTTAACCCTGCCAATGAAAGCCGGCTATCCATAAGTTCGGCGGCCCGGCTATCTAGAGGTTCAACTTGATAATATCCCAGATGATCTTCAAGCCGACCTCGCCAGTCTACCACAACCTGATTTCCAGGTTGAAGGACGGGCCGCATTCGACGACTCGTACCGCCCTTTACAAGACCGGCATGCCTACCATGCTCGCGTGTAAAAACATCAATGATCGCAGAGTTTTCACCATGCTTGCGTGAACTCAGGATATATCCCTGACCCGACCAATCCATATTTTAAACGTTAAACTCCAGTCCCATGGCCGAATAGCGAGCTTGGTCCTCAGACCATTTCTCGCGCACCTTTACAAAAAGAAAGAGATGCACATTGCGGCCTAACCAGTCCCGCATATCCTTGCGCGCTGCAGCACCGATATCTTTAATTGTGCGACCATTTTTTCCGAGCACGATCGGTTTTTGCGAGGCGCGCCTGACATAAATTACCTGTTCAATTCGGACCTCACCGGATTTCAGTTCTTTCCAGCGCTCTGTTTCGACCATGCTCGCATAGGGTAATTCGTCATGTAATCTTAAAAAGAGCTTTTCACGTGTAATTTCTGCGGCCATCAATCGAGACGGTATATCGGCGGCCTGATCCTCGGGATATAAAAACGGACCAATAGGCATGGCTTCTGCGAGGGCATATCCAAGTTGCTCGGCACCCTCACCATTTTTGGCTGATGTCATGAAAATATCGGAATAGGTTTCAAGCGAATTAAATTCCGCGATCAAAGGTAAAAGTTGATCATGCGGAATTTCATCTACCTTATTTAAAACGAGAAACGCCTTTGCCTGTCGTGCTTTCAAACCAGATTGAACCTTTTTTGTGTCATCTACGCAAAGCCGGTCTTGGGCAGATCCCTCGCCGGCCTCATGCCGCAACCAAGCTGGCGCATCCACGACATGCACAACCAATTGACTATCTGTCGCTCCGGTCCAGGCCGCATGCACCATAGATTTCGCTAATCGGTCTTTTTCATTTGGTGAAAATATACCAGGCGTGTCGATTAGAACGAGCTGTGACGGCGTTCCCTCTTGGGTTGCAAGCATCGCAATGGCTCTAATTTGAAAACGCGTTGTTTGAACTTTATGGGTGACAATTGAAACTTTCTCACCGACTAAAGCATTCGTCAGGGTGGATTTCCCAGCATTAGGCGCACCAATAATAGCTGCGAAGCCTGCACGCGTTTCTAAAATTGAATTCATGGATTGGGCCAATTCTCTAGAAGCGCTTTTGCGGCTGCGCGCTCGGCTTCACGTTTGGACCTACCCGTTCCACTGGCAGCCCCGACATTATCGACATGTACGCGAATGATAAATTCTGGATTGTGGTCAGGACCCGTTCGTCCCGTAACGTCATAATCCGGAAGGTTGTGACCCTCTGACATCGCCAATTCTTGCAATTCAGTTTTAGGATCTTTGGCCGATCCGCTGACGACCTCTTTTATAATTGGTCCCCAAAACCGCTGATAAAAACTATGAATGGCATCAAACCCACCATCAAGATAAATAGCCGCAATTAAAGCCTCGCAACAATCACCCAATATAGATGTTTTATCCCGCCCGCCTTGTTTCACTTCGGCAGACGACATTAAAATGACATCGCCCAATTTCATCTGCCTTGCAATAGCAGCACAGGTCTCCTTACGTACAAGCGCATTTAAACGCCTGGCAAGTATACCCTCACGATCCAATGAGTGATCATAAAGGGCTTGGGCCGTTAATAATCCTAATACACGGTCGCCTAAAAATTCGAGTCTTTCATTATCAGGTAACGTACGCTGACCATCCCCATATGAGCTATGTGTCAACGCTTGGATAGCCAATTGAACATTATTGAATTGATACCCTATACGTGTTTCTAGATCGGTAAACCTTGGGAAACGACCATCTTCGGAAAGCTCGCTCATTTGATCTTTTTGAACCAACGATCACCTCGGAATTTTAACCATGTCCAAGGCTTATATATCACGAAATCGTCTTCGACGGATAAAAGGACAATTTCGGCACGGCCAATAATATTATCCGTTGGTACAAATCCAGTTCCATTCTCAGAAACCGAAACGCGGCTGTCTAACGAGTCATCCCGATTATCCCCCATAACGAAATAATGTCCCGCAGGTACAGTGCGTAATTGCGTATTATCCCTAGGGCCGTTTTTTTGAAAATCATATACTCTATGGGAATGTCCGTTCTCGAAAGTCTCCAAATATACGTCAGCTGTTAATTCAAAACCTGACTTCTGAAGCGTTTCTGTGCCGAGATTCTCAATAGAAACTCGAACACCATTAATGTGAAGAAACCCATCCACCATTTGTATTTGATCGCCAGGAAGACCAATGAGGCGTTTGATATAGTTTTTGTTAGATCCTTTTGGACGAAAGACTAAAACGTCCCCTCTTTTGAGGTCCCGCTCAAATAACCGCCCCTTCTTTTTTGGGAAAGGAAGCGGTGTCGCGGCATATTTGCCATAACCTACTGAATATTTCGATGTGATGATATAGTCGCCCTGCATCAATCCGGGCAACATTGACCCCGAAGGAATATGGAAAGGCTGAAAAATAAATGTTCGCAAGACAAGGGCAATGGTCAAGGCCCAGAACACGGTAGAGAATAATTCTCTGATTCCTCCCTTATCTTTGTCTTCCTCAGACGTTTCTTTGATTTCAGCTTCGCTCATACGTCCTCTTTAGACATTGGAATGCATTCGGCAATTGCAAATGCAGTTGCATATGGAAAATCATCCGAGAGCGAGAGGTGAATTTTTCCAACATAGCCAGAGACGACCCGTGACTTCAGACGCTCCAGCGCGTCTCCCGTTAAAACTGCAATAGGACGCCCTGATGTATCATTTTGCACTTCTACGGATTGCCACGGTAAACTGCTGGTCTCAGCGCCAGCTAAGGCTTTGGCCACAGCCTCTTTAGCTGCAAATCTCTTGGCATATGACATGGCCGGTCTTGCTTTATCTTTACAATAATCCTGCTCATGCTGGGTAAAAATCTTTTTTAAGAAACGCTCACCATGTTTCTCAATGGACTGCTCTATGCGTCTTATATCGCAAATATCTGTGCCAATTCCCAATATCACAACGCTCGAGCCTCTTGCATTACCCTACGCATCTCATGAATAGCGGGCTCGACCCCCATAAAAACAGCTTCTCCTATCAAGAAATGCCCGATGTTTAACTCCATCGCTTGCGGAATTGCAGCGATTGGTTGAACATTTTCGAACGTCAAACCATGACCAAAATGCACTTCCAATCCCAGCTCGTCAGCTAAGCGTGCAGCTTCGACAAAGGTCTCTAAATACTGGTCCGCTTTTTCCTGATCACCGTCATCTAAGGCATGCGCATAGGCCCCTGTATGGAACTCTACGACTTTAGCCTCTGTTGAAGCGGCCGCCCTGATCTGCGCCTCCACCGCTTCGATGAAAAGGGACACGCGGGATCCATTTTCCGAAAGCTCTCTGACAATCGGCACAATCTGATTATGCCCCCCCACGACATCTAATCCCCCTTCAGTTGTTCGCTCTTCGCGGCGTTCAGGCACGATGCAAACCGCCTTGGGCGAAATATCCAGAGCAATTTTCAACATCTCTTCTGTCGCAGCCATTTCCATATTCAGGGGAATATTCTCACTGTCACATAGCGTCTGCAAACGCACCATGTCGTCATCGCGCATGTGGCGCCTATCTTCGCGCAAATGAGCTGTGATACCATCGGCACCAGCTTGAATCGCGGCCCAAGCCCCTGCAATTGGGTCCGGATGCTCGCCACCTCTGGCATTTCTAATCGTGGCAATATGATCGACATTTACCCCAAGTCTGAGCCTTGCCGATTCACTCATGAAAGACCTCGACTGCCGGGCTTAATGGCCGGCAGAGCGGCTAGTTCTGGAGGGAGATCTTCAGGGTCATAATCCGGAAAACGTCGAGCCGCGAGACTTACAAGCGGAACGCCAATATCGGCTTCACCATTTGAGCGGTCAAAAATACAGGCGCCCGCAATTATCTCCGCGCCAGTCGCTTTACTAATAGCCGCAATACATTCGCGCGATGACAGGCCTGTCGTTACAATATCTTCAACCATTAGAACTTTAGCATTTTTTTCCAAAGAAAATCCACGCCGCAAGGCAAATTCACCATCAACACGTTCAACAAACATGCTTTCCAGTCCCATTTGTCTTGCAACTTCATAACCCGGGATCACGCCACCCATAGCAGGCGCAATTATGACATCAGGGTTGATGCCTTGCGCTTTAATCTTCTCAGCCAATGCCTTACAGACAATTTCCGTTAATCTGGGATTTTTAAAAATAAGGGCTTTCTGGAGGAAGACAGGGCTGCGGCGCCCAGACGATAAAATAAAATGCCCCTCTAGGAGCGCCCCTGCTTCGCGAAAAATATCAAGTACATCATCTGTGTGCATGGGGTGCTATCCTGATTTTTTCGCCAATTTGGCTGGCAAGGCTCGACTACGATTTACTTTAACGACATAGGCGGAGGCGCGAATGGCTGCAACAATAGACATCAAGTGCCGATTATCCCGAACTTCAATATCAAAAATCATATCAAAAAAGGCAGGGCTTCGTCGTACGGTATTGATATTGCTTAGGTTTCCTTGAGACTCTCCGATAATTTTGGTTACATCGGCAAGTGCGCCAGGTGTATTTTGCACTGTGGCGATGACGCGACCTGTTGAAGCAGCTTGTTTCGCGGCACGTCGCCACCCTAGATCAATCCAATTTTCCATTTCGTCTTCGGCATGGACAAGTTCTTCACAATCAATCGTGTGAATGACTATACCCTTACCTTTTTCTTGCAGACCAACGATCCTATCCCCGGCGATTGGCGAACAACACTCAGCCAAATAAAGGCCTTTGCCCGGATTTAAACTGTCTCCCTTTACATAGAGACCAATAGACTCATCATCGATTAAATCGAGGTCTTGTAGTCTTTTGTCCTCCGAGACGTTCTCATGAGCGGGGAAAACGGCTTTCACAAATTGAGACATTGAAATATGCCCACGCCCTATATCCGCAAACAAGGTATCTTCATCTGAAATTTGAAGGCGTCTAAGCGCATCGGTTAAAACCGTTTCCTCTAAGGATAGGCCTTCACGCTTAAAAGCGTGATGGGCGAGGGTTTCGCCTATATTCTTGAAGTTTTCAGCTTCGCCGGTTCGCGTTAAGCGTCGAAGCGCCTGTCTCGCGCGACCGGTTACGACAATATTTTCCCAACCCGGTTGCGGCTCAGCAGTCCCTCCCCGAATAATTTTAATCACATCACCATTTCGCAATTGGGTTCGCAAGGGCACTTCTCGCCCATTCACGACCGCACCTATACACGTGTCCCCGACACCCGTATGAACAGCATATGCGAAATCAATCGGCGTGGCCCCACGTGGCAACGCGATGAGATCCCCTTTTGGCGTGAATGTGAAAACCTGATCCGTGAACATTTCGAGTTTCACGTTATCCAGGAATTCATCCGCATCCCCTGATTGGTCCATCATCTCGATCAACGTCCGTATCCGCTTTAACGGATCTCCACCTGAGGCTTGCGCCTTCGTCGGATCATATGAATAGCTTTGATCCTTATAGGCCCAGTGCGCCGCAACGCCGCGTTGGGCAACGTCTTCCATGCGTTCAGTTCGGATCTGGATTTCTGCACGACGATTTTCGGAAGTCCTTATAGTCGTATGGAGAGATTGATAGCCATTTGGTTTCGGAACCGAAATAAAGTCTCTAAATCTGGATGGGACAGCCCTATATTCATCGTGCAAAATTCCAAGAACTTTGTAGCAATCTTCCCATTTCTCTACGATCACACGAAATGCATAGATATCGGCGACATCGTCAAAACTAATATTTTGACGCTGCAATTTCTTCCATATGGCGTAAGCTCGTTTTTCACGTCCATATAGCCGGACCTCAACATCCGCATCGGTCAATGTCGTTTTTAAGGCCGTAAAAATCTGAGAAATCGCCTCACCTTGCAATGACCTCCATGCCTCAAGTCGACGACAAATTCCTTCATAGGCCGCAGGGTTCATATGTTGGAATGACAAATCCTCTAACTCTGAACATATTTTATCCACGCCAATCCGCCTTGCAAGCGGCGCATAAATTTCAAGTGTCTCTCGCGCAATACGTTCCCGAGACTCTGGCTTAGGGTGATATTGTAAGGTGCGCATATTATGCAACCGGTCGCAGAGCTTCACCAAGAGCACCCTTATATCTTTCGAAACGGCCAAAATAAACTTCTGGAAATTTTCGGCTTGTGCGCGCTCTTTCGATAGATTGGGACGAGACATCTCGACTTTGCCCAATTTTGTCACACCGTTAACAAGATCGGCAATTTCTGGGGTGAATTCTCTGGCAAGATCTTCGCGCGACGTCTCAGTGTCTTCCAATACGTCATGTAACAAAGCTGTACATATCGTGGCGACGTCCAACTTTAGTGACGCAACAATGCCTGCCACTTCAATAGGGTGAGCATAATAGGGATCGCCTGAATGTCTGAGTTGCTGCCCATGCGCCTGAACAGAATAAACATAGGCCTTGTTAAGCAAGGCCTCACTAGCTGACGGATCATAAGCCTTTACGAGGTCTACAAGCTCATATTGACGAAGGAATCTCTGCCCCTTGCCATCTGGTGCAATAGGCACCTGAGTCGGTATGTCCGCCAATGTCGTCACAGCGTCCTTTATAGTCCGTCAGAAGTGAGACGGCCAATAAAAAAGCCGCCAATCAACAGTGCTGAAATGACGGTTTCTAAGAAAGCTTTCTAAAGCGCTTGTCTAAAAGCGGTTTGACGTATCATTATCGCGATCACCTTGAAGTGCACGTAAGAGATCGTCAGTATTCATTTCTTCTTGCTTGGATTCACCATGTTCAATGGCGAGAACAGGCGCCTCTTCTTGTTCTTCAGGAAGATCATCATCTTGAATGACACGTTGTAGGCCAACGACAAGAGACTCCCGGAGTTCATCAAGAACAAGCGTTTCGTCTGCTAATTCGCGCAGAGCGACAACAGGTGTTTTATCATTATCACGATCAATCGTCAGCGCTGATCCAGCGGCAATATTTCGAGACCGGTGTGAGGCCAAAAGAACCAGATCAAACCGGTTCGGGACTTTTTCAACACAATCTTCAACGGTTACGCGGGCCATGAAAACTCCAATATAAAAAGGCCGCGTCTATCACGGCCCATGCGATTCAAGCTGCAGATAATGCGAAGGGGTTAAAAAATCAATGAAAATTACCAGCGGCCTCTATATTTCATCGCCTCGATATCACGCGCTGGAAGCTTAGCCAGTTCCGACAACCAAACCGGCTCGAGCTCGCAAAGTGGCAACAGAACAAAAGCCCGGTCCAACATCCGAGGATGGGGTAATTCTAATGCTTTCCTTTTTCGAGTCTCGTCTCCATAAATTAGGAGATCAAGATCGATAATTCGGGATGCATTTGGCACGGTTCTTATACGACCCAGCTCAGTTTCAATTGACAAGAGGATAGACAAAATCGCCTCTGGACCGCGTTCAAATTCGAATTTGACAACCGCATTAATATAGTCAGGGCGCCCTTCACCAAGGGGCCAAGCCGGAGACTGCCATAAACCTGAGCATTCGATTATCTTAACCCTTTGTTTTTCAAGATGTTTTTTAGCTGTCAAAAAAGTCATTTTAGGGTTGGACTTATTAGCCCCGAATCCGATAAAACCTATGGCCATACTGTAAGCCCCACATCAGTACTGGAAAATTTCATATGGCTTTTTACCCTGACGAACGCATCGCGATATTTATCGACGGTGCAAATTTTTATTCCACCGGAAAATCCCTGGAATTTGATATAGATTACAAGAAGATGCTCGAGCTTTTCAAAGGAAAAGGTCGCCTGATACGTGCAAATTATTACACAGCTCTTCTTGAACAAGATGACTACTCCCCTATCCGCCCTTTGATCGATTGGCTGGATTATAACGGCTATCACGTCATTACTAAACCCGCCAAGTCATATACAGACCGCGAAGGCAGAAGCCGTGTCAAAGGCGATATGGATATCGAGATGACGGTAGACATGCTCGCTTTAGCAGACCATGTCGATCACATTATCTTATGTAGCGGAGACGGAGATTTCAGACCAGCTATCGAAGCCGTTCAAAGACGGGGCACACGCGTCTCTGTTCTCTCTTCAATGGCGACACGCCCGTCCATGCTCTCGGATGAATTACGCCGTCAAGCCGATGCCGTGATTGAGATTGCCGATATGGGTAAGCTAATTGGCCGACCAAAGCGTGAATACACAAATTACGAAGACGAAGACTAAGATCGACGCGCCTTTCAAATGTCGCGTGTGCCCTCGCCTCGCGACATTTATCGATGCGCAAAAAGAGCAGTATCCCTCTTACTATAATGGACCTGTTCCAGAATTCGCGTCTCCAAACCCCAAACTCATCGTGATTGGCCTCGCGCCAGGTCTTCACGGTGCGAACCGTACTGGGCGCCCTTTTACCGGCGATCAATCGGGGGAGCTTCTGTTTGAGACAATGGCTCGCTTTGGCTTTACACAAGGTCAATTCGTCAATCATGAAAATGACGGCTTAAAACTCGTCGATTCAGTGATAACAAATGCCGTTCGTTGTGTGCCACCACAAAACAAACCCGTTGCCTCAGAGATCAACACCTGTCGCGACCTTTTTCTAAAACCTCAACTTGAGGCCCTGCCAGAGCTGAAAGTCTTACTGTGTCTTGGGAAGATCAGCCATGACAGCACAATACGTGCCCTAGGCCTTCGTCTGGCAACGCATAAATTTGGTCATGGAACTGAATATAAGGATGATTTGGGGCGCGTCATTCTCTCAAGTTATCATTGTTCGCGTTATAACTTGAACACGGGTCGAATGACCGAAGATATGTTTGTAGATATATTCCGACGCGCACGCGAATTATGTGATGGCTGAAAACTATATTCCAACGTGCAACTTGAAATATTGACAGCACAAATATGGGCCTGGTTTTGATAATCCTCAAAAAACATTATTTTGGCAAATATCGACGCAGCGGTAGACAAAGCTGGTGCGATTTTGGTCCACTCGTATAAGTTCATTCAACTTTGAGGTAAAACCTGACTCTGGGTTTATCTGAAACTAAATTCCTATATGCAGGACAAGCGGATAGATAAGCCAACAAGATCAAAAAGGTTGACTGAATGTCGTTAGGAAAAATCAAAAAAATTGACGACGGTGTATGGTGTCTTGAATCTTATTTTCTTTCCCTTGGCTGTCGTGGCAGTCTGCGCATGACGATCCTTGAAACGCAATCTGGGCTTTTACTTTACTCACCCGTTGCACTAGACGCCGAAATCGTTGAATCTATTCGTGCGTTAGGCACGATTACCGATATTATCGCTCCAAACAAGATGCATTATATGTATCTAAGATCCTGTGTTGCGACATTTCCTGAAGCCAATTGCTGGGTTGCAGAAGGCCTCTTGGAAAAAATTGGAGCGGTGGACGGAGCGCAAATAATCACACCTGATGTTGAATTTGGAAACGATAGCAACATAAAAAAATTCACACTTACGGGGCATCGTATTCAAGAGACCATGATTTTCCACGAACCTAGCCAGACCTTAGTTACAGCCGATCTGTTGTATAATTATCAATCTGAGCAATATCCTGCAGAAAAATTATTCTTCTGGATGATTGGAAATTATGGCCGGCCCAATGTTGCGTTTTACCACAGATTTTCGGTTAAGGATAAATCGTCTATCCAGGATATGATTGACACGGTATCAAGCTGGCCGATCAACCGTATAATCATGTCTCATGGCAGAATTGTCGAAAGTGCTGACGCAGGCACTATATTTACTGATGCTTGGAAGAGCTTTGCCAAATAAGGTATTCCATATCCTATCCTTCTTGTTTGAATGCCCAAGCGAGCAGCGGTTTATGGAGTGCTTCTAGGTGGTTTTCCACCTCATATCGCCAGTTACGCAACAGGGCCTTCATGCCATAAAATTATGAACTGATATGATTTATGATTTGATTTTGGTCTCAACGCTTTCATCTAAGAATCCTTCTTATAGTCAGCGCGGCTACTGTACGGGATTTAAGTTTAGAAGCGCTTGTTTGCCTTCATCGAGCAAAATCAAATTACCTTTTTCTGTAATTGTGAATGTCCGAACTTTTGCAAAAGCGCGTGCCATACGCGCGTCTTCAATGTGTAATGTCTGGCTACATGACTTTACAGTCGAAGGGCTCACGCCTGTTGAAACGAGGCTCCACCCATTTTGCAAATAACCCGCTTCAGCACCATTACATCCGCCTCTGCCGTCCATATAATAAAGTCCCTCTGGAGAATTATTCTCAATGTAATATGACTGTCCGTTTTTATTTTTCGGAATAAAACGAAA